>CALCJM010000014.1 GCA_937967505.1 uncultured Pirellulaceae bacterium | reverse complement strand
GCTGGCCATGAAGGTGGATGCATGGATGAAGAACTATCGCAAAATGCAACGCGTACCGGCTGAAACATGGCAATCCGCCGCGCTGGACGACTCTGGTTGGGGACAGCAGAAATTACCCGGTCACTGGGAGCGGCAGGGGCATAAAGGGGTCGATGGGGTGGCTTGGTACCGAAGAAAAGTCGCGGTTCCTCAGCAATGGAAGGGTAAGGCATTGAAACTGTCGCTGGGGCTAATCGACGATGCCGATGTGACCTATGTCAACGGCAGCAAAGTTGGAGAGACCGGGATGTGGGACACAAAACGACTGTACGATGTTTCTGCCGATCTCGCGGGAACCGACGAACTATCGATTGCGGTGAAGGTGACCGACGGAAACCTCAACGGGGGTATCGTCGGTGATGCGAAAGATCTCTCGATCGGACCCGTGGGAGAAACGCCTGTGTCCCTGGCAGGACTCTGGAAGTTCCGGCTGGAACCGGCAACCGAAAAACTTGGCCCGCGCCCCCAAGGCAACGGTTCAGGTCCAAATCGACCGATGATTTTGCACAATGCGATGATCCATCCGCTGGTTCCATTGGCCGTGCGCGGGACAATCTGGTACCAGGGTGAATCCAACTCTGACCGAGGACGGCAGTACCGAACACTGATGCCACTGTTGATTGAGGACTGGCGTCGTAAGTGGGAGAACGAGATGTCGTTTTACTGGGTGCAACTGGCCAATTACAGAGCGGCCAAGAAAACTCCCTACGATAGCCAGTGGGCAGAATTACGTGAGGCTCAGTCCATGACACTGTCGGTGCCCAAAACAGGGCAGGCGGTGATCATCGACATTGGAGAGGCGCGCGACATTCATCCAAAAAACAAACAGGATGTGGGCCGACGCTTGGCGTTGATCGCGTTGGCCAAAGACTATGACAAAAATGTCAAGTATTCAGGACCCATGTACAAATCAATGGCGGTGGAAGGCGACAAGGTTCGTCTGCAGTTTGAATTTGCCCAGGGGCTGGCAATTGCCAGCGGTGAGCGGCTGGAGCGATTTGAGCTCTGTGGTGCGGACCGCAAGTTTTACCGGGCTGACGCAATGATCGACGGCCAAGCGGTTGTTGTTTCATGCAACGCAGTCAAATCGCCGGTCGCGGTGCGTTACGCTTGGGCTGATAATCCGGCGGGGTGCAATTTGACCAACGAAACAGGCTTACCCGCCAGTCCGTTTCGAACCGACGATTGGCAGCGTCGGGAATAAATGGGAGGCCCTCTGTCCTAGTTTGCTTGGGGGCTTTGCTGTCGTTTGAGTTCGGCGGGGTGGAGAGCGCAGTGCGATGCGTCCTGACGCGCGAAACCAGCACTCTGCCCGGGAAAATTCGGGGAAAACCTGTGTTTTTTTGGTTTTGGCGATTTGCGATTGGTATTTTTCCGGTTGGCAGGTACACTTCGACGAAATCCCCGCAGCAAGGATATCAAGAACTGCGGGGCATAAATAAAGGACTGAAACAGAATTAGTTGAAATGCTAGGGCCGACAAGGTTGTCAGAGCCCGGTGGTTCATTTACCTGACAAAAGTCTGGTTTCTAAATCGGCACGTTGTAGATTCGCCGTCTGCTTACGAAATCGGTTGTGTTGACCTCGCCAAATGTGGTGTGCATTGTTTTGTACCTTCGCATGGCAGGAAAAAACCGGTTCCTTCTTGATACAGAGGGTGTGACGAAATTATTCGTCCATCCCGGCAGCGCGATCGCTGCACCCACTACGGCGAAAAGCAGTCGTATCGTTACGTCTGTTCATTTATTGGGAAGAACCGCGACGCAAGACTTGCAAACGTTTTTCCACAACCAAACCATTTTTCGCGAGAATTTAATTGAACGACTTTGAATCACTTGACCTGTACGCACCACTGAAAAAAGCACTCTCTGACCAAAATTACCAGACGCCAACTCCGATTCAGGCCCAGACCATCCCGCCAGCTATTGAGGGTAAAGATATTCTGGGCTGTGCCCAAACGGGGACCGGAAAAACGGCTTCGTTTGCGTTGCCAATTTTGGACTACATCGGCTACGAAAAACCAGAACTACTACCTAAAAGCCCGACGGCATTGGTGCTGGCCCCCACGCGCGAACTGGCCATTCAGATTGGCGATAGTTTTGCCACCTACGGCAAACACATGAAATTCAGTCAGGCATTGGTCTACGGTGGCGTTAATCAGGACCGTCAGGTGAAAGCGCTCAAACGGGGTGTCGACGTTCTGATCGCCACACCGGGCCGATTGATGGATTTGATGCAGCAGGGACACATCGATATTGGCAGCGTCCAGATTTTTGTACTGGACGAAGCTGATCGCATGATGGATATGGGGTTTCTGCCCGCACTGCGAAAGATTATTGCCAAATTACCCGAACAGCGTCAGTCGTTGTTTTTTTCGGCGACGATGTCAGATAAAGCGCGCGAGCTGTCGCAGCAGTTGCTGTACCAGCCTGTCTCGGTCAACGTCACGCCAGAATCGCCCAGCGTGGAACGAATCGAACAGCGCATGTTGATGCTCGATCGCGGCAACAAGTTCACGATGCTCAAAGAGATCCTTGCTGACAAATCGGTTGACCAGACAATCGTGTTCACGCGTACCAAACGTGGCGCCAATGTGATCGTCAGAAAACTGGAGCAAGCCAAAATTGGAGCGTTGGCGATCCACGGAAACAAAAGCCAGAACGCGCGGCAACGGGCGCTGGAGGCGTTTCGAAAAGGCAAAATCTCGGTCCTAGTGGCGACGGATGTGGCGGCGCGCGGAATTGATATTGATGGCGTGTCTCATGTGGTTAACTACGACATGCCAGTAGAAGAGGAAAGCTATGTGCACCGCATTGGGCGGACCGGTCGCGCGGGTGCCGATGGCATTGCGATTTCGCTGTGTACGCCCGAAGAACGATCTGAGCTCCGGGCGATCGAAAAATTGATTGATGTTCAGTTTGAACTGGAATTGCCATTTGGTGAGGTAAAGGCACCTGCACCGACGGCCAACAAGGCGCGTGGCCGTGGTGGATCGAGCGGGGCGCGAAACTCGCGTGGTGCGCGCGGGCGGGGTAATTATGGGTCACGAAACGGCGGTTCGAGTGCCGACGGGAGTGGGGCAGGAAGCGCCGGACAGGGCAAACAACGGTCCAACTCCGGCAGGAAGCGTCGCAGTAACGCCAACGGTAGAAAATCCGCACCGAAGTCCTCTTCACGCGCTGTCGCTCGCCAGCGATAGTGGTAGATGCTTCGTGGCTACGGCGCCAGCCAGTGGAGCGACCAGATTTGGCGCTCTACGTTCTTGCGTGCGTCGTTATGCGTGACCCACGCCAACCCACGCAAAACGGCCAGACTGAAAGCTGGTTTTACTACGTCAGGAAATCTGGACCCGGGCTGATCGCCCGCGCAACGACGTTTGATGAAATCGTATCTTGCAGACTGGATATTACCCGTTGCTACTCCACCGATCGCCAACGCGGCATTGGTGGTAGACAGCGATGACCGAATCATATTTCTGGGACCAAGATCCCGGATGCCGACCGGAACTGACGAAACGGTTTTTGCGTCGTCGGTGATCTTGCCGGGGCTGGTTAATGCTCATACGCATCTCGAGTTCAGTGATTTGTCGGCTCCTTTGGGGAGTGCCGGGATGGAGTTTACCGATTGGATTGGCGAAGTGATCAGGTTTCGAGGGCGCGCCGGTCGTGCCAGCAAAGCGGACGTGATAAAAATCGGCCTCGAGCAATCGGCGCGATACGGTGTGGCTGCGATTGGCGAAATCGCTACCACACCACTGGTGCTGAAAGATTATGCGGGTGCCCTGCCCTGCCCCGCATCAGTACAAGTGTTCTTCGAACAACTCGGATCGGACGACGGGGTTATTGACCAGAAAATTTCCGAAGCCGAACAATTCTTTGCCGATTCTCCATGGGACAGCGTCTCCGCCGCACTCAGTCCCCATGCGCCGTATTCCGTTGGCGACCGGTTGTTCGATTCACTAATGTCGCTGGCACGGCAAAAGCAATGCTCCGTCTCCATGCATCTTGCCGAAACGCGGGCCGAACGTGAGTTTGTGGAAAATAAAACGGGTCCGTTTCTGGATATGCTGCGGTCATTTGACGTGTGGCGACCGACGGCATACGGTCGGTATGGATCCATCCTGTCGATTCTTAAGGAGGTCGCGCGTTGCGCGTCGTCTCTGATTATTCATGGCAATTACCTGACAATGGATGAGCTGGACTTTATCGCAACCGTGCGAGACCGTATGTCGGTGGTGTTTTGCCCCCGGACCCATGCTTATTTTGGACATGCACGATATCCGCTGGAGGAGATGTTGGACCGCGCGATCAACGTAGCAGTCGGTACGGATTCTCTTGCGTCCAATCCGGACCTCGACTTGTTGTGGGAACTGAAAGAAATTCACCGCCGTCATCCCGAGGTGCCAATAGAAAAAATTGTCGAAATCGGGACAATCAATGGTGCCGAGGCGCTCGGGCTGGACAAGTCGTTTGGCGGCTTGACGACGGGACAGATTGCCCGGTTCTGCGTCCAGCAGGCACCTGAAACCACATCGCCGTACAGTTGGTTGGCCGACACCAACTAAACCGTTTGAAATTCCAATTTTTCGCCTTTATTTCGCATGCCATTTCACCATCCATCGAATTCGAATGCGCCCCACGGTTCAGAGGCTGACGATCCGGGGATCGATCAGGTCCATCGTTATTTGATGTATGGTTTGACGTTGCCCGAACGCGCGTTGCGCGGGACTGCGGCGATGGTTGGTGGTGCGATTAACGAATCGGCTGCGCTGCTGGTGCCGCAGGCGTTCCGCGATTCCACAACCTACAGCAAGTTCGTGCAGGAGATGTTGGACATGCTGAACCGGGATGTGGCCGGAGTAAAACTCCCCGCCAATGGTCCCGGCGACCACCATGCCGGTGTTGCTGAGTCGAACGACTCTGAATCGCCTGAATCGCCTGAAGCAGATGCCGGAGTGGAAGACTATGTGGCTAAAAAAACGGTGGGGACGTTTCTCGACCTGGCGGGAACTGCGACGCTGCACCTGTCGCCGATTACCGTGCTGGCGATCGTTAGCGATCTGGCATACGGTTCGCAGACCTACCTGAATGAACTGGCTACGGAATTGAAGAAGGAGGGGGTGATTGCCCAAGAATCGACAATTTCCAATACGGCGGAGTTGTTGGAGGTGATTGGCACCGCATCGGCCCACACAACCGGGGCGTTGGGGGCGCCGCCACTGAGTGTAGACGGGTTACGGAAGACAATCGCCGACACTCAGGCGCAACTGGAGAAAATCGATCCGACCAAAGTGCTTCCCCAAGTGGAACTTAACCGGTTGTGGGAGGAGATGCACACGCTGGCCAGCCGGAATGAAACGTCGCTGTTTGAAATTTCAAGCACGTTGACGGTATACAGTCTGAATCAGGTTTCGACGGCGACCAAGGGTGCGCTGACCACGGTGCGCGTGACAGGGAATTTGTTGGACCAACATCTGTTTGATCACTATCGTCAGGGATTAGTCCGAATTGATCAAAAGGGTGTTTACGGCGTGTTGGCCGAATCCAGCAAACCCTACTTGGAAGCATTGTGGTTCAATTTTTCGTCAGACCGCTCCACAGTTACTGAAGGTGTGGTCTCCGGGAGATTGATCAGCAGGGGCTGGGCATGGTTGGCCAGTTGGTTCAAGTAAGGCAGTTTAAGTGTCCGTTGGTCACCGGTTCGTTCGGCCAGCGCATTTAGCTGAACGGGCAACCACGCGCTGCCAATGATTTTGTTGATGATCCCCAATGTACTCTCGATCCTTTTTTGCATCGTCAGGATGCTTTTTCGATGTTGGTGATTAGCGCCAGGCGTCGTCCGTTATGACGGGTGGCGATAATGGTGGCTTTATTTTCACCGGCGATTTTCAGCGCTTGAATATTTTCGATGATGGCTTTATCGACGCCGCGTTTTTTTACCACGATCATGCCAATCTTCCGCTGGCGAAGTTCCTTGAACAGCAGTTTCAGGTTCAGTTTCATTTCCACATCGATACGATATTTTCGCAACAGTGCGCACTTCGTGGTCGGAATGCCGGTCAGATAGTCAATTGCACCATCGATCGGACGTAAGTGCATTTGCCTGGCCAGTGCGTTCACCAGGCCGGCTGCCAGGACGGTTGGATGCGGTTCATAAATGGCGGGGCCAAGTTTTTCCGGCGGTTTGGGGCGCGATCGTTCGAATTCTTTGGCAGTGGCCGTGAAATGGAACGCCTGGTGCTGTGAATTCACGTAAGTCGCTGTGCGGCAGCCGGGATTTTCCGTGATCGGGCCGGACCAAATGACCTGTTCTTTGCACTCGCGGTTGTCGCCGATCCACTGGATTTCGGATTCCGTGGGCGTGCTGCGGTGTGGTGGTGTGGCGGGAGCAACCTTGATCGCCAGACTTTGGTCGCGCCCGAGGCGTTGCTGAATGTCACCCAGTGCGGGCTGAAAAAAGTCACCGCGCACCGTTCGGTTTTTGACTCGCCGATCCGGATCAATGTGAATCGCATGAAAGCGATCGAGTGAAAATTTCTCGAAGGAATTCTGTGTCGCCTGTGCGTGTTGGAGGCCAAGGACCTGCAGATTTCTGTTGGCAAACATGGCCGTCAGTTCGTCCACATCAATGCCGACGGTTTCGGCGGCAGCAACCGATTGCATCTCGCGCCCAGCTAACGCCATCAGGTCACCACCGATGCCGCAGCACACATCAGCGACCGAAGCCATATTGGCGAACCGCTTGGCCTTGTGAGCGGCGATGCGGGTGCTGGTGGCCTGTTCGAGAGAGCGGCGAGTAAAAAAAAGTTCGTTGGCGCGTTCAAATTTTGCTTTGGCCCGTAGACGCAGCAGGACTTGCTCAATGACGATGGCCGCGCGAGTTGGCGAGGTCTTTTTTCTCAGATTCTTGTTGATCGTCAGTGTGTTGACCTGAGTGCGAAAGTCCTCTTCTGTTTGTTTGAGAAGTGCGGTAGCGCTGCCGGACAGCAGCCACAGATAGTCGTCGCGAACGGTGGGATCCATGTCCGCTATGGTAAACACGTTTGGGGCGCAATACCATCGGTCAAATCTCCGGTTTCCGGTTCTCGCATCGCGATAACCGTGTATATTGAAGCGCGATGATATTTTGAGACCCTTCTTACGATTAAACCGACTGCCGCATGTTTATCGATCCGTCCCGCGAACTGGTGATTTTTGCAAGACTGTCTCAGGCGTTTAAGTCGCGCCGCATGATGCAGGACCGGGATCGGGCACTGGTCATGACAGGTGTTTGTGCATCGATGATGCAGATGAGGGAAATTGCTACCTTCTGTCATCAGTTGATCCTGCAGAACAATCGCGGTCACCTGTTGAAGCGGTATGAGAGCTTCGAGGAAGCGCTGACCACGGAGGATTTTGTCACTTTCCTTAAACAGGTGCGGCGGAAACTGCCAACCGAGCGCGCAGAAACCAGGATTGAAGAATTGGGTTATCACTGCGATGTCAGACGCAAGGACTACGACGATCCTGATGTTTACGTCGCGGCACTGTTGGGCGTTGATTTTGAGTGGGTGAAAGAGCACTTTGGTCAGTAGTTCTACCCGGGATGACGGGTAGACAGAATGGGATGATTTCACCATCAATGTTGACAGCGCCGGTCGCAGGGCTGCGATCGGTTTTCATCAGAAATTTTGCGGCTCAAGTCGATTCAGGAATACGGGGTACCAGGTCACTGCCGATTGGGATTTTTTTCCATCTGTGGTTCATCCAGTCCTGGTGCACTTTTTCCCCAAGGAAGAACTGAATCAGAGCTTCACTATGTTCAAATCTATTCTCTTTCCGGCCTTGATTGCCAGCGTGATTGCCCTTCCGCTGATCTATCAAAAAAGCACCTCAGCGCCGCCGGTTAACCCAACCGCCTCATGGCCACAGGATTTTCAGGATCAGCGTGTGCCGAATCCTGCCAGTGTTTCCGGCAGCCGGTTT
The DNA here is from genome assembly GCA_937967505.1 of uncultured Pirellulaceae bacterium. GTDB lineage: Bacteria > Planctomycetota > Planctomycetia > Pirellulales > Pirellulaceae > Mariniblastus. Next base: position 114,972 of record CALCJM010000014.1, on the reverse strand, counting down.
GATAAACCGTCGGACGTTTATGGTGGAACAGTACCGGCGCAGTCCATTTTTCATTCCATACCTGCCTATCAGGCCGTTAACCCGGCACTGGCAAACGGACGCGCCGCCGCGACGCCAACACAGCAGGCCAGCACGTTAGCGGGCGCAGCGCAGCCCGGTGCCACGCAGCCCTTCGTGCTCCCGGCAATGCAAAACGCACCGGCACAGGTGCCGGCAGTCCCCGTTTCTCCTGTCGCTTTACCGTCACAACAAAATTCGATGACTGCCTCTGACGCGTGGGGAGTGACCACTGGTTTGCCTGGTGTGGCTTCGAGAGCAGGAGGAATTCCTCCGGTCGCCGGGATGCCGGCCAGTTGGGCCGGAACGCCGGACATTGCCGGTTTGACACCCGATTTCGGCGCGGCCGAGACCAAAGTCTATCGCGGGACGGCCGCTGGTCCCGATTTGACGGTTGAGCCGATGTCGTTTGTGCCGGTGAATGATTTTCGTGAGGTCTTCCGTTTCAACATCGATCCAAACTGGGTCAAGCAACGATTTGAGCGCATTTCTACTGTGCCGGCGGACGCGCGGCTGCACGGACTGCGGACGGCGATGGTGACGGGGACCAATTCATGGGACCTGCACGGATCGCAGACGTACTACTTCGACGCCAACCACCGCCTGCAACGAATCACGTTTCGTGGTTGGGTGGGCGATTCAGGAAGACTGCTTAGACTGGCCACCGGGCATTTTGGGCTCAAGCCTCAGCCTACTCATTGGGCAGGCTTATACCTTGGAAACTTCGGTGGCAAGCTGACAGGCGGTTTAATTATGAAAGATCCGGATGTGATTGACAGGAGGAACCCGGTTCAGCGCACGGCGGTACTGATGGAAATTAACCAGCCCAGTGGTGGTTTTGAAATCAGTGATGAGTTTCGTGGGTTGATCATGTCGGCTGCTGGTCAGTAAGTAAAGCGGATTTACGTGGGCAACTTTCAAGTGCAAAACGTTCTTGTATCGATTTCTTTTGGGAAGTATTTCTGTTCGAACGAGAAGTCCGAATCGAAGGGGCATTTTCCAAGGCAAACTCTCCGGTGCGTGGCAAACGACATTTTATCAACACTGGAAACACGTAGGGACTTGGCTGGTTTTTCACTCTTTTTTGAAAACTCGGAAAGGGTTTGTTGGCGTTTACGAAAACTTGGATTGAAATTGCGAATAGACATTTGACAGACGTGCTAGCAACTTTAGAATCGCCACCTGATCAGAGACATTCACGGATCGCACTGATGCGAGCCGGTTACCAGTCAAATTAAGGATACGGCGTTTACGGGTTTCGAGGGAAACGAAGCAATTTTGCAGCATAAATGGCTGTATTTAAGGTCGGTTAAAACGGCTGCCAGTTTTCACTTCCACCTCCGCTTGCGTCGCGTATCGATAAACCGTCAGGACGCGCATTTGTCGACCAAGGAAACTGCCCCCACCACCGGCACCGACGGCTCCCGCTGTGAGCAACAAGGTGCCCCAACCGACGCCCGGATTTCGTCAGCGCTGGTCGAACACTTGGCTGACCGGCTGGGGCTGGTTCGGTTCGAGCTGTGGTTCTCGGGCAGTGGTTCGGTGGATTTCCGTGAGGGGCGCGTTTTCATTCAGTCCGAGAGTAACTTCACACTCAACCGCCTTCAAAACAAGTTTGGTCAGGATGTACGTGAGGTGGTCAATGCGGTTTGCGGTGCCCATGTCGAAATCGATTTCTCCGTGCGGCCGGTCAAGCAAGCCAAAGTTCCCGTCAGTCGTAAACCGTTAAGCAATCAGGCTTGTCTGTTTGAGGTTGCTGACGCGTCCGCAGTGGCTGGCGTGGCCGGTCCGTCTGTAGGGGGCAAGTTTGCGGATTCGAACGAGTTGTCCGGTCGCCCTGCTGCGGCAGTTTTGGACGAATCCAGCCGGCTTGAGACCGATTCGACCGCCAACGACGTCAGTGGCGCTGCGGGCAGAATGTCGAACCGGCGAAAGAGGCAGTCGCTGAAGGATTTCTGGTTTGGTGCATCCAACCGTATCGCTCGCGCCGGTGTGGAACAGGTCACCGAAACACCGGATCAGTTTACTCCGCTGTTGTTGCACGGTCCCTCAGGTACCGGTAAGAGCCACTTGTTGGAGGCGGTGACAAATTTCTACCGCCGTCGGCTTGGCAAGAAGCGATGCGTTTTTCTTTCGGCAGAACAATTTACCAGTTTGTTTGTGGGAGCGTTGCGAGACAATCGCGGCTTGCCTGTCTTTCGGCAGAAGTATCGCGATCTGGATTTGTTCGCGATCGACGACATTCAGTTCCTCGCCGGCAAGACTGCGACGCTGAACGAGTTTCAGTTTACGATTGATACGCTTGTCCGTCAGGGCAAGCAGGTGATTCTGTCTTCGGATCGATCGCTGTTGGAGTTGAGTTCACTGGGCAGCGATTTGGTGAACCGTTTAGCGGGAGGTTTAAGCTGCCCGTTGACGTGGCCGGACCATGAGGGGCGCGTGTTTATCGTCAACCGCATGTGTCGCGAACGCAATTTCAAGTTACCCGGCGAGGTCGTGAATTTAGTGGCCGGGCAGATCACGCGCGATGTGCGTCGGCTTTCCGGTGCCGTTAATCGTTTACGGGCCGTTTCGATTTCGATGGGGCAGCCAGCGATGACCGTTGATTTTGCGGCAGAGGCCCTCAAAGACCTGCTGGTGATGTCCAATATCGGAACATCGATGGTGACAATCGAGAGTGCTGTTTGTGAATTGACGGGAGTCAAGCCTGCAGACTTGCGGTCCTCCAGTCGCCGCAAGACGATCAGTTCAGCGCGGATGCTGGCGATGTATCTGGCGCGTGAGCACACCAATTCGGCATTGTCGGAGATTGGTGACTATTTTGGTAATCGGAGTCACAGTACCGTGATCGCCGCACAGAAGAAAATCGCGTCAATGCTTGCCGAGGGAGCTCAACTGAAATTTTCATCGTCGAACTATCCGGTCAAAGAGGCGATTGAGCAGATTCGGGCAAAGTTACGCGTCGGATAGGGCGGTTCCCTGTACGCGTTACCCTGCCGGTCGCTACTCTCCCGGTCGGCATTGGTGTAGGCTATCAGCTACAGCGCCGGACAAAACGTAGCTACCGTCGCCAGACGGTGGAGCAAAAGTGAAAACTCTCACCAGCGGCTAAGATACGGGTAAAGCAACCATCCGCGTAAAAAACTTGGAGAGTTCCACGCCTCAACCAGCGTACCTGCGTTGATCGTAACCCAGCCATTGAATCCCAACGCCACAGTCCAGTTGCCAACGCCCACATGCCCAAAAAAGTTTCCCGGAAAAAGAAAGCTCCCGATTTCGAAACGGCGCTTCAACAACTCAAAGAAGCGCTTGCAGCACTTGAATCTGACGACCTCACGTTGGAGCAATCGCTCAAGCAATACGAAGACGGCATCAAATATCTGGGGCATTGTCACGGTGCCCTCGAGGCCGCCAGGCAAAAAATCCGGCAATTGGTCTCGATTGATGAAGCGGGACAAATTGTTACCAAGCCCTTCGATGGAACGGCTTCTGCTGAAATTACTTCCAGCACTCGTCGTTCAAGGTCCTCCAAACCGGCATCCGCTGTTGGTACCGGTTGCGACTTGGAAGACGACGAGGATTTAGAGGATGAAGAGGACCTCCGCAGTCAACTTGACGACGACAACGACGTAGACGATTCGAATGGCTTGTTCTAAAATTAATTGTGCATCGTCCGACAGATTGACGCACCCCACCGTGTTGCTGCCATAAAAAATGTCCGGTTAATGCATCGCATGTCAAGGTTCCCTGTGAGCTTGGCGACTCCCACCACCACCGATTCCGAATCAACATGGCAACGTCGACACTGTTTCCTGCTGAAATTGAAGCTTGGCGAACCCAAATAGACGATGCCCTGACGGAGTACACCCGGTTCGACGATGACTGCCCGCGGCACTTGGCCGACGCGATTCGATATTGTTTATTGGCTCCCGGGAAGCGTTTTCGCCCGTTGTTGTTACTCACGGCTACTGAGATGTGTGGTGGTTCGATTGAAGGGGCGATGCCAGCGGCCTGTGCGGTAGAGATGATTCATAATTACTCATTGATTCACGACGATCTGCCGGCAATGGACAACGACGACTTTCGCCGCGGTCGCTCAACCTGTCACATTCAGTTTGATGAATCGACTGCGATACTTGCCGGGGATGCCCTGATTCCGATGGCGTTTGAAGTTCTGGCCCGCGACATTCGCCCGGATGACATTGCCGCGCGGTGCGTGTTGGCGCTGGCCACGGCCTCGGGGCCGTCGCAGTTGGTCGGTGGACAGGCGGATGATTTGGGGTTTCAGTTTTCTCCGGCTAATTTGGAGTCTTTGGAGCGCATTCATCGCCGCAAGACGGGGGCTTTGATTGCAGTTTCATTGGAAATGGGAGCCATGATTGCCGGAGCAAGCCCGGAAAAGCTTAAAAGCGTCATACAATACGGTAAACATTTGGGTTTGGCGTTTCAAATTGTCGATGATCTGTTGGATTTACGCGGCTCCCAAGACAAAATGGGCAAACGCGCGGGCAAAGATGCCGAACTTGGAAAATTGACCTACCCCGCCGTACTGGGTGTAGAGGAAAGCGAACTGAGGGCCCGAGAAGTTGCACAAGCCGCCATTGATGCACTGCAGCCGTTTGGCGACAGTGCGCGCCCTCTCGAACTCCTTGCACGCTTTGTAATTGACCGGACGCAGTGAAGTTGTTGTCTTGTTAACTACATTGATCAAAGGAACACGCGATGACAAAAATTCTTCCCACACTAAAAAACGCACTCGACCTGCACGGAAAACCAGTCGCCGAACTGGAGGCCGTTGCCGGCGAGATTCGTGAGACGCTCTGCAATCTACTTAGCATCCGTGCTGCTCACTTTGCCTCCAATTTGGGCGTGGTCGAGCTGACACTTGCCCTGCACAGCACTTATGATTTTCTACAGGATCGTTTGATCTGGGATACCGGGCATCAGATCTATCCCCAGAAACTAATCACCGGGCGTTATGACGAGTTTCAGTCCATCCGTACGCGCGGTGGTTTGATGGGATACCCCAACCCTGCCGAATCGGATTACGACCTGTTCATGACCGGTCACGCCGGCAGCAGCGTTTCCACCGCCGTGGGGCTCCGCAGCGGTGACGATCTGATGGGCCGCGATAACTACACCGTGGCCGTGATTGGTGATGGAGCATTCCCCTCAGGCATCGTCTACGAAGCGATCAACAATGCCAGCGAACTGAAAAGTAAAATGCTGGTGGTGCTTAACGACAACGAAATGTCAATCTGTCCGCGCGTCGGTGGAATCGGCAGCTACCTGGATAAACTGAGAACCAACCGGGTCTATTCGGGCATGAAAAGCGAAGTCGTCAGTATGCTGAACAAGGTTCCCGTACTGGGCGACCCGACCGAGCGGTTGCTGTTCCAGATCAAAGAGGGCGTCAAGGCCGGTTTGCATGGTGGCATGATGTTTGAAGAGTTTGGGTTCAAGTATTTTGGGCCGATCGACGGACACGACATCGGAGTGATGAAGAAGTACCTGAAAATGGTGCGTGAGATCGACGGTCCTGTCCTCTTGCATGTGATCACCAAAAAAGGACACGGATTCAAACCTGCCGCCGAAGATCCGGTGTATTTTCATACGCCTCCGGTGTTTGAAACATCAGAAGAAGGCGATGCGGTTCCCAAAGGAAAATCTGCCACCAAAGCCTATACGAATTATGCGCGGGATGCGATTGCGGACCAGATGCGGCACAACGACCGCGTTACTGTAATCACAGCTGCCATGTGCCAGGGAAATAAACTTGAACCGGTGCGTGAGGAGTTCCCCGACCGTTTCTTTGACGTTGGCATTTGCGAATCGCACGCAGTATCGTTTGCCGCCGGTCAGGCGAAAGTCGGTATGCGTCCGATCGTCGATATCTACAGCACGTTTTTGCAGCGCAGTTACGATCAGATTTTCCAGGAAGTTTGTTTACAGGGGTTACCGGTAACCTTTATGCTTGATCGCGGTGGTTTGACTGCAAATGATGGCCCAACACATCATGGGACATTTGATTACAGCTATATGCGACCGTTTCCCAATATGATCGTGATGGCACCTGGTGATGCGAATGATCTGGGCGCGATGCTCGATTTCTCGCTACAGCAGGAGATCGCCTGTTCAATTCGCTACCCAAAACTCGGTGCCGAAGAGATCAGCCGCACGTTACAGCCAATCGAGCTGGGAAGGTGCGAGACAATCCGTGAAGGCTCCGATGGTGTGATTGTCTGTATCGGCACGCCGCTGAAGGACTGCTTGGACGCGGCGGCCCAGCTGGCGACCGAGGGCATCAATGTGGGAGTCATTAACGCGCGTTTTGTCAAACCGATCGACGTCGGGATGGTCAGACGCTGCCTGACCGATTACGACTTCGTTGTAACGGTTGAGGAGGCGATGTTGATGGGAGGTTTTGGTAGCGCATTTTTGGAAGAGGCCAACAACCAGCGACTGAGCACGGTGAATGTGCACCGGATTGGTATTCCTGACGAATTTGTTCAGCATGCCGATCGGGCAGAGGTATTGGCTGATCTGAAACTGGATGCGGCTGGTGTGGCCTCCGTTTGCCGTGACGCGATTGCAGAATTGGCAGATGCGTCTGCCCGGCGTGCCCCTGTTGCCTGAGAGGAGTCGTGTTGCCTACTCGTTGAGGTGTGCCCGCTGGATGGCGGTTCTTTGCGTAGCCCGCCAGACGTTACCAAAGCGAAAGAATTGGCAAACCAAACGGCGTTCCAACGACAAAGCCGCGGTCCTACCATGCCCTGGATACCACCTCAACCGGACGCTTGAGAATTCCCTAACCCTCGATCGCTCCCAAGCACCCCGACCCTGCGGCCGCAGTGCAGCCGAAACAGTGCCGGCCGGTGATGATCGAGCGCTGGTTCATGGTGGCAGCGACAAAATCTTTAATGTGGCGTGGCTGACCTACAGCGGTAGGAAGTGCCAGCATTTGGTTGAAGTCACAATCGAACAATCGACCATCCCAACCAACCGACAGCATCTTGCGGCACATGACGCCGCTGACGGCTGCCGGATTAAAGGCCTCGATCAGCTTCTGCATGTACGTTTCGAATTCGTTCTGTTCCAACAGGTGATCCAGGTACCTACTGATGGGCATGTTGGTGATTGTGAACAGCCGGTCGAAGTGAATCCCGTAACGCTCCAGCAGTTGCGACCGATAATCACGTTCCAGTTTCGACTGGTCCGGAGGAAGGCTCGCACCGACAGGGTTGTAAACGAGGGTCAGCATCAGGTCAGGGTCGGATTTCCCATAGCCCAGATCATTCAGTCGTTTGAGAATTTTGATCGATTTTTGGAAGGATCCGTCCCCGCGTTGTGCGTCGGCATTTTCCTCCAGGTAGCACGGCAGTGACGCGACGATCTCGACCTGGTTTTCGGCCAAAAATTCCGGTATGTCGGTGAACCCGTTGGCCAGCAGAATCGTCAAATTGCAGCGATCGATCACATGACAGCCCAGCTTCTTCGCCTCGGTAACAAAGTAGCGGAAGTTGGCATTCATCTCCGGAGCACCGCCGGTTAAATCTAGCGTTTTGATGCCGGAAGACTTGATCGCAGCAAGGCATTGATCGACTGTTGCCCGATCCATATTTTCGTCTTTGCGATCGGGGCCGGCATCCACGTGGCAGTGTTGGCAGGTCATGTTGCACAGTTTGCCAACGTTGACCTGTAGAATGTCGATCCCGTCGGCCCGCAGTGCGGGCAAACCGCTGGCGGCCAGCTGTGCTTCGAACGTGGGTAGTTTTGAAGGCCGTTCCAGAATCTCGACCTGGGCTTTGGCATTGGCGAGTTCCACGCCACGACGCTTGAGAGATAATACAGGAAGGTTCAAAAGACTTCTTTCACAGAGAACGGATCGTGCAAAATGGACCACAGCGCCGACAGTTCAGCGCATGATGTCGTCTGCCCGTGAGCAAACAATACAGATACTGCTTGTTAGCAGCAACTGTCGCTGTCAGTGCCGCCGCAGCAATCGCCGCCGGTCGACTGGATCGTTAGATTGTACTGTTGCCCTTTGGTTTCTTTGGGATTGCGAATCCGGTTGACCTCGCAATCAAAGGGCAATGCCTTGTCCGATGGAATCGTTTTAATGGGTTCGATGCCGATAAACATGTCTTTGTACGGTGCCTGCATCAGCGTCCGGTAAGTCCTGTCACAGACGGCCATGCGAACGCCACGCGGGTAAACGTGCCCCGCATCATCGGAGACGGTTTCGAAGGGACCTTTGTAGATGACTGCCTGATTGCATTCCAGACAGTCGTCTTCTGACGGCTTGTATGCCAATAGCGTGACGCTGCGGAACTCGATCCCTTTGACGGTTTGCCAAGGTTCTTCCTGGCGTTTGTCGATAACGATTCCTTCGAAACCCGCGTCGCTGAATTCATCAACAAACAGGTCTTCCCGCCAGGCACCGGAGATACAACCGGACCACAGTTCTCCGTCGGCTTGCAGATCTGCCGGCACGTCCTCGTCGGAAACAATGTCGCTGATCGCGGCTTTGCCACCGGGCTTAAGCACGCGAAAGATTTCGGCAAACAGCTGCCGTCGGTCTGCGGGTGCCACCAGATTCAGCACGCAATTGGAAACCACACAGTCAACCGAATTGTCAGCGATCATCGGAGATTCGGCACGCAGGCGATCCGGCAGATCGATCATTTCCAAAGCTTTGGCTTTGCCCGTTGCGGTACTTGATTCGATTGCTTCGCCTAACTGGTCGAGATCCAATGCGAGGTCCTGAATCTTTCCGTAGCGGAATTCGACGTTGCTGTGTCCAATTTTTTCAGCCACTTCGGTCTGGTACTGTTTGGCCAATCCCAGCATATCTTGGTTGACATCGACGCCAATCACGCGGCCGGCCGGTCCGACCTGTTGCGAGATGATATAGCACAATTTGCCGCCGCCGGAGCCCAGATCGACTACCGTGTCGCCCGGATTCACATAGGGAGACGGGTCGCCGCAACCGTAGTCGCGTTCAATGATTTCCTGTGGGATGACCTCAAGGTATTTCTGGTCGTAGACCACCGGGCAGCATAGCGCCGGTTCGCGCTCCTGAGAGGCGGCTGAATAACGTTCGTGGACCGAGAGTTCCGGATTAAGTTTGGTTGACATAGCAGTTCGAAAAAGACGTGGGTTATGGTATCGATCGGTTTGATCGTGCCTGTGTAAATAATATGCCCTGTTATTATGGAGCGGAATCATTGAATCGTAAATGCGGGCGCGGAATGTGAGCTCCAGTACAAAAGCGCGCTGATCGCCGTATCGCCACCGGGAGGCCGGCATTGTCGCAAGCTGGTATTGTTGTGATTCCCGGCAGATGGTGAAATACCACTGTGAATGGAGTGTCAGTAAAATCGAAGGAGTGATCCATGAAACAAGTTATTCTGGTTGGGCTGGGAATCGGCCTGTTGGCCAGCGCCGGTTGTGCCAGCGGAACCTCCGTTTGGACGCGCGACGCATATGTTCCTCCCGAGCAGAACATGCGCGGAAGCCAGACCTTTTCACCAAAAACAGTCATCTCACCTTACCAAAACAACGCCTCGACAGGCTGGCCAACGGCTGCTGGCACACCTGCCGCAGGATCCTCCACCACTCATCCCGGCGGATCGGGAACCAGATAGCATGAGCTCACCCCCGTCCACATACAATTCGGTGGTTGTGGTTATCCCCGCGCTTAATGAAGAGCAAAGCCTGCCATTGGTATTGGCCGATTTGCCTTCGGTCGTACGTGTGATCGTGGTCGATAACGGGTCGAAAGACAATACTGCCGCGCTGGCCGTCGGGCAGGGAGCGACCGTGGTCGCCGAACCGCAGCGTGGATATGGAAAAGCCTGTTTGACAGGGCTGGGGGAAGTGGAGCGTCTGGTTGAAGAGGAAAAACTGAATGTGGAAGTGGTTGTATTCGCCGATGCTGATTACAGCGATCACGTGCATGCCATCGGAGCACTGATCGATCCGATTCTTGCCGACCAGCAGGATTTCGTACTGGGGTCGCGTTTGTTGGGCAATCGCGAACCAGGAGCGATGCCGTTTCAGAGTGTCTATGGAAATAAATTCGCCTGCTGGTTGATGCGGATGTTCGTCGGCAAAAACGATTATACCGATCTGGGGCCGCTGCGTGCGATTCGGTACGTGTCGCTAAAACAGTTGGCGATGGTGGACGAAAACTTTGGCTGGACGATCGAGATGCAGATCAAGGCGATTCGGCACGGTTTGAGGCGAGTCGAGATTCCGGTGGCCTACCGAAAACGCATCGGTGCCAGCAAGATTTCCGGAACGGTCTCGGGCACGATCAAAGCCGGCACAAAAATTATTTACTCGGTTTGGAAATACGGGCGTGGGCGCGGGTGAGTCCGGGGTTGTTTTCGTCCACGCTGACCTGTTTCAGTTTCGCATCCGGTTGGCTGGATTTGACGAACCTGTAAATGTCCTGACTGTTTATCGCCAGCGAGGCAACACGCATCGATCGCGCGATATTGATGCCAATTAGTTCTCCCTTGAGGCCGACCAGTGGTCCCCCACAGTTACCCGGGGCCAATACTGAATCGTGGGCTAGTGTTGGACCAAAACCGAACCGGCGTTTGCTGTATGGCCCACCTCCCCAGCGGTCGTGCATCGACTGCTTGCCTGTCGAGGACGATTTGTAGGTGATGCGTTTGAGATTTCCATTTCGGATAATGGTGGCTGTTACCAGATCACCCAAACGCAAATTCTGAATCATGGTGTCGATCTGGCTACGGGAGCGGATACTCTGCCCGTTGAATGATTGGATTTTATCGCCAATCAACAAACCCATTCGTTCAGCCAGCGTGCGCGGGTAGACACGCAAAATTTCAATCGGCGCGGCCTGGCTGTCCGGTTGAATTGTGGGGGCGGCGGTCGCCGACAGCGTGGCTCCGAGATCGATGCAGTCGGTGCATAGGGATTGCTGTATTTGAAAATCAAAATTGGGCAGTGTGACCACGCCCCACGCCGCGACCGAGCGGTTGTGACCGATCGAAACCGTGATGGTTCCCGGGGCCACTGTTGATGCGCCGGCAGGATCCTCGAACGAAACGGGAACGGTTTGTTTTCGTTTGACCTTGATCAGGCACAGGTCGCGTTGACGATCTACTGCGACAACACGAAACGGCCATCTTTGGCCATCGGAGAAAATGCAGCGCCCGGCCTGCCCGACAAGGCTGTGTTTGGACACGATCAGGCCATCGGTGCTGACGACGGTGCCCAGCACTGACCTTCCTTTTTTGTCGATAATTTGGATGACCGATTTTTCGAGGGCAACGGCCAGCGGTGAGAATGCTGCCCTGATTTCGTCGGCCTGTTTTCCGGATCTTCGCACTGAAGACTGGACTTGATCGAGCAGCGCCGCCGCGGGAAGACGGGCAAAAGTGCGGGCTTGATCACGTACCGAAAAACTGCCTGTGCGGGAGGCGGTTGATCTTTCAGGCAACGCGGCATCATCGACAGTCACCGCCGCAACGTCCCGGCGTGGTGGTTGGTGGCTTTTAGGTTCATATCGTCCTGCGTATCGTGTGCGATAACGAGTTGGATCGACTGCATTCCCGGGCAGCAGCGCTTTGGAGGGACGTGCTTTACCACGAATTCTTTTTTTGCCGCTGATCTTGCGCTTCCCGGTGCCCTCGACCTGAACGGTTTGGGCTGTGGGTGGGGAGATGCCGAAATCAGTTTCCGTGTTCCAGCTTCTGCGATCAATCAATGGTGAATTTTGAGCATGAGCTGGCCAGCAACACGAAATGGCGGTTGTCAGCGCGATACCCAACGTCAACATCACCGAAGAGATTGAAAAGCACTGTAGGGGCATCGAACGACCGGGAAACAAGGCGTTTGGGACAAGGAGATATATGATCATCAATTAATTTTTTGGGGCAACGTGCGAAGGTCGGCCCGGGACCCATTTTAACATCACTTCCGTTTTGTGGTTCCCAGCGTTACCGGGATTTCCAAAATTTGACCGAAGCGGTTAATCCGCACCGAGACTGCAGTCGCAGGGCGGTATTTGCCCAGCGCCGAGACCAATTCCTGAAAACTGGCGATCTTTTGAGAGTTGATGGCCATGATAACGTCCTCTGACGCGACTCCTGATTGCGCTGCCGGGGAACCCGGGTGAACCTGTCGGACGCGCACCAAGCCACTGTCGGTCTCCGCCGAAACGCCAAGATAGCTACGGCCCAAACGGTCTGAATGGTTGGGGTTGTTGTCAGGCGGAGGAGCACTGGTGCTGCGGGTTTCTGGTTGGGGGGGGACCATCGGAATCAGCCCGGGATCGCGATCGCCAGCAATCGTGTTGGCGCTGCTTTGGTCGATCGACAGAGAAATAGGTTTCCAGTTTTCGACGAAGCGTTCGGATGGAATGTAAAGATTTTTTTCAATACCCAGTTTCACACTGCTGTTGATGCCGATGACTTTACCGGACAGGTTCATCAACGGCCCGCCTGAATCGCCCCCCATAATCGTACAGTCAGCGACTATTTTGTGATTGCTTTGCCTTTCAAGGATCCGCCCCAGTCGCCCGGAGGCGGCCTGTCCCCGAGGAAAAGAAAGCGGATATCCCATTGCGATGCACCATGTCCCGGTGATTGCCGATGTGGATTCCGAGACCTGTAGAAAAGGATACGGGCCGGGAGACAACAGGCGAATCGCACCGGTGTCCGTCGCAAAATTTGATCCAAGCGTGATCCCCTGCACAGTTCGACCGTCGGCGAATTGGACATTGACAGTCCGGTTGGCTTTCTGCGTGACATGTGATGCGGTCAGGACGATCCCATCGGCGCTGACCACCACTCCGCTCCCGGTGTCATCAATGGCCACGACCGCTGGTGCCGCATTGCGGATCACCTTTTGAACCTTGGTTTGAAGCTTGGCCAATTGCTTCAAACCGGAGTCATTGATCGCCGGGGCCTGAGCGGCTGCCGACGCGCTGAAAAAGGTCACTAACGTCAACGCTGTCACCAGCGTCATCGCTTTTGTGGCTAGGGGTGCGATGGTCATCAAGCGAGCGGCCTCTGGTTGGACAAGCAGATTGGCAGAGAGCACATGTCGGCGACTCTGTCAGCGATTTTGTCCGCAAGTTTGGCCGTGATTTTGTCCGGGGTGTTGAGTTAATTGGAGAAAACATTTCGGCGACATCTTATTCAGTCGGGGGAAAAAAGGAAGCAATTTTTATCACCAGCTGTGATCGATGCCCTAACGCGATAGTTACGGGACTAACGAAAGGCTTTCATCCGGGGCGTAAACTTCCGGTAAGGCCGACGCTACCTTACAAAAGACGGCGACTACCGCTAAAATACCGCCGCTTGAAATCTCAATGAAAGTACTTTCAAAACGCCTGTGTGTGCATTTGTTGGTGGCGGCCGACGAGTTTTCAGTTGCTCAATATCTCGCTGAATTTTTTTCGAATTAAGAACTGCATGACAGACACCTCTGTGCAGCCCGCATGGCGTCAGCAATATCCTTTTGAATCCCGTTTTCTGGAAATCGACGGGGCTCGCATGCACTATGTCGATCAGGGATCGCCGGACAGTGATGTCATTTTGATGATGCATGGCAATCCGACCTGGTCGTTTTACTGGAGACATCTGATCAGCGGTCTGTCGGACCAGTATCGCACTATCGCCCTAGACCACATTGGTTGTGGGTTAAGTGACAAACCGGCCGGGTATGATTATTGCTTGCAACAACATATTGATAACGCTTGTGCGTTGATTGAAGCACTGGATTTGACGAACGTGACTCTGATGGCGCACGATTGGGGCGGCTCCATCGGGATGGGAACATTGTTGAAACTGAAAGAGCGATTTTCCCGAATTGTTTTATTCAACACGGCCGCGTTTCCGCCGCCCTACATTCCGTTTCGCATCCGCGTCTGCCGCTGGCCGGTGGTTGGCAAAATTGCACTGCAAGGATTCAACCTGTTCGCCAAAGCCGCCATTACAATGGCGACCGAACAGAAAAAAGGGCTGGACCCGGTTGCCATCCAGGGATTATTGGCTCCTTATGACAATTGGCAGAACCGGATCGCGACTTACAAGTTTGTCAAAGACATTCCGCTGTCGCCATCGCATAGGACTTGGCAGGTGCTGGAGAACATCGAGGCCGGTTTGGAATCGGTTAAGGATTTCCCAATCCAGTTGATTTGGGGCATGCAGGACTGGTGTTTCCGCCCGGAGTGCCTGGACCGGTTGCACGCTCATTGGCCCCGTGCGGACGTGACGCGTTTTGATGATGGAGGCCACTACATCGTTGAAGATAAAATCGCCCAGATCATACCAACGGTGCGGTTGTTCTTGGAAAACAATCCGGTGCAGCGATGACTGGACATGGTATCAGTGGTTTGACAGCCGGGCAGATTGCGACACTGGCCTGCCAGTTGGAAGTGACCGCGCCCAAACCCGGAAATGTTCATCGGGCGGCAGACTTCGAAGACGTTACATTGATTGATTTCCTGTCGTCCGGAGTTGCCATCGGCAGCGCCATTGATGCCCATCCTGTGGACGCGGGGACAGGTGATCTGATACTCGACGCGGTAAAAAAAACGCGCCTGATGACGCAGTCCAATACAAACCTTGGCATGATTTTGTTGATCTGCCCAGTGGCGAAATTAGTCCAACGGAACATTCCTATTTGTGTTGATGCACTGAAGAAGTGTGTGGCTGAAATACGTGGTGCCGATTGCCAACAGGTTTACAAAGCATTTGCGTTGTCCAATGCCGGCGGCATGGGGCGGCAAGCCAATTACGATGTCAACGATGCGTCATCGGCTCCGCATGCACTGCTGTCTGCGATGCAGGTCGCGGCATCATTTGACACGATTGCCCGACAGTATTGCAGTGGGTTTCAGGACGTGTTCGAATTTGTGTTGCCGGCGATTGAAGCCGGACAGCGACGGTTTGGGCATTTGACATCGGCCATCGTCTACGCTCATATCAAAACGATGGCTGAATTTCCGGACAGCTTGATTGCCCGTAAATTGGGTGATGAAGTTGCTGCCAAATCTGCCGTGATTGCCCGCCAGGCACTGGAGCAATTAACGGACAATGATGACGAAGACTTCTGGCGCGCGGTCGGCGATCTGGATTTTTGGTTGCGTAGCGACGGGCATCGTCGCAATCCGGGCACTACGGCCGATCTGATCGCAACGGCAGTTTATGTGGGTGTTTTGTCCAATCAAATCAAGCCCCCGTTTTAGTGGAAGATGAATAAGTGGAAGGTAAACTCATGAAGGACAGATACTGCGTTTCGCTGGAAAAAGACAATCTCGTCTTCAGCGCGGCTCACTTTATTACCTTCAACAAGAATGTCTGCGAACAGTTGCATGGTCATAACTACCGCGTCAAATGCAAAGTGTTTGGCCCCTTGGATGAAAACGGTTATGTCGTCGATTTTATCGCGTTACGCGATGCATTAACGGCGATTATTGCGATGTTGGATCATCGCATGTTGCTGCCGACCAAGCACCCGTTGATTTCCGTCAAACAGGAAGATGACGAGATCGTGGTGCGCTTCGAGAAGAAGCGCTGGGTGTTCCCACGGGAAGACTGCGTATTGTTGGATATTGAAAACACGACGGCGGAACTGCTGGCGTGGCACATCGGTCATCAATTGATCGAAACGTTAAAAACGAAGGTGACCACGGACGTGAAACGCATCGAGGTCGCCGTCGACGAGAATCGTGGACAGTGGGCGGTTGTCGAACTGCCATTTTAAACGCGTGGTTTGGCTATCAGTGGCGTGTCACCGGTAACCTGCGACGCGGCCTGCTGACAGAATAGTAACGCGGCCGCTGCTCCATCGGTTGCTTCGTCGGTAGATCCCCAATTTTACTTCAAGCATTCGGCCAATTTTTGGCAAGCCATTGAATTGAGCATCAGCGCCAGTGCCGGGTCGTAGCGGTGGCCAATATCACGCATAAATGCGTGTTCGCCATTGACCTCATGCCAGGAGAAATTTGTGCCGGCCTCTGTCAGCGTATCGTATATTAACCGTCGTCCCTCGACCGGTACGTGCGGGTCCTGTCGTCCCCAGATCATCATTAACTGGCCCTTGATTTCCGGAACGCGAGCCAGCGAATCGTCTGCCATGCCTTTCCCCAGACTGCCCTTGTGGATGTCCGTTGCGTAGAAACAAACACAGGCCTCAACCTCCTTGTTCATCGCCGCGCGGAATGCAAGGTGACCGCCCAAGCAAATTCCAATCGAACCAATGCGCCCCGTACAGCCTTCATCGGTTCTGAAAAAATCGATCACTGCGCGGGCATCGGCATCGTAGCTGGCTAGGGTTTTGGTTGTCTTCAATTCATTGCCACGATCGGTGCCGGGTTTGTCATAGTTGAACGCCTCACCTGGTTCAGTAAACTCGTGATAAACATCGGGCACTGCTACAACGAAACCGTGTCCGGCAAGCATGGTTGCGGTTCGCGCGATCGGTTCAGTCATCTGATAGATCTCGGCAAACAACACCACCCCTGGGTACTTGCCCGGGCCTTGCGGCCGGAACAGCCAGGTGTGCATCGGCCCCTTGGGCGTCGTCAGGCTAACGGATGAAACAGGTTCAATGCGCATGCGGATTCTTTCATCGTTTAAACAGGATGGTTTATTAAAATCGTAGCACGTTTGATCGATTGCTTCGACAGGCTGAGGCACTGCTGGCTGCCCGGGACCGATTATGCGGGATAGGTCGGTCGTGCGGCCGGCTTTTGGAGCGATTCAAAATGAATGTTCCGTGGCCAACTGCAAGCCAATTTGCGTGACCTAGATTTTCGTGCTAGGACATCCCCTCCCACAGGTCTGCAGAAAGCTACTCGATGATCATCAAGGCCACCCATACAAGCTCGCCAGCCTCTTTTGCTCACGGTAACGCAAAAGGTACGGTGAAAACCCTGCATCTGATCAATGGAGAACACTTTTCTGGTGCCGAGCGTGTTCAGGATTTGCTGGCAATAGCGCTGCCACGGTTCGGCTACGAAGTTGGATTCGCCTGCCTGAAACCGGACAAGTTTCCGCGCGTGAGGGATTCGGAGGCGGAACTTTTCGAAATCGGGATGCGGTCGAAGTTCAGTTTGAGCTGTTTTCGTGACATCGTCGACATTGCCAGGCAAAACAACTATCAGGTTTTGCACGCTCATACGCCACGGACATTGATGATTGGTGCGATGGCGGCGCGGAAGCTGAAACGTCCGTTGGTCTATCACGTCCATAGCCCTGTTGGTCGCGACAGTAGTCGCGGGCTTATGAACCGTCTGAATGCGTTTATCGAAAAAATCAGTCTACGTCAGGTCAGCAAGATGATTTGCGTCTCCAACAGTTTGCACGACTACATGGTCGGCACTGGGCACGCGGCGGAGAAACTGGCGGTCGTCTCCAATGGGGTCGAACCCGTACTTGAACTGCCGACCCGCGAAGCTCCGGGAGCGACGTGGACCGTTGGCACAATGGCCCTCTTCCGTCCTCGCAAGGGCACCGAGATTCTGCTCAAGGCGCTTAAGATTCTCAAGGACAAACGTGTTCCGGTAAAATTGCGCGCCGTAGGGCCATTTGAAACCGAACCCTACCAGGCCGAAGTGTTGGCGTTGGTAGAAGAGCTTGGCATCGGTGAGATGATCGAGTGGACGGGCTTTCAGACGGACATCAACCGGCAACTAAGTCTGATGGACGTGTTTGTCCTGCCCAGCCTCTATGGCGAAGGCTTGCCGATGGTGGTTCTCGAAGCGATGGCCAACGCTGTTCCGGTTGTCGCCAGCGATGTTGAAGGGATTCCGGAAGCCGTGCGCGATGGAATCGATGGCTTGATTTTCAAAGCTGGCAATAGTGCGGACCTTGCCCGCAATTTACAGTGCCTGATCGGTGATCAGGAAAAATGGAAATCGATGAGCCAGTCGTCGCTGGAGCGGCAACGTAGTGCGCTGTCCATCACCAGTATGGCCGTGGGTGTCGCAGCTGTTTATGACGGGATTTTGGAAACGAGATAGCTAACAGTCGGTTTGCCCTGACAGGTCGTCCATTTTTTTCGGCCCCGGCAGGCGTCAGTTGGCCCGGTTGGCCCGGTTATGCTGCGCGACGGTGATCGATGGGGATCGCCGCAGGCGTGGATGTTGTTGGAAACGAAATGGTGGATGGAATGGTCGATGGCGTTCGAATTTGCATCCGGATGACCGATTCGGCGAGGTCGATCAGTTTGTCGCCGTAGTCCTCGAACCGATACCTGTCGAAGACACGCTGTTTTGATTTTTCACGCACGCCTGACGCTATTTCGGGCTGATTGGCCAACAGGCCGATAACGTTGGCTGCCTGGTCGTAATCAGCGTAGGGCACGATGAAGCCGGCTCCATCGTCAATCGCTTCGGCGGCACCTCCGGAATTGGCGAATGTAATGACCGGCAACGAAGCGGCCATTGCTTCGTGAATGACGCAGGGAAACGGATCGACGCGCGAGGACATCATAAATGCGTCAGCCCCGACGAAATAGGGTTCCACGTTATCGCGTTCGCCAATGAAGTGGACGTAGTCCCGGGCCGGCGATTTCTCAAGGTCAAGCTGAACGTAGTGGTAGGTGGAGTGTGTCCAGCGCGGACCTTCACCAACCCAGACAAAATGAACCGGAGTCAACGTGTGGTTGTTGCGGATGACGCGGCGAGCAATATTCGTGTAGTGGTCGATGCCCTTGCGTAGATCCAGCGTTCCACAGCCCAACACAACGAAACTGTTTTCAGGCAGGTGGAGTTCCTTGCGGATCTGCGAATAAGCGGTCTCACGCGTGATGCCCGATCCAAAGGTAGGGTCCAGTAGTCCCTGGGAGAGGACGGTGGATTTGGCGATGGGGATGGACGTTTTGTCATGGGCGGCCTCTTTCACCGCGTTGACAGGGAAGACAACCTTGCGGGCGGTCTCAAAAACGCCCTGGTAGTCTTCCTCGGAGTACGACGATGGCAGTTCGTGGACCAACATGATTACCGGTATATCCAACGCCGCCAGCTCCTTGGCAATGAAACGCGATTCCATACTGTTACAGATCGCCAGTATCGGCCGGTTTTTCTTTTCGCGCGCGAGCGTTTTGCCGATTTGTTTCCGTAGTTCTTCGTGGTTTTCTCTGGACACATTCAAACAGTCAACGGTTGAATATTTCTCAAATTCGCCGGCAAGATGACCTCCGGAATTCAAAATCGTTTCGCATTGAATGTCGCAATTGCCTGCGAAGTGTTTAAGAATGTTCAGAATAATTTTGGGCGCACCGGTACGGGTCGCCTCGTGAGAAACGAACAGCACCCGACGACGAGGAGTCGTCGTGGGGGGGCGTTTCTTTTTTGAACGTCGAAAAAGTCTCATAGGTCAGACCTGTTTTGAGAGTTGCTCAATAACCGGAGGCAGATGCCGTGGGACACTAACAGGCGTCCGGCGGGAGGGGAATATCAACCCAAACCGGTGTGCTAGCGGCAGTTTGATTCGGTGGTGACCGAGCTGCGAAAAAACGCTCGCCTTGGTGGCCCGGGGGCATACCCTGCATTCAAAGCCTAGAAAGCCTAAATAGGGAAAAAGGTTGAAAGAGGGCGAGACGCGGGAGAGAGCGCTATTTTTGGGACGCCTGCTGGTCAACCGCTCAGGCACTTTTGGAAAACAGATGCTGGAACTGCAGGCTATGGGCGTCTGCTTCGGCGACGGAGCTATCGTGTGCAATGCGTCCATCCTGCATGACAATGACCCGATCGGCTAACTCCAGCGAAGATCGCCGATGCGTGATGATGATCGTCGTGCGTGATTTGATAAATTCGACCAGTTCCTCATGGATCAGGGTTTCCGTTCTGCCATCGATTTGACTGGTCGCTTCGTCAAGGATAAAGATTCTTGGGTCGGCAATGACCGCTCTGGCCAATGCCACGCGCTGGCGCTGGCCGGCGGACAGCTGCCCGCCGTCATCGCCAATGATGGTGTCATAGCCGTCTTCGAATTTGTCGACAAAATCGTCCAGCCGTGCAATGTTGGCCGCCGCCATAATTTGCTCCTCGGTAGCGTTACGACATCCGTAGGCGATGTTTTCCCGGATCGTGCCCTGAAACAGATGAGAATCCTGCGTCACCCACGCAATCTGGCGTCGTAATTTCCGGGGGTTGACTTTTTTCAGGTTCACCCCGTCAACGTGCACTGACCCCCGGTTGGGATCGTAAAATCGAGCCAGCAGATTGACCAAAGTTGTTTTTCCCGAACCGTTGCCGCCGACGATGGCCAGTGTCTGGCCGTGAGGAATGTTCAGCGATAGCCTGCGCAGGACAGGAGTCCGTGGTTTGTAGCAGAAGACGACCTCCTTGAATTCAATATTGCTGCGGTGTACCGGCATGGGTACTGGCGGGCGTGGATAATCGATCCGAGGAGGTTGGTCGTAGGTTTTGATCAGGTTATCACATGCTGCCCCGCCGCGCACCAGTACATTGACCACTTCGGTCATCTTGCGAACCGGGTCGCTGGCACCGGCCAGCAAAGCGTAGAACAGAATCAGCTGATTGGGTTTCAATGGTGTGTCAGTAATCTTCAACCAGTCGCCAAAGAGGTGAGTCTGGTTGTTTAATACCAACCATGCTCCCGCCAATAGGGCGATTGAAATGGAGATGATCCCCAGCACTTCGGTGATTGGCCGCAATAGTGAATCGTACAGCGAAATCCGCAACGACATATTGTACAGCAGATCGGCACAGGCCTTGAATCGTCGGCGTTCGGTGCGTTCACGATTGAATATTCTCACGGTTTTTACGCCTGAGAAGGTTTCGATCAGCGACTGGAAAACGGATGACATTCCCTTCATCTCTGACTGTGTCGAGTTCTTCATGCGGCGTGAAACCAAATTTACCAGTGCGGCCCCGACTGGCACCATGACCATCGAAATTAACAGCAGTGGCAGGCTGATCATGGCCGCACAAACCAAGCAGGTCACCATTTTTAATGGTTCCCGAATGCACTTGCCATAGAACATCATCAGGCCACCATTGACCATCATCATGTTGTGCGCCAAGTGTGTGATGATGTTGGACGTGCCAATCCCGTCGATTTTTTTCTGATCCAGTTCCAATGCCTGCCGGTAGTAAATCCGTCGCATGTCCATGACGGTTCTGCTGGCCACACGTGCCGTCAGCCATGACGAGGCAACCAGAAAGAACCCCTTCAGGATCGAAACCAACAATAGAAATCCAATGGCCCACGTCAGCGTTTCAAATGCCGAATCAGGCGCGTACCGGTCAATGACGGGCTTCATTGTGTTTTCGAAGTACCCGGCGCGCTTTACCTCACTCTTTAATCGATCCTGTTTGATGTTCAGTTTCAAACTGAAACGGGAGGCGGTTGCGGCATCGGTTGCCGTGGCGATCGATTGCTGTAGGCCGGCAATTTCAGTGTTCAGTTCGGCAATGTTTTCATAGGTCGATCGAATTTCGCCATCGACCCACGTCACGGCCGTTTCATCCTGAAGCACAACGACGACAATCGGATAGATCGTCGTGATACTCATGCTCCATAACAGCGAAATCATCACCGCACAGGTAACGGCACCGGCGATGGACCACTTGTAACGCAGCGATAGCCAGATGGCTCGAAAAAACGGTTTCATTAACGATTCTGTAGAGGAGGGGGATTGGGGACTCGCACCTTCTACCACTGCCGGCGGGGCACGAGTGTGCAGAGATTGCGCTGCGATGTCAAGTACAATCAATCGGTTGTCGTCACGTTACTGGTGCAGAGCAATATTTACGCCCGTCAAAGTGTTGTGACAAAACTTCCTTCATGCTTTGGTGTCTGTAACGGTGCCAGCGTCAGTGCTGGCGTTGGTGCTGGCGCAGCGTTACAATTTGTAAATTGGTGGTTCGGTAACGTTGACTTTTAAAGTAGTGGATTTCGCCAGAAATCTTTGAAACCAATTACTTGCTGGAGTGGAGTTTTGGCGAAGCCCACTACGCTCTTGCGCCAGTTTTCATAAGCGACCAACTCATGTTCAAGCAACCCTTTAATCTTTTTCAGTGGATCGAGGACCACCGGGAGTCTCTCAAACCACCCATTGGTAACCGGTGTATTTACACCGAAGCTGCTGATCTGATCGTGATGGTTGTCGGCGGCCCCAACAGCCGCCGTGACTTCCACTACAACGAAGGCGAAGAACTGTTCTATCAGATTGAGGGGACGATCGTGCTGAAAGTGGTCGTCGATGACAAAGTCGAGGACATCGAAATCACTGCTGGTGACATGTTTTTACTCCCGGCCAGGACGCTGCATTCGCCTCGACGTGGTGCCGACACGATTGGAATAGTGGTTGAAACCAATCGACAACCGGGGCAGAAGGATGGTTGTGTTTGGTTCTGTGAGAATTGCGATCATAAAATTTATGAGGCCTATTTCGAATTGAAAGCGCCCCAAGAAATTGTCACCAAGCTAACCGCGATCACACAGCAGTTTAATCAGTCTGAGGAAATGCGCACCTGCAAGAACTGCGGCGGAGTTCTCGAGATCTGATGTGGGGCAGACAGCGGGTGGGGCATTCAACGACCATTATGGAAATTCGTTTGATTTCGCCAATATTGGTTTACTGATTTCGAATGCCCTATTGAAGATCCCGATTCCGTTGTGAAAAAAGGTTATACTGGAGCTAAAGGTCAATTGCATCATTGGTTTGCGACCTTGTCGATTCAGATACAGGAACTGTTTATGAATACTGCTAAAATGACCCCGGAACGGCAAGTGGCCTCGACACGTAACGTGTTGATCCGGGGAGGCATCTGGATGGCGATCGTCATGTGGACGGTCTATGTCGGTTTGACACCCGGAGATGTCAGGGCGCAGAATGAAGAACTGGCGGCCCAACGCAAAGCGGAAACGGAGCGCTTCTTCGAGGAAGCGCACGGAGCGCTGGATTCGGCGTTGAAAATGTTTGACGACAAAGAGAAACTTCCCAGCCAGCAGGACCTGGCGTTCTATGACTTTTTGAGCACGACCAAGCAGTCGCAGGAACGCAAGATTGAAAGCTACCTGGACACTGCCGCAGAGGCACTGGGGCTGTCGAGTATTTCTGACCGCCGCATTCGGATCGCGGACTTGCGCGCCAAAATGTCGGCGCAGCGAAAAAACATCAC
Source organism: uncultured Pirellulaceae bacterium (assembly GCA_937967505.1). GTDB lineage: Bacteria > Planctomycetota > Planctomycetia > Pirellulales > Pirellulaceae > Mariniblastus. Next base: position 91,772 of record CALCJM010000014.1, on the reverse strand, counting down.
ACTGTATCAACGCAAGAAAATCTCGGCACCCGACAGTAGTTATAATCCACTGACAACGACCAAATCGGGATACCAGAAAAAGATTGATTCGGCCAAATCAGGGATTGAGGGGCTGGAGTTGAGCATCGCCGAAGAGAAAGCCGGGCTGGTGGCGGAGTTGAAACGTATCGGTATGGATCTGGACGAGGAGAAAATAGACCTGCTGTTGGAATCGATCACCGGTGATGAATTCGTGCGTGTGTCGATCATCTTTGACAATGCCAAAGCATTTGCCCTGGAACTGGAACAGCTGACGGAAAAAACGGGGGAAGATCTGGAGGCGGCCAAGAAGTATTACGGCGTGTATTTGATGTTGCTCAAGACGATTGATCGATTGCAAAACAAGTTCGTTGAAAACGTAGATGTCGTCTACTATCCGAAGCTTGACGAATACGCCCAGGCGGCGCAGGCAAATATCACACATGCCGAAAAGGCGATTGAGGCGGGAGGCAATGCTCAGGTATTGGAAAATAACATCTTCAGTAACCAGACGGCGTTTGAAGCGACACAGTTGTACAAACAAGTGTTGTCCCAGCAAAAACACGAGATGATGATGGCAAATCTGGAATGTCGGAAGAATATTCTGACGGCTGCCAACACCTATAAAACGGTTTCTCTGTCCAAAGATCTGGCCAATTTGTTATCGACATCCCGCCGCGCGTTTGATTCGATTGCCAACCTGACGGTGCCTGATTTGCGTCCGTTCGAAAATGCCAAAATGCGTGAAGCGTTTGGAAAGATCACCCGGGAGCTGCGAAAGTAGTGGACCAGCGATTCCATGTTTGGTTTTCCGGACGGGTTCAGGGAGTAGGCTTCCGTTACACCTGTGTCCAGCAAGCGCGGCGTTACGATGTGGTGGGGTGGGTGAAGAATCTGGACGACGGCGATGTAGAGATGATTGTCGAAGGTCAGCCGTCAGAAGTGGAGGCCTACCTGGAAAGCGTGGCGTCGGCAACTCATGGTGCGGTCCCCGACACACGCATCGTGAGGTCCAAAGCGACCGGTCAGTTCTCGGGCATGTCCGTGCTTCATTGAATTCCGGGCATTTTCGCTGTGCGACGGATATGAAAACCGGTTAGAATTGCCACATGCCCATTCCCACCACTCATTTTGACTCCCAAACCAAACCGCGCGTCTTTGTGCTCAGCTCTGTCGATCATCGGCCACACTTGGCCGCCGAGATTGATAAATTGCGGCCGGTGATCGAGGAGTACGTTACGATCGTTGGCGAAGACTGTGATTATTCGGAAGAAATCAAGGTCGAAGAAACGGACTTCGTGATCGTGCTTGGCGGGGACGGTTCGATTCTACGGGCCGCCAAACGACTCGGCAGCAAGCAGATTCCTGTCCTTGGTGTTAACCTTGGCAAGCTTGGTTTTTTGGCTGATGTTGGCCCGGAAGCATTGGGGGCGGCGTTGGAGGCGATTGGGAGAAACGAGTACAAATACATCGATCACTTGATGCTGAATGTCCAAGTTTTTCGTGGCAACAAGAAGATTTCCGAACACGTGGGGCTTAATGAGGTGGCAATTTTGGGGGGACCTCCCTTCGATATCCAGAAAATTGATCTTTACGTGGATGGTCAAATGGCCACCTCGTACAGCTGCGACGGATTAATTATCAGCACTCCCGTTGGATCGACGGCCCACAACCTTTCGGCCGGAGGCCCGATTCTGAGAAAAGATCTGCAAGCATTCGTGATATCACCGATCAGTCCTCATACGCTGACGGTGCGTCCGGTCGTGGACACGGCGGATCGGGTTTATGAGTTCGTGGCCAAGCGGCCTAATTCATCGACTTCGGTGGTTTTGGACGGACAAACGATCACGAAACTGGAATCTACCGACCGGGTGCGGGTGGTGCGCGATAAATCGGTCTTTCAATTAATTGAGGTTACAGGCAATAATTACTATCGCACGCTCCGCGAGAAACTGGGTTGGGGCGGCGAGTTTAAAAAGTAGCGGGCAGGATGGCTGGAGCAGGACTTCTCCGGTCACCGTCGGCGCTGATTCCATCTCACAACTTTCGTAAGGAAGCGAAAACGTGATTGTTCGATCTGCTGTCAACTTTAGGCTATTGCCGCATCGTCAGTGTTTGCTGTCGGTCCTGCTGATCACTTCCATGCTGGGCTGCGGGGGTGTTGCGTTTGCCCAAGAGAAAGAAATTGGCGGACCCGACGCCGAATTCGGTGTGCGGGTCAATGCGGCGGCCAATCGTGTCGCCGGTGCATTGGGGGCGCGAGCAATCTATGATTTAAGCTATCGACTTGAAGAGGGTCAGACTCTGTCGTGGAAGGTCGAACACGTCACGACGACCAAGACGCAGATCAGCGGCACGACTGAAGAGGCGTCCGCGCGCGTTGAAACGTTAAGTACGTGGAACGTGACTGATGTCAACAAAAGCACTGGCGAAATGGTGTTTACCAACTCGATTGAAGCGATCAAGGCCTGGAAAAAGGTGGGGCAGGAAGAGCCCGCGTTGTATGATAGTCAGACGACTACCAAAGCGCCGGATGAGTACGCGGCCATTGCCGAAACGCTTGGTCAACAGCGTTCACGGATCACATTCAAGCCCAACGGCGAGATTCTCGACCGTCAGTCAGAATTTGTATCGACGGATTTCTCGACCGGCGACGTGACCATTCCGTTGCCGGTATCACCGATTGCGGTTGGGCATCGCTGGAACGTGCCAATGTCCTTTCAGTCGTCCAACGAGCACGGGGCGCACGTGAATTTGAAGGCGCGTCGTTGCTATGAGTTTCTGAAGGTGAGAAAAGGAATGGCCTATATTTCGTTTCGGACGGAGGTGTTGACACCGATTAAGAGCCACACGGTGCGTTCCAAGATTTTGCAAAAGATGGTCAATGGGTATGTTGTTTGGGACATCGCCAAAGGACTTCCGATTCAAAAACGCGTGCACTGGGATGAGAAAGTTCAGGGGTATAACGGTGCCGACAGTTTTTTGAAATACGTGGGACGGATGTCAGTGAAATTGGTCGATTCGCGGGAACTGGCCGAAGTTGCCGAGGTTAAACGGGCGCAGACGTTTGTTGCATTGCAGCCTTTGAAGATTGCACCGGTGAAATTGCGATTACACAACGAGCGCCCTGCATTGCGTCGTTAAAGGTTGAGTTTGTGTGCCGCGTTTGTGTGCCGGTACTGACTACGGAGTGCGTGGCGGGAAACGGTTCGCAGCCCCTACGGTAATTTGGGTTTTAGCCACGCAAATAAATACGTGCCGGCAAGAGCCCCGACGAGCGTAAACAACGCCATCCACTGTCCACCGCCAATTTGCGAATAGATTGGTCCGGGACACGCGCCTGCGATTGCCCATCCGCAACCGAAAATTGTACCGCCAAAGATAACTCCGGGCTCAAATGGTCTTGGCCGATAGGCATAGGTTTTCTGGCTGACGGATTTGATCCCCAGCTTCCTGATCAGCAAGATGGATACCATGGCGACGAGGATACCCGTCGCGATAATCAGGTACATGTGTGCCTCTCTGAACAGAAACATATCGTGCACACGCTGCCATCGCACCACCTCGGATTTGGTCAATACAATCCCGAAGAAAGTTCCGATCGCGGCAACAGGCAATATCGTTGTGGAAAAACCGGGGAACTGATCGCTTCGGTTGGAGGCCGGTTCAGGGCCTAGCGATTGCGGATTCTGTTCCAGATTGGTATCGGCAACACTCATAACCCTAGCCCTCCAAAGATCAAATTTCCTAACCCCCAGGTCACTCCCAGTCCGCCCACGAAAAAGAACGCGGTGGCGATGAGGCTGGGCCAGTTGAGGTTAGAAATGCCCATGATCGCGTGTCCGGATGTGCAACCACCGGCGTAGCGCGCGCCAAACCCAACCAGCAGCCCACCCACCAGTAGTCGGAAGGCTCCGCCAATACTGACCAGCGACGGTGGCAGAAACTCAACCGGTACGTGGGACAGAAAGTTGTTCGCGATGTATCCGCCAAATGCGATTCCAACGACAAAGATCAAAGTCCAGACGCCTGATTTCCATCGGTGGTTTTTCAGGTAGGCCAGATTTCCTGGGGCACATATTGCACCAATCTCTTGGAAGCTTGCAGAAATACCGAAGGATCTTCCTGCCAACAGGAACATTAGCGGCACGGTCAGACCAATCAGAATCCCCGACAGCCACCATGGCTAGGGGTTGAGCATGAAATCGATCATGGAAATTCTTATATTCTATGGTTATATCGAGATATCGTGATGTAATTAAGTACGGTAATTTAACGGGAGCAATGGAGGAGGACCGTAAGTGTGGGTTACAGACCGAAGCGTGATTCCACGCAATCCATGATTTTGGAGAGACTGGGTTCAGCGATCGAGTAGTGAACTGAACGTCCGCGTTTTTCACTGGTCAGGAATCCGCTACGTTGCATCAGTCGCAGGTGGTCGGACATCATGGGTTGAGCGATCCCGCATACTTCGGCCAGTTCGTTGACCGTGTATTGCACATCGGTCAGCAACAATTGCACGATCCGTAAACGGTGAGGGTGTGCAAGTGTTTTGAGGCATTCGGCAGCCATCGTAAGCGATTCAAGCTGCTTTTGGGTGGTTCGTTTTTGCCGAGTCATATCGGTCCAGATTGTTCGAGCGTTAGCGGGAGGAGGAGGGGTGCACAACAAGACTTGGTTAAGATCAATGTATCGGTGTTGGTCGATATGGAAAGGGGATTGATATTCAGGGCATATTCTGTGATCGAACAATAGAATTAAAATCACCCATTTAGAGGGGTGTGGGTGCCCATTGATCTGGTGGCGGTCGATGTTGATGCTGGACCGCATCACGGTTTGGATGGTTCGGCAGAAATATCATTTTGCAGTTGTTTTCCGGCAGAAAACAACTGCCGGAGTATGTTTCTTGCCTGCCAGCAGCAGTGGATTGCCCTTGGTTCAAGTGACTGTTGTGCCGTAGAATCTCGAAAAGCCTCGAATGGCCCCGAATGAGTGCTTTCAGTCTGGGCCATGCGAAATTGCAAGGATGCATTTGATCGCCAGTTGGACGTATGAAAAATCTCAATCGAGCGTTATGGATGACGCTCAAATATCGCTGGTCTCTAATCGGATCGTTTATTTGTTGCCTGTGTGTTGCCGTCCTCTGGGGCGGTAATTTGGGTGCAGTCTATCCGTTTGTCGAAATTGTTCTCAAGGGGGACACACTTCACGAGTGGATCGATAAACAGGATCATGAGAGTTTGACGGCGATTTCCGGCTTCCAGAGTGAAATCGCTAGGCTTTCTGCTGAATCAGAATCCGGTCAACATCTGTCGGCTATTGAAAAACTCAACGCCAACCTTGCTACCGAGCGGGACCGGCAATGGTGGAACGAGACCCTGCGTCCTTACATTGAATCGTGGGCACCAACGACCGCGTTCCAAACACTGGCGTGGTTAATGGTGCTAATGTTTGTCGGGACGGTGTTGCGCGGGATATTTTTAATGGGAAACATGGTGTTGGTCGCCCGGGTGGGGCAACGCACGGTGTTGGATTTGCAGAATGATGTCTTTGGAAATGTCCTGCAAATGGAAACTTCCGAAATGAAGGTCAACGGTACGGGCGATCTGATCAGCCGAATTCGTGGCGAAACCTCTGTCGTTGGTCAGGCGATCTCTGTGCTGTTTGGAAAGACAATTCGGGAGCCAATGAAGCTGGCAGCGTGTCTGATTGGGGCGGCTTGGGTTAATCCGAGACTGCTGATACTCTCCTGTCTGATTTGTCCCGTCGCAGGCTATCTGATGGTTGCCCTGGCCAAGGTTACCAAACGGGCCAATAAAAAGGCGATGGAGGAGTCGGCAAAACTGCTGGACAGACTCTACCAGGCGTTGACCTATCAACGCGTGGTCAAAGCCTTCACCATGGAAGACGGTGAGCGTGAGCGATTTGAAACGGTGGCCAATGAGGTTTATCGCAAAGGCATGCGCATCGCATGGTTCAACTCGTTCTCACGCATTAACAACGAAGTGTTGGGCGTGAGCATGATCAGTCTGTCCGTGTTGGCCGGCGGATACCTGGTACTCAATGGGCAAACGGAGCTATTCGGAATCACGATGAGTTCCACCAAGATGGATTTTGGTCGTGTGATGTTGTTTTTTACGTTTCTGATTGGCGTTGCTGATCCACTGCGGAAAATGGCAGATGTCTACAACACCATCCAGGGCGGCGTGGTTGCCGCCGATCGCGTGTTTCCCCTGATTGACCAGGTACCTGCGGTGCACGATTCTCCATCGCCCACGCCGTTACCGGTGGGGCAGCTCCAGATAGAATTCGACAACGTGAATTTTAGTTATACCGATGATCGTCGGGTTCTCAATGACGTGTCGGCGACGATTCCTGCGGGAGCTTCGGTGGCGATCATGGGCAACAATGGCTGCGGGAAAAGCACGTTGATCAATCTGGTGCCCCGTTTTTATGATGTTGGAGGTGGCAGTATAAAAATTGGTGGCGTCGATACGCGGCAGTGCAGCCTGAAAGATCTTCGTGGCCGCATTGGTTATGTGACACAGCAGACCATGTTGTTCAACGATACCATCGCGGAAAACATTGGTTACGGGACAACGTCCACCAGCTCCGCAGCCGTTATTGATGCGGCCACCAAGGCTCACGCACACGAGTTTATCACGCAGCTGGATGAAGGCTACGCGTCGCAAATTGGCGAACATGGCGGGAAACTGTCCGGAGGACAGCGGCAGCGCCTGTCGTTGGCCAGAGCGATCCTGAAAGATCCGGATATCCTAATCCTTGACGAAGCAACCAGCCAGATCGACATTGAAAGTGAGACGTTAATCCACCAGACGTTGGCCACGTTTATCAAGGGACGTACGACGTTGATTATTACGCATCGGGTTTCAACGCTGGAACTGGTGGATTACATCATGTTGATGAACGAAGGTGCGGTGATTGATTTTGGTACCCATGATCAATTGATGGCACGGTGTGTCGATTATCGCCGAATCCGCAATCTTGATTTTGAGGAGGCAGCCTGATGTCGTTGCGTGCCCGGTCGCAGGAACCGCGTCAGGACTACCTGCGGGAGTATTCGCCGACGGAGATACATTTACCGTTGGTGCACATCAAACAGGCGCGTGAGATCCTGCTGCACCAAGCGGATGCGATCGCGTCGGTTGGTAAGAGCATTCCTGCTGATTTTCCGTTGGCGGTCGAGTTGATTTCCGCTTGCAAAGGGTCGGTGATCGTGGCGGGGATCGGAAAAGCAGGCTGGATTGGCCAGAAGATCAGCGCGTCACTTGCTTCGACAGGAACGCCAAGTCATTTTTTGCACCCCGCCGAAGCGCTCCATGGCGATCTCGGGCGCGTTCGATCTGGTGATGTTGTCCTGATTCTCTCCAACAGCGGCGAAACGGCCGAGATTGTAAATCTGCTGCCTCGATTTGCCGATCAGGGGGTCAAGACAGTCGCAATCACCGCGACACTTGATTCAAGTTTGGCCCGACATGCCGATGCCGTGCTAAATTATGGTCGGCTTCAGGAGTCAGGGCATTTGGGGCTGGCTCCTTCGGCCAGCACGACGGTGATGCTGGCGTTGGGGGACGCGTTGGCTCTGACGGTTGCCCGTTTGATGGATTTTCGGGCGTTGGATTTTGCAAAATTCCATCCGGGGGGATCGTTGGGACGCAAACTGTCCAACGTAACCGAAGTCATGCGGCCAATTTCAGGGTGCCGGATTGGTTTGGATTCAGAAACGGTTCGCAATCTGTTCGTCAGTCAGGGCGGTGCCAGTCGTCGTTCTGGTGTTGTGATGTTGATCGACGATGCCGGCACGCTGACAGGGATTTTCACTGACAGCGATCTGGCGCGATTGCTGGAACGTCAACAGGACGATTTGTTTGACGGACCGGTCAGTCGGGTGATGACGACGGCCCCAATCACCATCGACGCCAGTGAGCGTACCAGCGTCGCCATCGAAGTGCTGGCCGCACGAAATATCAGTGAATTACCCGTGGTAGACTCGCAAGGCCGGCCGGTTGGATTGGTTGATATTACCGATGTGGTTAATTTATAGGCCTCGTCAGGTGAGAGGACATTACTGTTCGTGACTCCTTTGGCTGGAGTTATACTACGATCACAGAAACCATCCTGTTCGATCACTCAGTCTTTCCGGTTTAAATGTCACAGTCCGACAACAGCCCATTCTTGTTCTCGTTTGATCAGGGAACGTTGTTGCTGAAAGACAAAAGTAAGTCGATGGTTGAAAGTCTTTTTGGCAAAGAGATCTGGACATGGGATCGGCGCGTGTCGATATGGCGTTGCGAGGCGTTTCACTACCGACAGGTATTGACCACCTTGCACAAAAACGGACTCTCATGGCGGGACGATGCCCGAGGTTGGACGGACGTAAGCTGGGGCCGGCAGGATATTCACGCACCGCGCCCCGAACAGCAGGACGCCATCGATGCATGGTTGGGCACCGTTGCAACGGCAGAGACGGACTGCGATGCCGGCAGCGCCGCCGGTAAACGAGGGGTCGTCGTGATGCCAACAGGCACTGGCAAAACAGAGGTGGCGTTGCATCTGATGGCGCAAACTGCGTGCAGCACACTGATCATCGCACCGGTAAGGGACTTGATGTATCAATGGCATCGCCGCGTTTTGAAGGGACTGAGCTATGATGCCGGTATCATTGGCGACAACACCTTCAATGTAAAACCGGTCTCGGTGACGACCTACGACAGTGCCTCAATTCACGGACCAACCTTGGGCGACCGGTTCAAGTTGCTGATTTTTGATGAATGCCACCACCTGCCGGGTAACTTCCGTCGCGACAGCGCCACGATGTCGATCGCCCCGTGGCGTTTGGGGCTAACGGCGACACCGGAGCGCTCTGACGGACGACAAAACGACCTGAAGGATCTGATCGGACCCCGCGCGTTTACCCTTGGGATCGAACGCGTCAAAGGAAAGACGTTGGCCGATTTTGATATCGTACGGATTCCTGTGCATCTGAATGACGCCGAACAAATGCGTTACAACGAATGTTCTGATCAGGTGCGTTCGTTCATGTATGAAAAACGGCAGACGGTGCCTGATTTTCAGTGGCCGGACTTATGCAGCGAATCGGCAACGGATCCCTACGCGCGGCAGGCACTGGTTGCGTTCCGACATAAACAGGCGATTGAAGATCGGGCAACAGAGAAATTGCGTGTGCTGGAAGATTTATTTCGATTGCATGCCGGGACACCGATGATTGTTTTTGCCGGTTCCAACGCAATGGCGCGTGACGTGTCGATGCGGTTTCTGATCCCGTGTCTGCTCAGCCATTGCGGTAAGAAAGAACGGTTGGATATCCTTGGCGGGTTGGCCGATGGGGGCTACCCGGCGATTGTCGCCAATCAAGTGCTTGATGAAGGCGTGGATGTTCCGGCGGTAAAAATCGCCATCGTGATCGGCGGTTCCTCTTCAACGCGGCAGGCCAAACAGCGATTGGGCCGGATTCTGCGGCGGACGGGTAACGCGCGAGCCACGCTCTACGAAGTAGTTTGTCAGGATACAGGTGAATCCAGACGATCGGCCAAACGGAGGAAGAGCGATGCTTACGCGCGAACTCGCCATCGCCGAATATAGCCGTGGCCAGATTTTGCCCGACCGACTGACACAAAAGCGACACGCCCGGTATCTTGCCCTGGCCGAACAAATGCTGTCGATTTATCGAAACGGATCGGGGCTGATGCGGGAACAGCTACACCGTCAGGTGCGGAAACTGTTTGAAAACGAACCGGAGTGTCCGATTCGACGGATCGACGCGTTTTGTAAATTGCTGGACGAGCGCGGAAAATACGATCGTGATCGACGTGGGTTGGCCGCTGATTTGCGAAGGCAGGTATTTCGCATGGCGGGAAAACGGTTTCCGCTGGTGAGCCATCCCGACCAGTTGTTTGAGTCGGCTGAAGATGAGGTGAAACAGGAGATTGCTGCCGCGTTAAAAACAGATTGGGCCGGGATTGAGCGAGATCTGTTTTCGGATGTGGTGCAGTTTCACCGGCTGGTTGAGTTCGAGGGATACGCGGCAGGGGCGGATTTACTGGCGAGGTACAACGTGGCGCAGAGCCAGGCGGTGCTGTACGACGCGGTGTCCATGACGGTTTGGGCCAGCGATGACTTCAAACTGATTTTGCGTTACGCGAAACTGGCACGTTTGATGCACACGATTACGCTTCAGGAAGATGGGCATTATGTCATTCAGTTCGATGGCCCGTTGTCCGTGATCAGGCAAACGCGACGGTATGGCGTGGCATTTGCAAAGTTTCTGCCGGCATTGTTGTCCTGTAGTGGTTGGAAGATGCGAGCGTTAATTCAGCACCGCAAGTCCAGCTGGCAGAACGTTTTTCAAATCACGCCGGCTGACGGATTGCGTTCGAACGTGGCGACGGCCGATCTGTTTGATTCGAAACTGGAGGAGGCGTTTGCGGAAAAATGGGGAGACGAACCACGCGCGGGCTGGCGATTGGTGCGCGAGGGCGCGATCCTGCACAGCGGTCAGAAGGTTTTCGTCCCGGATTTCGTGTTTGTCCACGAGGACGGCAGACGGGTATTGCTGGAAATCGTCGGATTCTGGACGCCCGAATATCTGTCGGCCAAACGGGCAACACTTGCCCTGTTCAAGTCTCAGAAGATTTTATTGGCGGTTTCAGATTCGGTTGATTGGGATGAAGAAACCGACAGGGACAACCGGACTGTGTTTCGATACAAGACTGCATTAAAAGTGAATGACCTACTGAAGCGTCTGGAACCGCTGGAATCACAATAGCCTTCTGCGGAAATTGCTCCGGCGTAATCACGTGAACAGCATACGCCGATTGGGCCTCGATGGCCCAATTGGCCCAATCGTCCTGTTTGGCCTCGGCGGCGACTGAACGTTTGAACCGTTGAAGGTCCGTCAATCAGGCGAGGTCGCGATCTTCGAAAAAGACCAGCGCCAGCAGTGTCGCGATTGTCCCGTAGATCAACGTGCCAATCAGAATCCACCCTGTGTATTCCAACGGGACAAAGGTGTTGGTGTTGATGGCAGTTTCGACGCTGTAGTGATCAAGCACCGGGAAGATCACCGCCAGCAAATTTCCAAAGGCCACGACAGGTTCAAACGTGGACAGGTTTGAGTTCAGGAACTGGGGTGTCAGGTGCCCCAGCACGTAAATGGCGAAACAGATCAAGAAGTTCGGCAGTGTACTCAAACGCGTAGAGATCGCGACACTGATTCCGACAAAGGTAATCACTTCCAGGAAGGACAGCAGCAATGCCGGCATGACGAACATTGCCTCGTTAAAGCACTGGAACCAGTCTTCGACTTTTTTGGCACTTTCACGCCCGTCATATATTGGTTTGTAGGCGGTGAAGATCACAAACCACAGCCCGACGATTACAAACAGCAGCATAATGGCCAGTGAAATACCGGTGAATTTTCCCAGGATAAACTGCCGTCGTCCGACAGGTTTAGACAGTACGGTTAAGGCCGTACGTCCTTCGATTTCTTCGGCGACAGATTTACTGGCCGCCCAGATCGCGGTGAAGATCGCCAATACGCGGATCAACGTCAGCCCGGAATCCTTGTACAGTTTGATGTCTTCCCCAAAAGTGTTGTAGGGAATGAAAATGGAAAGGACGACAAATGCGAGTCCAATCCCCATTACCAACATAAACAGCGGTTGAGACACCTCGGTCTTGAATGTGGACAGCGCAATGGCGGCAACTTTGGGAGCCATCGCGTAAAATACGAGATACATCAGATACGCGAGCACCACGCACAGTGCTGCCGAGGGAATCAGGCGGACTTCCGGAATGACCGGAGCGGTGGTGACCGTCATTTCGATCTCTGCCGGTTCGGCACCAAGGTTGTTGACGAACAGTCGATCGTACGATTGTTCCTTAATGTGGGTGTTCTGTTTGATGATCAGGGTTTCGTTGTCGCGCGCGTCAACGTTGTAGATGCTGGCAGGGTTTGATTCACCAGTAATTTTCTGTTCACTGATTTCGATCTTTTGATTGGTCTTGACCGTGATGTTCGCCAGTTCGGCACCATGAAAGCTGACTTCAAAAATATCTCCTGAGTGGTTGGGGTCGCTGGGGGGGATGGTTTTTTTAATGGTTTGTGGACCGACGAACGGAATCCTTCCCAGCGAGTTCATCATCTCGTTGGGGTTATCGACGAATTTCACCACGCCGAACCCGTCGAAGGGTGCCAGCAAAAAACCCAGTAGCGCAAAGACCGTGAATGCGAGACAAACCCGGTTCAGCCACCAGAGAAAACCCTCGTTAACAACGCTCCAGATTTCACCCGCCATGCGTTTGGAGGTCAGAATCCAGGCGGCGTATCCGATCATCAAACAGGTTGGGATGACGAACACAATCGCCAACAGAAAATTACTGGTCAGTGCGATTGAACCGTAGTGCCAATAGTAAAACGCGAGGTACAGCAGGAAATAGATCGCTGCCAGTACGAGGCTAAATGCGTGCCAGCGCCCCGGCGACTGAGTGACCGAATTAAAGAATGGAATTTTCTGGAGGACTGCCAGTTTTGCGACCATGGCAATGGCCAGCACAAATCCAATCGCGATTCCTACGGCCAGCAACCAAACCGGCGTCAGCCAGTACGTTACTTCGGTGCGTTGAGCCAGAAAAAAGAGGTTGGAGGTCAGGTCAGGCATTCGTGTCTTCGTTGATCAGGATTGGCCGGAATGATGGTGGGGTGGAATTGTCCCGGGGACAAAATCCGGGAAAACTCGTTCTTCCCGTTGGTGTCGATTTCTCTGCTACGTTTATTATGCAAATAAAGTTCAAGTTGTTCAAAGGGCTAAGCGTATTCGTCGGAAAAAACCGGTAAAGACTTGGCATCAGCGACTGTAGATCAGGCTCCACGAGAGAATATGCAGCAACGCTGACCCCATTACCACCGCCGGGCCGAAAGAATTTGACAATGAGGCGTCAGGAGTGCTTCCAAGGGGGATCAGCCTGCCGATCAGTTTCAGCACGCACCAAATCAGGAAGCAGACGGCGACCGATTGCCAGCCAAGGGCAAGGCCGGTTACAGCGAAACTAACGATAAGCTGTTGCCGAACGATCGATGCGGTGGATTGCGGGGGATCGGTGCGAGGGGGCGGATTCAGTAAATCGCCTGACGCCGTGGCCAGCATGCCCGCAGTGATTCCCGCCGCTGCTCCCAACAGCATGGTCATTGCGCTGGTGAAACCGAAGGGAACAAGTCCGGCGTTGTCCGGGGCCTGCGGGAATGCGGTCCACGAAACCTGCAGGACCGCAGGACAAAAACAGGCGATTCCAACCAAAGTTAAAACCGAAAAAATCGTCACTGAGGTCGGGATCCGAAAGGAGGAAGTGGCGATCATGGCGATTGTAAACAGGATCGACATCAGCGTCGTGTGAAACGCAAATGTCTGGATCAGCTGGGCGTTGGGAGCAAACAGAACAAACTCAATGCCCATATGATTCAATCGTGGGGCCGATGGCAGATTAAACCCACCAAAAACGATCTCGGCCACAAACAAAATTAGAAACACCAAACCCAGCACCACTTCCACCAGCAGGTAGCGCGGCGCGATCGGCGACCGACAGTGGCGGCAGCGTCCTTCGTTCTTTAGCCATCCCCAAACCGGGATATTGTCCCGCATGCTTAACCTGTGATCGCAACATGGGCAGTGGCTGGAGCCGAGAATACTTTTGCCTCGTGGCACCCGCCAGGCAACCACGTTCAGGAAACTGGCCAGGCAGCTGCCGAAAAATGCCACGTAAACATAGATGAAAATGTGCATGACCACGCCATTGCACTTTTCAAGAATATCAATCGCTTTGCCGAAGGTGGGAGCGCTGTGTCCACCCTTGACCAGCAGCAGGCTGATCTGTGGCGCGACAATAAACAGCAATAGCACCAGCAGCAGCATCAGCCAAACAAAGGCCTGCAGGAGTCTGAATGCGATACGGCTGGCGGGCACGTTGAGGGCTTTCAAGTCAGGAAAAGTGTCACGTACTGCAAGCCCCCCGGCTTGCCAATCAATTATCGCTGATCGTCCTGTGCTATTGCGTAATGTTCTTGTGCGAGCCATCGCAATACGGAACGGATCCGGTTTGTTTGCACTGGCAGAGGAAGGCGGTTTTTGTTTCTTCAGCAGTAAAAACGTGTGGTACGAAACCGGTGCCCTTATGGGAGCCGTCACAAAACGGCTGGCTGACGGACAGGCCGCAGGTGCAGTAGGCGTATTTTTTGCCCGCTTCGAGTTCGACCTGCTTGGGGCATGTGGCGGCGACTTTTGCTTTATCCATTATTCTGGCTTCCTGTTTTTTTAATCGATCTGCAACGAAATAAAATCTCGTGCTTTGCAAAGATGAGAAACGTCTCTGAGACGTTGGTCGTATCTTAAATCGGTTATCGGAATTTGAAAATCGGGGCCAATTCAACTGTTTTTGACAAAAACACAGGGGTTCGAACCCAAAAATGTTCTTCTGCGTACTGTGTGCGTGGTGTTCCGGCAGGAGATTCGCGTAGAAAAATAAAGTGATCTCTCCTATATTCTCCATTTCGCCCGTGTCGCGCCCCGTCGCGCGTTCAGTACCGTCATGCTACCGGCTTTATGACTATCCTCGATCGATATTTGCTGTTCAGCTTTTTGCGAATCTTCGTTGTCTGCTTTCTGAGCTTTGCGGGTTTGTACGTGGTGATTCATTTGTTCAGCAACCTAGACGAACTGTCGGCGTTGAGCAAGGAGTCGAGCTGGCCCGAACTGATGTGGGCATTTTACTGGCCACGGATGGCGGAGTTGTTTGACAAAACGGCACCGGTGATGGCGTTGGTGGCGGGGATTTTTTCCGTGCACTTGCTGCAACGCAACCGCGAACTGACGGCTATCGAGGCCGGCGGGATCACAAAATTTCGAGCCCTTCGGTCGGTGTTGTTGGCTGGTGTGGTTGTGATTGGCCTGACGGTTGTCAATCGCGAGATGTTGCTGCACACCTTCAAGGATCGATTGGTAAGGACGCCGCAGAACTGGCATGACCGGGGCAAGGTTAAAATGTCGATTTACGAAGATCCGGGCACCGGGTTGAAAGTGCGTGGCAACGAATTTCTGATTGGTGAAAAGAAAATTACCAGTTCCGAGATTCAGATTCCCGCCTCGATCAGCCGCGATTTGTATTCGCTACGTTCGGGGTGGGCGATGATTGTCGATGCGACCGACTATCGACCGGCGGGGCTGTTCTTGCATCAGGTCACCAAACCGGCGGCAATACAGGAGGTGCCGTCGGTAGTGGTCGATGGCCAACCGTTGATTTTTACGCCGCGCGATTTCCAGTGGTTGAAACAGGGGCAGTGTTTTGTCGCATTGGAGTTGGATCCCGACGAAATCGCGTACGGAAAACAATTGGCACAGTACCGGACGACCCCCGAGATGATCGCCGCGCTCAGACGCCCGCGTACCTGGTATGCTAATGGTGCGTCGGCTGAGGTTGCCGTGCATGTTCGCCTTTTGAAGCCACTGCTGGACCTGACGCTGTTGTTGATTGGTCTGCCGATGATTGTTGGAGGAGGGGAACGCAATATCTTTGTGTCGGCTGGATTGGGATTTCTGGTTGTCGGCGGTGTGTTCGCGGTAAATTTCGGCTGTCAGGTACTGGGGACGGCACACTTACTCGAACCGGCGGCGTTAGCGGCGTGGTTGCCGTTGATTATTTTTGTTCCGGTGGCGGTTTTGTCGATGCGGAAGTTAAAAAATTAGCGTCGCGCGTGTGAAGATATCGAAATGATTGGGAAAATCAGCTATAAACTCTGAATCGAGAGCGCCCCCGTGCGTGTTTTAGGCGATTGGCAGTTAGAAATTTACCATCCGTTGGCGACGCTGAGAGCGTCGGAGTGAAGCTGGCAGCATCGCCAGCGGTAAGCTTTCAACTGCTAATCGCCTTACCGATTACCGAGGATTGATTACCGAGGATTGGGGGCAGTCAATAACGAAACATGAGTTGGTCAGACGATCGCTGGCGGATTAATCCGTCAGAGGAAAGTCCGGGCTTCGTAGAGCAGAGTGGTCGGTAACGCCGACCGATCGTGAGATTAGGGAAAGTGCAGCAGAAAACAAACCGCCGAACGGATGGCTCGCCATCGCGTGGTAAGGGTGAAATGGTGAGGTAAGAGCTCACCAGCATCCGGGGTGACCCGAATGGCTTTGTAAACCCCACTCGAAGCAAGGCCAAACAGAGAGGACGTGATGGCTCGTCACATTCGACTCTCGGGTAGGCCGCTTGAGCCTGTTCAGCAATGGCAGGCCTAGATAAATGATCGTCCCGGTCGCCTGATCGTGACAAAACCCGGCTTACGACCAACTCTTTTTATTACTCAGCCGCGTTGTGGTCTGCGACGCCGGTTGATCACTACCGAAAGCTATGCCGCTTTGCGGCCGAACGTTGGTCGCGGTGCAAGCTCCACCGGGATACTGTCGCCCGCTTCTGACCAAGGCAAGTTGGTCAGTGGGCCTGTGGTTGCCAGATTGTTTCGCTCCCAACGGTGGGTATTGAGTGCATCGAGTACCGATTTTGCAATTTCCAGCGACGCGGTTCCCTGCTCAATGCTGACTTTGGGATCGCGCCCTGCCTTGATTGCGGCAATCCAGTCCTGATGTTCGTCCAGAATTGCGTTGCTGCGTGGTACTTCAATTTCACGCTTCTTCAGTACGTTCTCGAACAGCGTTTCGCGTACAAACGCCTGCTGTTCCAGAGACAGGTGAAAGAAATCAAGTTCGCGATTGCGAATCCATGAGGGCACTTCAACAAGGGTGACTTTCGATTGAGTAAAGTCAATTTGGGCAAACCCGTCGGTGCCAAAGATTTGCATCGATCGTTCGGGGGTGAAGCTACATCGGGACGCGGTCAGATTGGCGACCGCACCGCAGTCGAACTGGAGCCGGGCCTGAGCCATGTCTTCGTTCTGGCCAAACACCGACATGCCGACTGCCCGTGTCTCGACGACGCTGCCGGGCATCATGGAATTGACCAGGTCGATATCGTGAATCATTAAATCGTAGACCACACCAATATCTGTTGAGCGAAACGTGTACCCGCTCATGCGGGAGGCCTGGATAAATTTGGGTTGGCCAATTTTTGACAGGGCTTCGGCAAAGGTCGGGTTGAACTGTTCAACATGACCTACTTGAACCACAGAATTGGTGCGGCGAGCGCGGTTCACAAGGTCCTGCGCGTCAGAGACACAGTCGGCGACCGGTTTTTCAATCAGTGTGTGGATGCCGTGGTCCAGCAATTCGCCGGCAACCTGGTGGTGGAACCGTGTCGGGGTGGCGACGACGGCGGCATCGATCTGACCGATCAGAGAACGAAAATCGCTTACCGCAATGACGCTAAACTGTTTTTCGATTGATTGAAGCGCCGTCGGGTTGGGGTCGGCGACAGCGACCAGTTGGACGTTGTTGTTTTCCGCCAGCAGGCGAGTGTGAATGCGTCCCAGGTTTCCTGCGCCAATGACGGCGACTCGCAGTTGACTCACGCGGCTTTTCTCCTTTGCTCGCGTCCTCGACCGTGCCTGCCGGTTTGGGAAACGCCAACTTTCTCGATGAAGTGTTCGATCTCGGGCAGCAAATCACCTTTGGCTCGCATCAGTTCCCGGACATTCTCCAAGCCGACGCGTGCACGGTACATCAGGCGATAGGCCTCGTTGATTTTATCAATGACATGGGGTTCGAAGTTGTTTCGCTTCAGCGCCACGATATTGACGCAGCGCGGGCGGGCCGGGTTGCCATCGGCCAACATATAGGGAGCAATGTCCTGTAGCACACGACTGGCACCGCCGACAAACGTGTACGAACCAATGGCTCCGTAGTGTGTCACGGCGACGGATCCCGAAAGTGTGGCGTGATGATCAACGTGGACATGTCCGCCCAGCATGGTGCCGTGACCAATGATCACATGGTCTGCGACATTGCAGTCGTGGGCGATGTGCACATTTCCCATGAAATAGCAATCACTGCCCACCCGGGTGTAGCCGTCCTCTTTTTCGGATCCGCGATTGACGGTGACGCATTCGCGGATGACGTTGCGGTCGCCAATGACCACTTTGGTTTCGGTGCCCTTGTAGCTTAAATCCTGTGGATGTCCCCCCAGTACCGAACCGGGTGAGATCAGGTTGTCTTCACCGATGGTCACATCGCCCAAAACCGTCACGTTGTTGTACAGTTTGGTGCCGCGTCCAATCGACGCCAGCGGACCCACAACACAGAATGGCCCAATTTCAACGTCGTCGGCAATTCGCGCTTTGGAATCGACGACAGCCAGTTTTGAGATTTTGGGCGACATGGGTTTCGATTGCCTCGGTTGTCCGGCGAAGTCGTCAAAAGAATATATAGTCACGTTTTGATTCGCTTATGCAGAAAGGCGTTTTTTGTTTTGCAAAGGGAAAGATCCCCCGGTTTGTACCGATGGAGACCGGGACTGCCGGAGCAGCTCAAACACCACCTGAGAATTCAGGCGGTGACCACTCTTGCAGGCCGTGAACTTTCCGACAATATCAGTTCCGATCAAGGCGAAATCTCCCACCATGTCCAGAACCTTATGGCGAGCGCACTCGTCATCAAAACGTAATTCGTTTTCGATCGGACCGTCCTGGTCAAAAACCAACAGGTCTTGGTAGCCGACGCGCTTCCCCAATCCATTGGCTCGTAACTGGTCCGCTTCGGTGTCCAGAACAAAGGTTCGTGCGGGGGCGATTTGCTCACAGTAGTCTGCGATGTTCAGACGGGTCGCAAATGCCTGTCTGCCGATGGAAGCGTGACCGGGATAGTCCAATAAAAATTCTAGTTCAAAGGACTGATCTTCGGTGGGGGAGAGCTCAATCCAAGAGTTTTCATCGCCAATGCGGATGGTTTCAGTGACCCATGAGGTGGCACGGATCGCATCAAGTTCGATTTTCCCTGCTGATTGAAGGGCCAGCACAAACGGAATACTGGATCCGTCCATGCCGGGCATTTCGGCTTGGTTTACATGGACCTCGACATTGTCAATCTTCATGCCCGCCAACGCGGACAGAACGTGTTCCACCATTTCTACTGCACATCCGTTGCTGACCAGTGTCGTGCGACGTGGGCCAGTGACGCGGTTAGTGATGCCGGCCTTGATACGCGGTTGGCCAGGCAGGTCGGTGCGAATAAAAACAACGCCACTGTCGGCCGCTGCCGGGTGAAACTCGAGTTTCACATCCAAACCACTCCAGAAGCCGAACCCGGCCACTGTGGTGGATGATGCAATGGTCGTTTGTGAGCGGATGAACTGAACCAAAAGTCGAGCCTTCAGTTGGGATGCGGGAAAGTGGAAGCCGGGAATTCCGGGCAAGGTTACCTCGAGTAACCTATCGGCGATTCACCGCATCACCTCGACTGGCAGCATACGTTCTGGCAATTTGTCCCACAATTTCCTGAGTGATGTCTTTCTGGTTGGTGTGAAAGACGATGCTGCCGTTCACTTTCTGCATAATGCTAGCGGGAACGGAAGGATCGATCTCCTGGCTGTTGTAACGCATCACAATTTTCATGCCTTCTTGCTGGGCATACTGTGCGATGATTCCTTTGATCTCGTTATAGGTGTCGAAATGCAGCTGAGCTTCTTTTTTCATCAGGTCTCGCATCTTACTGCGTTGCTCGACTTCCTTCGCGGCGGACTTCTGTGCCAATCGAGTTTCCTCAGCTTTGAATTCAGGAGAAGCTGGCTCGTACTCTTTCAAACCCTGCGCCTCTTGCATGAGGGCTTGTTGCATCTGACGCGTCTGGGCTTTGAACTGTTCGGCCTCACCGCGGAGCGCTTCCAGTTGCTGGCCAAAGACAGGATGGCTTTTGAAGATCTTGCCGATGTCGACCAGCGCGACGTTGGTTTGGGCCTGGGCCGCTGAGGAGCCCCCAAGAATCGACACTGCAACCAGTGCGATCAAGGCGGTTGTGGTCCAGCGTCGAAAACTGAAGAAATTTACCAATTTTTGTTGCGTATCGTTCACTATCAGCACTCCTTGCCGTCGTGATAATCATTCCCGAACAGATCTGGCAATCCCTTCGCCAAAAAGCATCTGTAAAGGTCGTCTAAAATTGTGGTTTAAAATTCGGTCAGATCCTCTGACCGAATTTCTTTTTTGTGGGCCAACCGGAAAATCTGATTGGCCCGCTATTTTGCAGATCTTACAGGAGGAAGTAAAGCCCGATATTTATGCTGGCACTTCCCGAGGGTGACTGTGGTGGTTGGTGATTCATAACGACGAAGATGAGGAAAATGTTTCTCGCAGTTCGTCCGCCAATTCTTCGTACTGCGTATAAAAACTACGCGATAAAATTGCTAGGTAGCCATTCACCGCCAGAGAGATCAGCAACAACAACCACATCAACCTGAGCATTTTTCCATCGGATGCCGAACCGGTTGAACTGGCTGAGCCGTTGCTGCTGCTATACCGCGCTGCAGAAGAGGAACCTCTTCGATGTCCGTTGATGTCCAAGACCGGTGCTGTGCTGGGCAACCCGTCGTATCGTGCCGGGGTTGCATTGGATGCCAGGCGATCGTGACGCGGTGTTGCCATGTCTCCGCCGAGCGTGTTTGGAACAGTAGCCCGGGGTACCAAAGACGACACTCTACCGTTGGACAGACGATCGTTCAGTCGCTGTTCGTCACGTTCAATGGCGGTGGCTTTCGCATCCAGTTTTCTGTTGATGACTTCCATTTTTGCCATGTGGTCGGCAAGGTGCTGAAACACACGGTCGGCCGCTGCTGACGAATGGTTTGTCCCGGCAAACGCATCGACGCGTGGACCGGTATAGACGGGATCGACCGAGCGGTCGGCAAGCCGGTCAGGATGGTACGAGGGGAAGCCGCCGAGACTGGTGGGGACGCTCATGTAAGATCGCTTTAAAGGGCCAAGAGATTCCTGTTGCTGTTGGGCAATCCGGTTTTCTTCCATCATCGCCCGTTGGTGTTTTGCCCACGCGGCTTCTTCCTCCAATTTTGCATGCAGTTCGTCGGCCTGCTGCCAGCGCTTGCGAAGTTCGTGTCGTTCCGCAGCCAGCGTCGCATCAAAATCAGTACTGCGACCCGGTGGGGAGCCACCGGTGGAGGCAGATGTATACCGGGAACGCGGACGGTCGTAATCCGATTCGTATCGGTTTTCTGTCAGGTCGCGCCGGTCACGGTCGATCGAATCTCTCATATAATTAAGATCGCGATCGTGCCGGGAATGACCGTCGCGTTGGTCTAGCCCGGCAAGGTATTCATTGCTCAAGCGACTGTGGTCGTCACGAACTGACTCACGATAGCGATTCGACTCCCGGGGGCGGCTACCGCTCAAACTTTCACTGATGTACTGAGGCGATCGATTGTCGTCCGCAAAACGGCGGTCGTCGATATCAAGGTTCGGACGCCGTTGCTGGCGGCCATTGTTCAGGTTCCAGCCGCCATCGTTGTTCGAGACCCGCTGCCGTTCGAAGTTGTCTTGCGGATCGCTTGGCGGGTCGATTCGGTCAGAAGTGCGCCGTTGTGCGAACGAAACTGGCAGGCGATTGTGCGAGGCCGAAGCGGCACCGCGGCTAGGAAATTCACTGCCATTGATCTGGCGGATGTCCCGCAGGGCAATTTTATGACCGTCATCACCAACGTAGCGTAAAGCCACCCCGGTAATCTTTTCACCACCTAACTCGCGCAGCGTTAGCGTCCGGTTTTGGATCGCACGCAAGTCAAAATCGGTGATGTCAATCACTGCCGTATTGTGATGTAAATCCCAGTGGTCGGACGTCACGTTGGAACCGGTGCCGGATCGGTTGGAGTAGTTCGACCGGTTCTGAAACATGACAATTTCATCAATCTTTCCCTGCAATTGCGGTTTGATCGTTGCATACAGGTAGCCTACCTGCTTCAGTTCTTGCTCCAGGTCGTGCGTCACCTCCAGAGTCATTGGGGTCATACGATTGTTCAAACCCGACATCGATTGCGTGGTCTGCGAACTGTTGTTGGAACCCGAAAATCCCGTTTGTGAAGGACGGTGGGACGAAAATGGACGACTGGAGGCACGTTGTGTTGTTGATCTTCGGTCGTCACTGACACGTGATTGCGGAAGTTCATCTGATTGCCCCTTGGGGGTGTTCACGCCGTGCCCTTGGTGGTCATGACCAAGGTCGAGGTCAGAAGTTTGGCCGGGTCCGGAGAAATCTACAGCCCGCTTTGCATCCAGTTCTTGGCGATAGTTTGAACCGCCGATCGTCTGTCGAGAGGTTGCGCTGAATGCGTTGCTTGCGCGGCCTAAATCCACCCTCGAATCCGCATTGACCGACGACGACTGCGCGACGCGCATGGCGGTACTGCTGAAGGGACGTTTGAGCGGTTGCATGCGCGTTTGATTCGTCCGGCTGCGTGAATCCAGCACCGAATTGCCCGAGTTGTCCAATTTGACTGAACGATTAGCGGAAAAGTCATTGCCGCCGAACTGCTGTGCGAGGGCCGTCCCTGAGCCCAAAACTATCAGCAGCGTGACCATCAATCCCTTCATGGGTGCGCTCCAACGAGTGAATATTTTTTTCATTGCTGTGTATATTAGACAATTTTGGTGAAGCAGGTAAAGAGCGATAAAAACAGATCCCAAACTACCTGTTTTGACATGTCGTTTCGCTTCCTGAGATTTCGCTCTTTCGGGAAAACGGTTAAAAAAGGCTGGTATGGGTAAATTTGAAATGATCGCGATCGTTGGCGGAATTGCGATCCTTGTATTTTTCAGCCAATTCGACACGACGTTTTCCGGTGCCAATCCGGATGCGTCAGTGAATCCACCTGTCGCCACCGATCCGGTGCCAGATTCAACCACCGCGCCGCCTGGCACATCCAAAATCTACGGTCGAAAGGTGAGGCGTGCATTTGGCGCGTCTTCGTTGCGGGCGATCGATGGGGATTCCCTAGAGGCTGTGCTTGCTGACGGCGATTCGCGCGAGATCAGGTTGGCATCGATTGATGCTCCGGAGTGGAAGCAAAAGTTTGGTCAACAGGCCAAATCTCATTTGGCGATGTTGATCAAAGGCCAGGCAGCCAGAGTATTTCAGACGGACACAGACCGCTACGGTCGTGTGGTTGCGTTTGTAATGACCGGTTCCACGGGAACGGACCTCAATGCCCGGATGATCTCCGACGGATTTGCCTGGCACGCGGTCCAGTTCAGCTCGGACCCGACACTGGCTGAACTGGAGAGCGCAGCAAAAAAAAGCAGACGCGGTCTTTGGAGCCAGCGCTCTCCCGTCGCTCCCTGGCAGTTTCGGAAGTAACTTCGCTACCGTCACCAGAGGGGGCAGTTGATGCAAAAGACGCTGTGTTTTTTTGTCTCTTCCGATCGGGTGTGGTTGGTCATGCCACGTCACCGGCCAACGTGGCGATCTTGAGTCACGATGATGCCAAAAATCATCACGGCAATCTGAGTCTTTGGGGCGCACCTATGGTCGCCATTGTATTTGGCAAATACCCCCGACGATTCGGGAAAAATGTAGCACGGCTTCTCAATGGCTCCTATCTTGCATGTGAAAAGGATGCCTGTTGTGCGGCTTGCGAAACTGGCTTAAGGCGACTGGCAGTTGGGAATTTACCATCCGTTGGCGACGCTGAGAGCGTCGGAGCGAAGCTAGGCAGCATCGCTAACGGTAAGCTTTCAACTGCCAATCGCCTTATACAATCGTTACACTCGTCAAAAGTAAACTCCCTGTGGCAAACTCATCTCTCCAGATCCCCTGCTCTGATCCGACTGTCCTTCAACAGTGGGCGCGATCTGTGTTGCCGACGCCAGTACTCACCGCCTGCGAGGCTCGACCGGTGATTGACCCAACCGACGATGCCAAATACGGCAAACGCAGATCGGAATTCACGCAGGGGCGTACCTGTCTGCACGGCTTGCTGGAGCAGTTTGGAGAAACCGGACAGGTGGGGGCCGCGCCCGACCGTTCGCCCGTCTGGCCGAACGGCTTTGTGGGATCGTTATCGCACTCGGACGCGTGGGTCTGGGGCTGCGTCGCACAAAGCAGAGACCTGATATCGATTGGAATTGACACCGAATGTGTCGCGTCAACAAAGGTGTGTGCGGATGTGCAAGAGACCATCGCCACTGACCTCGAATGGCATCTGGGTGACAAGTTCGGGCTTTTACCCGAGGTCGCATTCACGCTGTTTTTTTCGGCCAAGGAGGCATTTTATAAATGCTGGTATCCGCTGGTGAAAACGTATTTTGATTTTCTCGATGCGCAAGTCGTCGCGCTCGACTCCTCCACGCTGACGCTAAAAACTCTTCTACCTCACCCCGGGTTTGAATCCGGCCCCGGGACACTGAAGGTTCATTATCTTGTCGATCGGTCAAATGTGTTTACGGCGACCTGGATCGAGCAGAAAGGTGCTATCTGATGAATCTGGAAAAATTCTATTCTGATGTGAATCAGCGATCCCGATGTCCTTTCGCCAATGTCGCGTTACCACATGCGATCGGTAAGGTATCCGAGCAATTTGCTGATGATATCGCCGTCATCAGCGATGACAATTATGGCGCGATGACTTACAGGCAACTGGAACAACGCAGTAACCAGTTGGCGAACTGGTTGCGCGTTCAGGGGGTTGGCAAGGGCGATCTTGTTGGCGTTTGTGTGCGACGCGATTCGCGCATGATCGCGTGGCTGTTGGGGGTGATGAAACTTGGCGCTGCGTATGTGCCGCTGGACCCCGAATATCCGCCTGAGCGTCTGGCGTGGATGGTGGAGGATGCTGGGATCAGCCAGCTGGTGACTGATTCCAGCCACCTAGATTCCATGGCCGTGTTTGATCTGCCGATCACCGATGTCGATCGTCAGCATCGGGATATTGTCCTCGCCGGGGACGGTACGCCGGTGATCGCTATGGATCCGGCCGCTGATGCGGCGTACGTGATCTATACATCCGGTTCGACAGGCAAGCCCAAAGGCGTGCTGGTCCCGCATCGAGGCGTTGTTAATATGTTGCTGGGGCTGCAGCGTACATTGGCGTTTACCAATGACGATTGCATGCTGGCGACGACGACGATGGCGTTTGACATTTCAGTTGTCGAAATGATGTTGCCATTGCTAAGTGGTGGAACCGTGGTGGTGGTCGATCGTAAAACAGCGCGCGACAGCATCAAGCTTGTTCAGGCGGTGCAGACGCACAACGTTTCGATGATGTTTGCCACACCTGCGATGTGGCGGATGATTCTGGAGGCCGATTTCACCGGCGGCAAGGATATGGTGTTTCTGACCGGAGGAGAACCGCTGCCAGCGGACCTCGTAGCGCCGATGCTGGAGCGTTGCCAAGTGCTGTGGAATCTGTACGGCCCCACCGAAACGACGGTCTATTCCACACTGGGGCAAATCAATCACGCTGACGATCGAATTCTGATTGGTGCGCCGGCGGCCAATACTTCTGTCTATGTCGTGGATCAACACAACAATCTCTGCCCGCCAGAAACCCCCGGAGAATTACTGATTGGTGGTGCGGGCGTGGCGACCGGATATTTGAATCGAGCGTCGTTGACGGCGAAAAAATTCATTCAGTTTGACGGACAGCGCGTGTATCGAAGCGGTGATCTTGCCAAAATAACTGCCGATGGAAAACTCGATTGCCTTGGCCGCATTGATGGTCAGGTAAAACTGAACGGGCATCGGATTGAATTGGGCGAAATCGATGCCGCCTTGGCCTTGCAAACCGGTGTGCGGAGGGCCGCCACGGTGCTGCGGGAGGACACGCCCGGCGACAAACGTCTGGTGGGATACCTGATTCTAGAAACGCATCAGCCGATCGACATGGCGATGGTGCGAAAGAGCCTGCTGGCAACGCTGCCTGAGTATATGGTGCCGGCGATTTTGACGACAATCGATGAATTTCCACTCACCCCCAACGGCAAACTGGATCGCAAATCGTTTCCCGAACCCTCGAAACGCCGCCCTGAAATTGGGGTTGAGTTTGTCGCAGCGCAATCGAAAATCGAAAAATGTTTGGCCCGCATCTGGAGTACTGTCCTACAGGTCGATGGCATTGGCGTCGAAGATAATTTCTTCCAATTGGGTGGTAGTTCCATTCGCGCGCTGCGCACCGTGGCGTTGATGAAGAAGCAGGCGGATGTAAACATTACGCCCGCCGAATTTTTTGACAACCCGACAATCAACAGCGTGTTGCAATTGGCAGACAGAAAAGCTCAGCTGACCGATCGTTTCGCCCTTCACGGCGAATCAAAACCAGAAAGTGCAGAACAATCAAAATATGACGGCCAGTATGCGATTGTCGGCATGTCGGCGCGTTTCCCGGGAGCACAAAATCTGGAACAGTTCTGGGAGAATCTGGTCCAGGGGCGCGAATCAATCTCGTTCTTTACGCCGGAGGAGCTTGACCGTACGCTTGATCCACGCGATACGACTGATCCCAACTACGTGGCGGCGCGCGGTGTGATCGACGGGGCAGATGAATTTGACGCCCATTTTTTCAGAATCATGCCCTCGGCGGCCGAACTGATTGATCCACAGCAACGGATGATGTTGGAGGTCTCGTGGACGGCATTGGAAGATGCGGGAATTGTTCCCGACAGCGCTTCCGTCATCGGGATTTGGGCCGGTACCTTCAGCACGACCTACCACATCAACAATGTACTGACCAATCCGCAACGCGTTCGAGAGGCGGGAGCATTTCAGGTCAGCGCTTACAGTGAAAAAGATTTTATCGCGACACGGGTGGCACACGCGTTGAATCTCACCGGTCCCGCGATCAACGTGAACACAGCGTGTTCAACATCGCTGGTGACGTTAGTGGAGGCCTGCAAATCACTGGCTGTGGGGCACTGTGATGTGGCGATTGCCGGTGCGGCCAGCGTTCACTTTCCGCAAATCAGCGGTCACGTGCATCAGGAAGGCAGCATTTTCACGCCTGACGGCCATTGCCGACCGTTTGACGCGCGCGGTGCGGGTACGTTGTTTTCTGACGGTGCCGGTGCGGTGGTGGTCAAACGCCTTGCCGATGCGGTTGCCGATGGTGACCGAATCTACGCCGTCGTCAAAGGTACCGGTATCAACAATGACGGAGGTGAGAAAGCCAGTTTCTCCGCACCGAGTATTGCCGGACAGGCCGGTGCGATTGCGATGGCGCAGGCTGATGCTCAAGTGACGCCGGAGATGATCGGATTGATTGAAGCGCATGGGACGGCCACGCCTGTCGGCGATCCCATCGAAGTGTCGGCGCTACAAACGGTGTTCGATGCACAAACCGATCGTAGACAGTTTTGCGCTATCGGCAGTGTGAAAAGTAATATCGGTCATGCGGTGGCAGCTGCCGGTGTGGCGGGGTTGATCAAAGCCGCGATGGCGTTGCACACGCAGCAGATTCCCGCGACATTACATTTCGAAAAACCCAATCCGCAAATCGATTTCGAAAACAGCCCTTTCTACGTTTGCGATTCACTTCAACCGTGGCCGCGTAGCGAGGCAGCGCGTTTTGCCGGGGTGAGTGCCTTTGGCGTCGGCGGAACCAATGCCCACGTGGTGCTTGGGGAAGCACCCCCGGTCGTACCGACGGCACCGGATGATGAAAATGGACTGCCCGTTTCCATTGTTCCTGTTTCTATTCTGCCCGTTTCTGGGAAGACCGAAAATGCGATGCTGGCCAACGTCAGGCGTCTGGCAAACCACCTTGCCGCTCACCGGCAGTTGAATCTTGTTGATGTTGCCCATACGTTGCAAAACGGCCGTGCGGAATTCGCGTGGCGGTCTGCCGTGGTGGCCGCCGACCTGGACGACGCGGCTGGTGTGTTTGCCGCTGGCAAGGCACCGCGTTTGATGAAACGCAAGTCCGATTCGACCAGACGTGACGTCGTGTTTATGTTCCCCGGGCAAGGGGCACAGTACGTGCGAATGGGGCAGAATCTGTACGAGGTTTCATCCGTGTTTCGGCGTCATTTCGACCACTGTGCCGATGTGCTTCAACCGCTGTTGCAACGCGATCTGCGCGAGGTGTTGTTTCCCGAAAACGGTGATGAAGACGCGGCGGGCGAGATTTTGAGGAACACGCGATTTACACAACCGGCCCTGTTTGCACTTGGGTACGCGCTGTCGCAGGTGTGGCTGTCATGGGGCATCAAGCCGGATTATTTGATGGGGCATTCCATCGGGGAATTTGCGGCGGCCTGCGTTGCCGGGGTCTTCCGTCTTGAGGATGGACTGAAGATGATCGCCGAACGTGGACGGGCAATGGAAGCGCTGCCCGGAGGGAGCATGATGAGCGTTCGGTTACCGGGGGAAACGGTCGCGCCAATGCTGTGGGGCGACATGGCCATCGGTAGCTACAACGGACCGGAACTGTGCGTCGTCGCCGGGCCGGACAAACAAGTGGCCGACCTGCAGAAGCAACTGGAATCCGAAGGCACCGTCTGTCGCCATCTGTACACCTCCCACGCGTTCCATTCTCCAATGATGGACACCATTGTGAAACCTTTTGCTGAATTTATTGGGCAATTCAAACTGAACAAGCCAGCCCTGCCGATCCTGTCCACGGTCACTGCCGACTGGATGACAGACGCACAAGCGACCGATCCGAACTATTGGGCCAACCATCTGCGGCAGCCTGTTCAGTTTTCCGGTGCGGTCAAAAAATTGTGGAAGGAAGATCCAGCACGGATCCTGATCGAACTTGGGCCGCGGAAAACACTCGCCACACTCGCAAAACAACATGCTGCCGATCCGAAAAATCAGCTGGCATTCCCATCCCTAGGAGATAACGCTCAGGACAATGCCGAATGGCAGCATCTGATGTCCGCGGTAGCTCAGTTGTGGCTGGCCGGTAAAAAGATTGACTGGAGCCGATTGACTGGTGATGGCCAGCCTGTCGCCCGTCAAAAAGTTGGTTTGCCGACTTACGCGTTTCAACGTAAACGCTATTTTCTTGACCCACCTAAACCCGATGACACGACGGACCCGCCGGCCGAACAACGACCTGTAGTCTGCCGCGAATCTTCTTCTGCTGAATCCCTTGCTGCGTTCACTGACCTATTCTCTGACCAACCTCAAACCACTCAACCGGAGCCCGTCACCATGAGTCGAATTCCTGCAATTGTCACCGCCATTGAATCCGTTTTTGAGAATACTTCGGGGTTTGACCTGACTGAGTTCGACGGGGATACCACGTTCTTCGAAATGGGGCTCGATTCGCTGGTGCTGACGCAAACCGCCACCGCACTCAAGAAGGAAATGAAAATCGAAATCACTTTCCGGCAACTGCTGGAAGAGACACCGACGGTTGATTCTCTGGCAGAATGGTTCGACGAACACCTGCCGGCCAATCAGTACGCGCTCACTGTCGCGCCTCCCCCACAAACGCCAGCGGCACATGACGCAATAACTCCGCCGGTTGCAGCACCAGTAGCAGCGCCGGTTACAACGCCACCAGTGCAGGTGGTAACGCCAGGCCACGCGTCGCCCGGTGTGGCGGCGACCGGTAACTTCACTCTGGATATCATCAACCAGCAGATGCAGTTGATGCAGGCTCAGTTGCAATTGCTTTCCGGGCAGCCAATCGTTCAGCCTGCCGTTCAACCAACTACTGGCGTCGCAGCTTCCGAAGTTTCCACGTCTCGGGCAGCTCAGGCGATCAACGCACCGACACCAGCAGCATCGGGAGCCCAAACGCCGGCCCCTGTTGCGAATTCGCAAGGCGAACAGGCTGCCCAAAAAGAACCTGCCCAAGAAGAACCTGTCAAAGCGAAACGTTTTGCTACCGTAAAGTTAAACGATGGTGCGCTGGATCAGAACCAACAGGCAGCTCTGGACGACATTATTCGTATGAATTGCGCCATGATGCCAAAGAGTAAGGCTTATGCGCAGACGCATCGCAGCTACCTTGCCGATCCGCGCACGGTTTCCGGTTTTCGCCCCAACATGAAGGAGATGACCCATCCGATCGTCGTCGAACGTTCACAGGGGGTAAACCTGTGGGACATCGACGGGAACGAATACATCGACTTCACCTGTGGATTCGGATCCAATTTTCTGGGTCACTCTCACGAGGTCACGGTGAAAGCCATTACCGAACAGGTGCAGAAGGATTACTCGATCGGCCCGCAAAGCCCGCTGGCGGGAGAGGTGGCGAAGCTGTTTTGTGAGTTGACCGGCAACCAGCGGATGGCGTTCTCCAATACGGGGTCGGAGGCCGTACTGGGGTGCACGCGTCTGGCACGGAACAAAACAGGTCGTGACCTGATCGTGATGTTTAACGGCGACTATCACGGGATTTTGGACGAGGTGTTATCCAAGGGAAACAAGAAACTGAAGAGCTTTCCTGCCGCGACAGGGATTCCCAAAAACCACGTCGGTAATACCTTGATCCTTGAATATGGCACCGACGAGGCGCTGGAGATCATCCGGCAGCGTATCGACGAAATTGCCGCGATTCTCGTTGAGCCAGTGCAGAGTCGTCGACCGGAACTACAGCCACGCGAATTCCTGCAAGCGCTTGCCCGAATGACCAAGGACCAGCCGACCGCGTTGATCTTTGATGAAGTCATCACCGGTCTGCGAATCGGGTATGGTGGAGCCCAGGAGTTTTTCGGTGTGAAAGCAGATCTCGCCGCCTACGGAAAAGTTGTCGGTGGCGGGATGCCAATCGGTGTGCTGGCCGGAAAGGCTGAATACATGGACGGGTTGGACGGTGGTTATTGGGAGTTCGGGGACGAAAGTCGTCCCGAGGCCGGGATGACCTATTTTGCCGGAACCTTTGTGCGCCATCCGCTGACTCTGGCGGCAGCCAAGGCGATCATGCAGCATTTAAAAGAGAGCGGACAGGCGATGTACGACCGGGTCAACGGTCTGACCGAATACATGCGGGACGAGATGAACCGGGTGTTTAAGGAACTGGGGGCTCCGATGGTGACGGCCAATTTTGGTTCGCTGTTTAAAATCCAGTTCCATCAAGAGTTGGTGTACAGTGAGATTTTCTTTGCGGGTTTGCGTCGCCGTGGGATGCATATTTGGGACCATCGTCCCTGCTTGTTGACGATTGTGCATCAGCAGGAGCACGTCGATGAATTGGTGCAGGCGATTTATGACACGATCGTCGAATGCCAGCGGCACGGATTTATGCCCGGTGAAGGGTATAAAACTGCTTCAGACGATTCTGTATCCGGGCGTCCACCCTTAAAAGGTGCGAGAATCGGCAAAGACGAAGCAGGTAATCCCGGCTGGTTCGTCGCCGACGTAATGAATCCCGGCCAGTTTGTTCAGGTGGGCATCACGACACCGTAATTGCAGGCCATTCACTCATGGGTGAGGCGCTCTCCCACCGGAAGTCGCGCCGGTCTCGAAGAGCCGAGCGAGTTGTCATCGCCCCCTCTGATCTGCAAGGGTAGCGATCGGTTTACAATTCACAGCGCCAAAGATTTATCCACCTCCTGAAGGCGAATGGCGATAGAGAACATCCCTTCAGACCGGCGGCGTGGTCGAAGTAGTGCGAGGGGCGGGCATGGGCGTCACCAAGGGATGAACCCATTGAAGAAGGGGGTGGCAATCCGGAGGCGAACCGGGTACGTCTCTGATTCTCCTGCGCTATATCGCTGGATGACCGTCCGGCAGATCGCTCATTTCACGGCCAGTTTTTACCCGGAGGGATTTCTGGCATCTTTGGCGACTGGCAGCTAGGAATTTACCATCCGTTGGCGACGCTGAGAGCGTCGGAGCGAAGCTGGCAGCATCGCCAACGGTAAGCTTTCAACTGCCAATCGCCTTTCGACCAACTGGCAGGTGGTTTTACCCTACGTGTCAGCCGTATCCATGCCCTTTGCTGCGTCTGCGTAATAACCGGTATGGCACGCAAAATGCATCACTTTTCTTTCGAGCTTCCTCGAACGCTCGTTGATGCCTTTTGGCATCGCTGTTGATGATCTATTTCATCATCTCCTGCCCCATTTCACCGTTTTGTCTTTTCACCACTCTACCAGTCAACCCCTCCAATGTGTAATTCCCGCAGTGACGATCCGAAACCTGTGTCCACGACTGGTTTGGACGTTTCGGATTGTCACCTGCCCCGCCCATTTTTGATTGAGGGTTTCGCTCCATGACGACAAACATTCTCACCGCTCTCCTAAAGAGAAGTTAGATTTCTATCCCACCAAAAAACCAACACGCTAACCCCTCCCACTTCGCTTACGATTTCAATAATCCTCTTCTGATACCACCTGCATTCGTTTCCCACGAGTAATTTCCTCATGAGTACATCTTTCCACAATAGCTTGCTGGCACCTGCCCAAGTGTCGGTCGGCCCGGCGATTTCGAATCACATCGACAGGAGCTATCCTGCTACCGAGTCACAGCTTGAAATCTGGCTCTCCAGTCTGCAAGGCCCGGAAGCCAACTGTTCCTACAATGAGATCAGTTCGTTGGTACTTGACGGTGACCTGAACGCAGACGTGCTTCAAACCGCACTTCAGCAGGTCGCCATTCGCAACGCCTCGCTACGCACGACATTTTCTCCAGATGGCCAGACCGCCCGAGTGCTGGCCGACGTCAACCACGACATGCGTTTCGTTGATTTTTCCCGTTTGAATCGCGCTGACGCGCTGGCAGCGCAAGATGCCATTGTCAAAACAGAGGCCTGTAAACCGTTTGACCTAGAGCAGGGACCGTTGCTGCGTTGTGTTTTACAGAAGGTCTCCGACACCTGCCACAAACTAACCTTCACCGCTCATCACATCATCATGGACGGCTGGTCTCTGGCAGTGTTCTGTCGTGATTTGGGAAAGATTTATGACAGCATTATTCAGGGACAGCCTGAGCGCCCGGCTGGTTTGCCAATCGCCGATCAATACGAAGACTACAGCAAAAAAATGGACGCTTACCTCGCCAGCGCAGAGGGTGCAGCGGATGAAGCGTTCTGGGTGGATCAGTTTTCAGATGCCATCCCCGTGCTGGACTTGCCGACGACCGGCAAACGCCCTGCGGTGCGTACCTGGTCCGGCGGACGCCACGATCATCTGTTTCCAGCCGAACTAATGGAAGGTGTGCGTAAGATCGGAGCCAAATCCGGTTGTAGTTTATTTAACGTGATGCTGAGTGCTTTCAGTGCGTGGGTTGCGCGGATCAGTGGCAACGGAGATTTTTGTGTCGGCATTCCAACGGCCGGTCAAGCTGCCATGGATTCGACTGAACTGGTTGGGCATTGCGTGAATGTTTTGCCGTGGCGAACGGCGGTCGATACCAATACTCCGTTTGTTGACTATATGAAAGCCAGCCGCCGTTCGTTGCTTGACGCACTGGACCATCAGCGATACGCCTACGGAACGTTACTGCGGAAATTGGCGCCGCCGCGCGATCCCTCTCGCGCCCCCATGTTAAGCATCAGTTTTAATGTTGATCCGGTGATCGACACCAGCGAAATGGGGTTTACAGGCCTTGAACTGGAAGTGCAGATTGAGCCCCGGAGCTTCGAGAATTTTGAGTGGTTCGTCAATGGCGTCATTCAAAAAGACAAATCGGTCGAAATGCAGATCCAGTACAATTCAGATCTGTTTTCACCCGAAGCGATGCAGTTCTGGTTCGAAGGGTTTGAGGCGTTTCTGTCCGCCGTGGTTGATATTCCGGAAGCCATCATTGCCAACCTGCCGCTGATGTCGGTCGATCAGCGGCAGCGCACGATCGTCGATTTTAATTCGACCAGCTTGCACTACCCCACGACAACCACGTTGTCCCACGAATTCGCTCGACAGGCGACCGCCACGCCCGACAATCTTGCGGTCACTTTTGAAGACCAATCATTGACCTATGCGGAAGTTGACGCGCGATCCAGTCAGATTGCCAGGTACCTGAGCTTACAGGGTGTCGGGGCTGGCGACCTAGTTGGTATCTGCGTCAACCGTAGCGCGGAAATGCTGGTCAATTTGTATGCGATCCTGAAAACAGGTGCCGGCTACGTTCCGCTGGACCCGGCCTATCCCGCCGACCGACTTGAGTACATGTGCAGCCATTCGGGATTGAAACTAATCGTGACCGAGTCTGAGTTGACGGCGCGGGTGGAGCAATTCGACAAACCGATGATTGTCATCGACACTGCCATCGAAGAGATCAATCAACAGTCTGCGTCTCCTGTAGATTGCCCCGCGACACCGGCGGACATCTGCTACGTGATTTACACATCGGGATCGACCGGAAAACCCAAAGGCGTTCAGGTACCTCATGGTGCGGTCGTCAATTTCCTGTACTCGATGAAACAACAGCCCGGATTGACTTCAGACGATTCCTTACTGGCGGTGACGACCCTGTCATTCGATATCGCAGTGTTGGAACTCTATCTGCCCACGATAGTGGGGGGGCAGGTCGTGATTGTGGATGCGGTGGCTGCCGCCAATGGCGATCAACTTTCGATGCTGTTGGAAAAACATGGCATCACGGTCCTGCAGGCCACACCTGCGACGTGGCGTTTGATGATCGGAGCAGGCTGGCGGGGAAAATCTGATTTGAAGGTCCTGTGTGGCGGCGAGCCCATGCCGGCAGACCTAGTTGATCCGTTGCTGCAACGCTGCGGGCAGCTATGGAACATGTATGGGCCAACGGAAACCACCGTCTGGTCGGCCGTCT
The DNA here is from genome assembly GCA_937967505.1 of uncultured Pirellulaceae bacterium. Classification (GTDB taxonomy): domain Bacteria; phylum Planctomycetota; class Planctomycetia; order Pirellulales; family Pirellulaceae; genus Mariniblastus. The sequence continues at coordinate 57,099 of CALCJM010000014.1, read as the reverse complement.
ATCAAATCACGGATGCCGATGCCCCAATTTTGATCGGCCAACCTATTGGAAATACGCAGATATATATTTTGGATGCATTCGGTAATGAAGTTCCCGTCGGTTGTCCCGGTGAGGTCTACATTGGGGGTGCCGGTGTCACGCGTGGCTATCGGAACCGGCAAGACCTGACCGATGAACGTTTTGTCTCCAACCGCTATCGAAACCCTTTCGCTCAATACGTCAGTGACAAGATTTATAAAACCGGTGACCTCGCTAGGTATCGATTTGACGGCAATATCGAATTTCTGCGCCGGAATGATAAACAGGTGAAGGTGCGTGGCTTCCGTATCGAATTAGGCGAAATTGAAACCGCACTCGGAACACATCCGGCCATCGAACACAATGTGGTGATTGTGCGTGAGGACATGCCGGGAGATACCCGTTTGGTTGCCTACTGTATTTTCAAATCAGGACAGGATATCGTCGCAGGGCAACTAAAGGATCATCTACGATCGATATTGCCTTACTATATGATTCCACAGAACGTTGTAACGCTTGATGAAATGCCTCAAACGAACAACGGGAAGATTGACTATAACGCCTTGCCTGCTCCGAAAGCTAGGTTGCAAACGCCTGTCAACGCTCATGTGGGCGGTGAAGCTTCAGATGGTTTAGGAGATGGCGATTGCGATCATCGTGCCATGGCCCGGACACCAGCCGAAAGGTTTCTGGCCGCGGTCTGGCAGGATGTCTTGGAGACGGAACACATCGAACTCAATGACAATTTCTTTGACATTGGCGGTCACAGCCTGTTGGTAATGCGGGTTATCGCTGCAGTCAAAGCCAAAACGGGTTTTGCGCTCGGGCCGCAGGACTTTTTGATCGGAACACTTGAGCAGTTGGCCGATAAATTTGCGGAGCAGTTTCCCGCCGCCACTGAAACCACCGATTCAAGTACCAGCCCTGTTGCGACTGCGGACAAATCCAAAGCGGACGATCGACAGGTTGCAAAGATATCTCAGCCCAACGGCGGGATCGCCATTGAAACTAAATCCCCGGAATCGAAGACGGTCAGCGATTCACCGGCGATCTCGGAGGACGGCTCTGGCACGAAAGTCCCAAAACGGACTCTCAAGTCATTGAAGGGGTTCTGGAAAAGGTAATTCAATGAAGCATCATTTTTTTGGTAACCCAAAATCACAATTGTTTGGCGTCTATCATCGGCCACGCGGAATTGCGAGTGCGCCACCTCGAGCGGTATTGATCTGTCCTCCAATTGGGCAGGAGTACATTCGCACCCATTGGTGTCTGCGGTTGATGGCCAGTCAAATGTGTCGCAACAGCACTCATGTGTTGCGGATGGACTACAGCGGCATCGGCGATTCTGCCGGCAGTGTGCAGACCGTACAGACGCTTGACCGGTGGATCAGTGATATCCGCATCGGCATCGACCGTCTGAAAGAGTTGTCTGGTGCGGGGACGGTGATGCTGGTTGGGCTAAGACTGGGCGCCACTCTGGCTGCCGCAGCAGCGCGGCAATCGCACGATGTGAATTCACTGGTTCTATGGGAGCCGGTTGAAGATGGCGAAAGCTATCTGGAAGAGTTGCGGACGATGCATCGAAAGATGCTGGATTTGTGGGTTTGCAAAATGACCACCCCCGATGATGAAAATGTGGAAGAACTGCTGGGGTCAAACTACTCACGATCGTTGATCGAATCGATCAAGGCAGCCGATGGCGATTTTGGTTCGGTCATTCAGCCTCAATTGATCGTGGTGCCGGAAAAACCGGTGGTCAATTTTGTTCATCCGCAGCCCACCGTACAGAAAGTCATGCTGGTCGCGGACGAGTATAACTGGGATGACTTGCGTTCACTGGAGACGGCTTGGCTGCGTTCGCGCACCGCGCGGCAAATTGTCGATTCGACCGCTGACATGTTCGAACGCCTGAATGATTTCGATGCACTCGCGGCTCCCGCATTGGTGGCCCCGACAATGAGTAACCTACCGTCTTCTTCGTCGACAGGAGCTATCGCATGATTCGGACAACCACAGAAATGACCGAACAGACCTGTCAGGAAACTGTGTGTCACTTTGGTCCTCAAGGAGGCCTGTTCGGGATCCTGACGACGCCTGACGAGAGCGTGCAAGTCAAAGACGCGCCGATTGCATTGGTGCTCAATGCGGGGATTGTCCATCGTGTTGGCCCGTTTCGGCTGCATGTCGATCTGGCGCGTCAATTGGCACGGTCAGGATATTCAACACTTCGTCTGGACCTGTCCGGATTGGGCGACAGCGCTCAGCGCACCGGGAAAATTGACACTCCTAACCGTGCCGAATTGGACGTGCGGGATGCGATGGACTACCTCGAAAAAGAAGTAGGGGTAGGCCGGTTTGTTATCGTGGGGCTTTGCAGCGGTGCGTTTCATGCCCATCAGGTGTCCGTGAAAGACGACCGTATTGTGGGAGCCGTATTTATGGATGGAATCGTTTTCCGAACACTCGGGTTTTTTCTGCGGCACCAGGTGGGACGACTGTTAAAACCGCGATTTTGGAGAAATGCCATCAAACGCCGGTTGAGTGGTGGAGGTGCTCCGGATCGCCAAGACGCAGGGCAGACGCTGGCCGAAGGTGAATTTTTTGGCGAGGACCTGGACAAGGATTCGGTGGTGCGGGACTTAGAGTCGCTGATGACGCGCGGCGTACGGATGCTGTTTCTGTATACCGACGGATACGATGACATTTGTGGCCGGTCGCAATTCAGGGAGATGTACGGACTACAGCCGGATGAAGGCCAGTTGCAGGTCGAATACTATCCGAAATCAGAACACACGTTTCGGCTGATCGAAAATCGTCAGGCCGCTTGCGGCCGGGTGACATCATGGATGGCGGGCCAGTTTTAAGCCCTGTGCGTGCTGCCGTAGTGCGTCAGTTCGGGAGCCGGGACTGTGCCAAGTATCACTTGGGGGCAGCTATTGAATTTCCCCGTGGATGCTTGTCTGGTAGTTCCAGTGCAAATGTAGTCACAGGTTGTGCGAGTCGATCTGCACTCCAGCCATCCCTGGATGAGCGGTTCTTGGCATGTGGGGACGGTTCTCTGTGATCCTCCGTGTACTCCGTGGTTAAAACTATAGTCGTAGCATTCTTTCGTAAGTGGCAGGTCTTCTGTATGGAATAGCCCTTTAGGCGATTGGCAGTTGAAAGCTTACCGTTGGCGATGCTGCCAGCTTCGCTCCGACGCTCTCAGCGTGGACAACGGATGGTAAATTCCTAACTGCCAGTCGCCTTATTGAAAGAATTTGCCCTAGACGTAAGCAACGACAGAGACCACAGGGACGAAGGGGAGAAGCCCCGGTGCTCGCGCAGTTGCGATTGGGTATTGTCGGGCTGTTTCTTTCGGAGACGCACCGGGCTTGTGGGGAGCGGTGGTTCGTGATGGCGGTAATTTTCTTGCATTGGCGGCGCAGAAGTTTCCGGGACCCTATGCCGATTTGCGAACGGTCGCAGGGGGGGCCAACGCGATGGTATTTTCGGGACGCAGCACGTATCGCAGGGCAATTTCGTTATTGACCGTCGTCGGAGCGCTAAACTCAAAACCCGCTTTCTCAAATGCCTTACAGGAGTGCGTGTTGGCGGGTTTGATATTGGCGATTACTTTGTTGACACTGGCGAATTCTCCCGCGTCGGACAGAATCTGAGCGGCCGCTTTTTCGATCAGCACCGGCCCCAGTCCCTTACCGCGTAGTCGGGATTCCAACGCCACTTCCACAGTTGCCTCTTGAAGATTTTCCGATAGATCCAGTTGAATGTACCCCAGCGGTCGTTGGGCGCGGTCGCGGGCGATCCACAGAGTTCTTCCGGGCGAGGCCAGCGATTGAGCTAGCCATTTCTGATGTTCGGTATCACCCATGAGTGCGGTTTGAAACGACGCCGCACGGATGGCAGGATCCTTGCGTAGATTCAATAGCAGGTCCGAATCGTCCCGGGTGGCAGGGTAGAAATTGATTACGCCGGCATGCAGCTTGCGTACGACCCGATGTGCGCCCTGGCCGTCCAACAGTTTTCTGCCGCTGTCTGCCATTGACTGACGTTCTTCGCGGTTGCGTACCAGTTTGCCGATGGTGTCTGCAATTTCCGTCGGCAGCCCGGCAGGGTGGCTCCGGTCCGGCAGGCTGCCTTCAGGACAAAATCCTTTCAGCGTGCCATGTTGCTCCATGGCAGTGATGACCGGGATCTGATTTTCAACGGTTGCGATTGCGATTGAGGGAACTCCGATCCGCGCCAGTTCGTAACAGGTGCTGTCGCCGGCAGTAATGGCAATGTCGGCCTGATGCATCAGCGCGTCCATGCGATCAATGTTGCGATGAATGAAGACGTTCATGCCGGCATCACGACAGAACTGCGCCAGCCGCTTTTCATGGCCGTAGTTGACGCCGACGACCACGTCGGCAACCGTTTGCGATGTTGTGGCCAGCTTTAGTTTCAAAAGCGTGCGCAAGGTGGCCAGCGTCCAGTCATCGGTGTCGCAGCCACCAAAGGTCACCAGGATGCGCTTGATATTAAACCGTTGATTGTTGCGGCGATGACCATCGGGATCTGCATTAAATTCAGGACGCAACAGACTGTATTTGACCCCGCACAGGATGTCCGTCGAGTTTTGTTGGTTGTAGCGCGACCGGTGCGCGTAGGCATTCTGGTTCAGGACCAGTTGGGCGCACCGGTGCGATGCATGCCCCAAGTCATCGACGACCATCAACCGGGACGAGTGTTGCCCCACGATCTCTTGGTAGCTGTCGTCGAAATGATATCCATCAAGAACCACCCAGTCGAAATTACCATTGGCGGCCAATTCCGCAGTGAGACGAGCATCTTCCGCGCTTCCTGTGGCCAAGGACATCGGTTGGCAGTGACAACCAATATCGCTGATTTTCCTCTGCAACGTTTGTGGCATTCCGGTGGATAGAAAGTTGACCTTGGCACCGCTGCGACGGCAAGCACTAGCCAATGCCGTCATGCGCGTCACCTGCCCGCAACCGATTGACGGGCTGGCATCAACCCGGATTAGAACTGAAAATGGGGAGGTTAAATCCGAAGTGGTGTTCATTTTATGCGACTCGCTTTTGAGTGGTGTTTGGGTTGATCGTCAACCAGTGTGGGTTCTCACCAAGAACATCGACGATGTTTCGCCAACGAAACCGGCGCGATCCAAAATGCCGGTAGATCCTGTTGACCAGCCTCAAGTCGTCCATCGTATCGACCGTCCAACGCAGCGCAGAGTAATCCTCGCGCGGCTGAACGCTGCCGATCTTGTACAGCGACGGGTTGCGACAGATCTGTAACGCGACGTGTTTACGTTCAGGGGGATCGATGGCCATTTTGTCGGCCAGCAGCAATGTTTTGAGCGTAAATGCTTCCGCCTCCAGCCCCTGGGGGTAACGCCGGTACGGAAAAAAATTACAGGTGTAATCCAAAAACGGGTCGCCCATCAATTTGATAATGACCTGATCCACCACGCCCGGGTCGATCAAGGGGCAGTTCGCGTTGATACAAATTACCCGGTCCGCCCGGAGTGCGATGGCCGTTTCTGTACAGCGACCTAACACATTTGGGTGGGACCCGGTATACACCTCATAACCTTCGTCTTGGCAGTATTTTATCAGCGGTTGATCAACGGGCAGATCAGACGTTGTCACAACCACTTGATCGACGTACTTGCAGCGGCGAATGCGCCTGACAACGCGCTGCAGCACTGTGTATCCTTGAACATCGCGCAGAATTTTCGCGGGAAGACGAGTGCTTCCAAGACCAGCCTGAATGATGGCAACGTTCTTCATGGCACGGCAATCCATCGCGATTCACGCTGGTGCACGACAACCGTCTGTTTTCCGTAAGGTAACATCCATGTTTCCTTTGGTTTCGGTTCCTCCCCTGTCCCTCCTGACAGAGAACCACGACAGACTGTAGAGCCTTGAGAAAAATTAGACAATACGAATCAGGTGAGACCTGTAGATTCGTAGATTTACAGTTTTGCGGTTTTGCAGATTTGGTACCCCGGGGCGACGGTGTCAGAGTGACGATGCCGATTTGATTTTGACCACGCGATCGCGAATCTTCTGAAGCATCGTGCGGCGAGGTGGTTTGGCGTAAACGATTTGGTTTTTGAATTTGCCTTCGAATAGGGTTTGGGGCGCATAATGCCGGTAGGGAACCCCGCGGGTTTGAAACCAGTGGCCGTAACGCAGAGCGCCCGATTTGTCGCTGGATGCTGGCAGGTTTGATGTCAACAGATCGATTGTGTGCTGATGGCTGGTCGATCGCACCGGCCCCGGAAGATGCTCATATAGACAAGGCCCCAGAAGTATTGATGGACGATCCCAGAAGACCGCTTCAATGCCAACACTGGAGCCAAAAGAAAGCGTCGTGTCGCATGATTTCAGCAGGTGATAGGTATCACATTTGGCATCGGGAGCGATCAGGGTCAGGTTAGGGTAGTCCAGTGCCAGCATGTCCCGTTTTCGCTGGTTATCGACATGGGTCAAATTGGGATGCACACGCAAATACAGTTGCGTTTGAGGCTGTGTTTGTTGCATGGAGGCCGCGATTTGGGCGATGGCGGTGACCTGGTTTGGGTATAACCGGTTCTTCCATTTATCACCGATGGCGACAAATTCATCATCAGATGAACAGAAAATGGCCACGTTGTTGGCCGAACTGTCAAATCCAGACGGCAGCCTGCCAACTTCCTGTGCCGCTGTGTATGACTTCCACGAAGTCTCGACGCGATTGACGCGGTCCAAGAACCACTGCCGCCCAACGCCCTCACGCGTCAGGGGATCCGCGGCTTCCCAAACGTGTTCGATGATCTTGTGGATGGCATCAATATCGTGGGGGAGGTGGTTTTCCAGAATCTCGTAGTGTTGCTTGTTGCAGCCACGTTCGTGCAAGAAACAATCGACGCCCATCTGCTGGCAGGCACGTAAAACGCCCCGCAATGCTGCGAATCGTCCGTTAAATGTGTAGACCCGATCGACGGGAGTCTGTTCGAGAAACTTCAGGGTGTTGTGGTAGCTTTGCCAAGCGGATGTAAGGAACCGGTTCAACAGCTGACGATGTTTGCCCAAATCAGGTTCCGGGTCGCGCACGGCAGACACCAGAGAGGAGAGGCTGGCATATCCGATTTCGAAATCATTGATGCGATAGTCGATCAGTGGCTGGAGGTCGGTAAAATCAAGGCGAAGCTGATGACTGGCCGGGGTGAGCTGAACGAGCGTCGTTTGCCGTTTGGAAGCAAGACGCGGTGACAGCAGTTCCCAACCCATTTTACGCCGTCCGGCACACCGATCACAGTCGGATTGAGTACGATCGGTGTTGAAGTCGCAATTGGCCAGTTGGCCGGTGCAGGAAAGCGTGAACACTTCATCTCCGTTGTCCAGATGCTGTTGTGCCAGCTCAAGTTCTGTCTCGAAATGCGGGGCAACGGTGGCGTAGGGGGCAAGTATTGCAATTTTCATGGCATTTGCTCTGGGACGGTACAATGACCGATTGTATCGAAAACAGGTAACTTACCCAATGTCGATTGACAAACATTGGTGACGCGCTATCGTCGCCTGCCACCAGCAGGGAGAACCCTACGACGGTTCGCACGCTCCACCTCGTGGAACGTGTGGAAAGAGGCTCTTCTGCTTTTGCGTGACCTTGATATCAATGTTGTTGGTAAAACGCGCTTTGGTTATAGTCGCGGTGCCCAAGCCCTCCAGCGGGCGGGAGTTATCTGGTGGTTGTTCTTTCAACAGATCGATTCAATGGCATTTGACGTTCCCATTTTGTTTTGCGTTTTCAACCGGCCCGAACTGACACGTTCGGTGTTCGAGGTGATCGCGCGACAGAAGCCCAAACGCCTGTTGGTGGCCTGCGATGGTCCGCGGCCGGATCACCCGGACGACGAATCGCTGGTCCGACAGACGCGCGCGATTTTTGATGACATCGACTGGGAATGCGATGTCCAGTTGAATTTCTCCGACACCAACAATGGCTGTCGAAAGCAAATGGCCAATGCCATCACATGGGGCTTTGAGCAGAACGAGCGGTTGATTATCCTAGAGGACGATTGCCTGCCCAACGACAGCTTCTTTACGTTCTGTCGTCAGATGTTGATCAAGTACCGCCAACGTCAGGATGTGATGATTGTCAGCGGAAACAACTATCCGCAAGCCGACGGGTTCGATCACGATTACCGATTTTCCAAATACCCGTTGATCTGGGGGTGGGCCAGTTGGCGTCGCGCGTGGCAGCGATACGATCTGGAGATGGAGTTATGGGACCTGCGTGAGGTACGCGAGCACGTGTTGAACAATTTTACTGAAAACCCGGACGAACGTGCATTCTGGCAGAACATTTTTGATCACCAGCGCGCCGGCAAGATCGACACTTGGGATTACAGTTTCACATTCGCATGTTGGGCTCATAATGGGCTGTCGATTTTGCCACGCGTGAATCTTGTCACCAACATCGGATTTGGCGACCAGGCGACGCATACGTTTGATCCACAAAGTCCGATGGCTAACCAAAAGACATTTGAACTGACGGTTTCCGATCACCCAACCCATATCCAGCGCGTGCGAAGTGCCGACCGAAAGATCCGCGAGATCGTTTTTGAGCCACCCGCATCAGCGCGGGTCGAAAAACCGGTCCGGGTGAGTAAGTCGCTGATGAAACGCCTGCTGGGGCTGTCGCTACAGAAGATTTCTTAAGGGCACCCCGTCAGCGGTCGCCGCAATCATTGTTCATCGAAAAATCAGGAATCAACATGGAAGTATCTGTAAAACGAATCAGCAAAAATCTGACACTGAAGAAGCTGTTCAAGGGAAAACCGGTTGAGCAACCGACGCATCGCGATTTTGATTTTCCGGAGGTGGGGCAAGTCTCCCAGCCCAGCCCCTATCCATTCTTCGTCAACCCGGACAACGTGCTGGAAGAACTGGGACGCAAGCACAAGCCATCCAAACGCGCGCATAACTACCTGCCGTATTATTGGATGCACTTTCGTGATATCCGCCATGATGTAAAAAAAGTTCTGGAGATTGGTTTGGAGAATCCCGCTTCTATCATGATGTGGGAAGAGTTTTTCCCCAATGCCCAGATTTACGGCATCGACATTGATCCCAAGTGCAAACAGTTCGAAGGCGGCCGGCGCAAAGTGCTGATCGGCGATCAGGGTGACAAAAAGTTTCTGAATAACTTTCTAAGCGACATTGGAGGCGGACTGGATGTCGTGATTGACGATGGAAGTCACATCGTGCAACATCAGCTGGATTCCTTCGAAACTCTTTTTCCGGCGCTTTCCAGCCACGGCATTTACGCAATGGAAGATACCGGTGGGGTGGTTGGGGATTACGAACGCTTCACGATTAATTCGTTACAGAAATTGGCGGAGAACGTCCTGTATTGGCCGGAAGGTCATCGTCCCGAGGACTGGCCATATCTTTCCAAATTCCCTCAATCGGCGACTTGGGCGGATCGTAATGTGGTCGGCGTGGCCGTCTATCGCTGGTTGGCATTTGTGTTCCGAGGAAACAACCCCGGTGACAACAAAAACTTGCTGACGCGATAAAATTGACGCCAAGTGCATTTGCTTCGTTTTGGTGGGCAGGGGGAAACCGCCTGTTGCAGAAAAGGTCGATCGATATTTTTATCCAACGACTGGCTGCGTTGCCGGAGCCTGCTAAACTGCATGAATGTCGTCTACCTCCCCAAAACCGGTTTCCGTTTCGGTGCTTACCGAAGCCATTCGCTATGCATTAAACAAAACGTTCAATGCCGTTTGGGTGGAAGGCGAGGTTTCGGGATTGTCGCGGCCCGGTTCTGGCCATCTATATTTCACTTTAAAAGATCAAATCGCTCAGCTGAATTCCATTATTTGGCGTACCGAAGCGAATCGGCTGCCGTTTGAGCTTGAGGAGGGCCAGAAAGTTATCTGCGGTGGCTACATCGATCTTTACGCGCCGCGCGGCAATTATCAGCTGATCATCAAAAAAGTCCAGCCCGTTGGTATGGGAGCGTTGCAGCTGGCGTTTCAACAGCTGAAAGAGAAACTTTCCCGGGAGGGCCTGTTTGATCCAGCCGTCAAACAGCCATTGCCACGCTACCCCAAAAACATCGCCGTTATAACCAGCCCGACCGGAGCCGCGATTCGCGATTTCCAACAAGTGCTGACGCGCCGATGGCCAATGACCAATGTGCTGGTGGTACCGGTGAGAGTTCAGGGCCCTGAAGCTGCCGGCGAGGTCGCCGCAGCGCTCGAACAATTACAGGTGTTGCATGGGGAAATCGATGTGATCGTGGTGACGCGCGGCGGTGGAAGTATCGAAGATCTATGGAGCTTTAATGACGAACGTGTCTGCCGGGCAGTCTACGCCAGCAAGATTCCGGTCATTTCTGGTGTTGGCCATGAGATTGATGTGACGCTGTGTGATCTGGTTGCCGACGTCAGAGCGCTGACGCCCAGTGAGGCGGCGGAGCGTCTGGTGCCCGATCGAGCAACGTTTGCGAAGCAGTTGGCAAATGTGGAAAACCGGATGCGCGGCGCGCTGAGAGCCAAAATTGAAACGGCCCAGTTAGTGCTGGACCGATTTGCTCACCATCGTCGGTTGACGCATCCGTTGGAACCGGTTGAACGACGGGCGATGGAGGTGGACCTGCTGGAGCAACGATTGCACTCGCAAATGCAGCGGTCGATCGAATCGCACCAGCGTGAGATCGCACGTGTGGCCGAGAAATTGGAACTGGTCAGCCCGTTGGGGATTCTTCGTCGAGGCTACAGTTTGACGACGGACCCCGACGGAACCGTGATTCGGTCGGTGAAGCGGGTTTCTGCAGGTGATTTGATCGAAACGAAACTGACCGACGGGACGATTGTCTCTCGAGTAGAACCGGAATAGCAGATGACGCAGGCCGATAACCCACCAATGACGCTGGCCGACGCCAGAAAACTTGACGCTGCTGATCCTTTGGCCGCGTCGCGCGAGCAGTTTTTTTTGCCACAGTCGGGCGGTAAACCGGAAATCTATTTCGTCGGGAATTCGCTGGGGCTGATGCCAAAAATCACCAGCCAATACGTGCAGCACGAGCTCGAGCAATGGCGAACATTGGGCGTGCGGGGGCATTTTGAAGGCGAGTTTCCCTGGATGCCCTATCACGAGTACCTGAGTGCGGCGATGGCAAGCGTGGTTGGGGCCAAACCGTGTGAGGTCGTCATGATGAACGGGTTGACGGTCAACCTGCATTTGATGATGGCGACTTTTTATCGGCCCGAGAAACACCGCACGAAAATTCTGATCGAACGCCATGCGTTTCCCTCCGACAGCTACGCGGCAGCGTCGCGTTTGGAAGTTTCAGGGTTGAACCCCGACGAACACCTGATTGTCCTTGAGCCGGATGAAGGGGAACTGTTTTCAACAGCCCATGTGTGCGAGACCATTCGGCAGCACGCCGATGAACTGGCAATGGTTGTTTTACCTGGTGTACAGTACTACACGGGACAGGTGTTGGCGATAAAGGAGATTGCGGCGGCCGCACGTTCGCGAGGGATTGTGGTTGGTTTCGATCTGGCTCACGCCGCCGGGAATGTGCCGTTGGCGCTACATCAGTGGGACGTTGATTTCGCGGTTTGGTGCACCTACAAATATCTTAATTCGGGGCCCGGTGCGGTGGCGGGGTGTTTCGTGCACGAACGTCATGCAACCAACACAGATTTGAAACGTTTGGCCGGGTGGTGGGGGCAAGATAAAGCAACCCGATTTGAGATGCAGAACACGTTCCGCCCAATCGCGACGGCGGAGGGATGGCAGTTGAGCAATCCGCCGATTTTGGCGATGGCCCCTGTCAGGGCGTCGTTGGAGCTGTTTAACGCGGCTGGCGGCATAGGGCCGCTGCGGGAGAAGTCGGTAAAACTGACCGGCGCGTTCGCAGATTTGTTGAATCACCGATTATCGGGTCAAGTCAACATTATTACGCCCTCAGTGGTTTCGGAGCGTGGTTGTCAGTTGTCGATTGAGATTGTTGCTGGCGATGGCAGGGATATCCACCGGCAGTTGGAGTTGAGCGGAATTCGAACGGATTGGCGCGAGCCAAACGTAATACGTGCCGCTCCGGTACCGTTGTACAATTCATTCGAAGACGTTTGGCAGTTTGTGGATCAGCTGGCCGGCATGTTGGGCAATTAGATTCAACGCAAATGCCGTTTCACGATGGCAATCGCCGCATCCCAATCGATGTCGTCCGGCGAATCAATGGAACGGGTAATCTCATCCAGAACCTGTTTCTGGATCTCCCCTTTTCGCAGTGCCTCCGAATACGGCATGCGATGAAACATAACCATCGAATACCGGGGAATATACTGGTCCGGCATTCTGCGTTCGAGTTCGAAACCAACCTGTTTCTTCAAACCATATTTTGGATCGGTGACCGTTTCACGCATGGTGGTGTAATTTTCAATTGCCATATCGGCGATTGCATCAGCGTCCGGTTTTCGGGTCTGGCTGAACGCTTTGGCAACGTGGCTCCAGTTGTCGTCAAATTTATTCAGCAATTCTTCTAGGACTGAGCAATCTTCAAACGCACAATTCATGCCTTGTCCATGAAAAGGGACAATGGCATGTGCTGCGTCGCCGATAATCAAACATCGATCCACATCGTGCCACGGTGTGCATCGCACGGTTCCCAGCCTGCCGGCAGGGTTTGTAAAAAAGTCCTCGATCAGATCCGGCATGACTGCTTTGGCCGATGGAAACACCGTTTCAAAGAACTCATTGACGGTTTCGCGATCAACCAAACTCGAAAAACCGGGATTACCCTGTTTCGGTAGAAACAACGTTGCCGTAAAACTACCGTTGAGGTTCGGCAGCGCGATCAACATAAAATCCCCGCGCGGCCAAATGTGCAACGCCTCTTTTTCAATTTGCCAACTCCCCCCCTGCCCTGCCGGAATTTCAAGTTCCTTGTAGTTGTGCTCAAGGAAGTCACTGGAGGATTTGCCGCCAGTGTGCTCCATCAGGCAGCGCCGTACTTTTGAACCGGCACCATCGGCCCCTATCAGCAGGCCAAATGGTTTGGTACTGATTTGCCGGTTGGTTTGATCCTCCAGCGTGATGGTGGCTGCCGCAAAATTTACGTCCGTTAATTGTTGGTCGAAGACAACCGCAACGTCGGGAGCCTCGAGCGCTTTTCTCACCAGTAAGCGATTGAGTGCGCGACGCGAAACGGAATAGATGACTTCATCGGGCCGATGGCCATAAGCGGAGAATTCTGTCCGGCCAGTGTCCAGGTGCAGCATCCGGCCTTTCATGGGGATCAATATCGGACGTACGGCTTCCATCATTCCGGCGGCGTCAAGCGCGTCGATGCCACGTTGCGAAAGTGCTAGGTTGATGGAACGGCCGGAGTCTGAACTGTTTTTGTTTTGTCGAGGCCGCCGTTCGACCAAATCCACCCGGTAGCCCCGTTTCCCCAGTAACACACCCAATAGTGCGCCCGTCAGGCCGGCACCGATGATTGTGATCTGTCGCTTTTGTTTCGACATGGGTGTTACCTTCTGACTGGCCCGTTACAGCCCAAGTTCCTCTAACCGGTCTTTTTCACCCCGGAAGAAGTAACCCAATGCCCTGACCAATTCGTTGGGCAATTGTGGCAAGTCCTTTCTGGGAATCAAGTAGGTGGCGATGTTAAACAGATCCAGAAACGCGCGATTGTTGTTCGTCGTGGCAGTCAGGAAATCGTGGCCGGATGAACCACCGGTGCCTAATTTTGTGCCCAGCATACGTTGCACCATGACGGCGTGGCGCTGCCGCCAGTTGGTCAACAGTTCATCGATCTCGGTCAGCGAGGTCAGAAAGCGGAACCCGGTATAGATCATCGGTTCATCGCGGTACAGGTTGACAAACAATGCCCCCAAAAAACCTTGGTGGGAGAATCGAAAGTGGCCTTCCTGCCTCAGTTTTGCGAATTTGTCCGCATCAAAAATCGATCCAAACTTCGTGCGCGTCATCGTCAGGTCGTTAATTTGAAACTGCTTCTCACGGTCGGTCAGGGTCACATTACGGTTGATGATTGCCTCTTCTTTGTCCAGCATCTGATCGACAGACGCCTGATAACTCCTCCAAAAATCAAAATCCTTGTACTTGAGGAACGGCATCTCCGACAGCCAGCGATCGGTCAATTCGTGCAAAGTTTGTTTGGTTTCGAGTTGGTTTAGCGAGTCGAGATCCGCTCCTTTGAGACGCGATTTGAAAAACTCACAGTCGGCCGCAATCCGATGCTCGCGCTTGATTCCCAGCTTGATCTCAATTTGTTTAAATAGCGTGCTTTGAAATCCCGACGCAGGAATCAGCAGGTCGCGGAATTCGAGAAAGTCGTGTGGGGTGATCGTCTGGATGATGTCAATCTGCTGGACCAATACGCGTTGAATCGTCTTGATGCGAGACAGTAGATGCAACACGCGCCCCATTTTTTTGTCTTCGATAACAGGTTCGTCAAAGACTTCGATCACTGCGTCAAGTTCGTAAACGATTTGTTTGAACCATAGCTCGTATGTCTGATGCGTGATAATGAACAGCATCTCGTCATGGGCCGTCGTGCCCCGTTTCGTACTCTCCAGCTCCTGAGCATCCAGGACTTTGTTCAGTTGCAGATATTCGGGGTAATAGATGCCGAGCGATTTTGACATGGAGAGTGTGTGCTGAAGTGGGGGACGACGATGAAAATAGCCAAGACCTATTGGCAGATATTATTTTAGCTCTTTCACGTAGCCAAGAAACTCGGTATCCAGCTGAGAGAGGTCTTCCCCGAAGAATTTTTTAAAATCTGCGATGCGTGTTTCAGGTTCGTCGGCGACAAGTCGCTTCTTCTCCGCGAGGTGCGTCAGGTAACGCGTGAATGCCGCAGGTTTACGGTTGATCAAAAAGTGAACCATTGCCCAAGATTCTGCATAAGCCCAAGCTGATTCTTCGCCGCCACTCTGTAGTCGTCTGTCGGTTGCAATCAAGGTTTCGATCGAGTCAATCGGGCGGTGCCTGGCGTAACGCAGGATGTCCCCAAGTCGTTCAAAATTAGTTTGTCCGGGGCCGCGCCAGCCCTGCTTTTTCTGAAGGTCGGGTGTTTCGAAAAACATTGCGATGCCCTCATTCAGCCAGTATGGCGTATCCGCCAGACGCGTTTGCAGGCCCGTGTTGAACATCAGTTGGTGTGTGCCTTCGTGGATGATCGTGCTGACCATCCTGACGCTGCGCGGATCCCGGAGCACTAGGTCAAGGTCGCGTTTGGGCGCGTGTTGCCCATTGCCTTGGTCCGCCGTCATGTCGTACATCGCGACCCGGTTGGTCATCAGATTGTAATACGCCACCATGTCTTCTGGAGGTTTACCAAGCTCGCGCTGGACCCACGCGGAGTACGACTGGCGGTTGGAGAAAATGATCGCCGCCAACGGGAAATCAGGTTCCTGTGTCTTGATTCTGAATTTGCGGTTCTTCCAAAAACGCTGAAACGATTTCTTCAGCTTACCCTCGTAGAGATTGCCGATCCATTTGGCATAACTGCGATCGGTTTCGTAGGCAATGACATAATGCCTGGTCGTGTGGATTTGGAAACCATTGGGCAGCTCAGCGAGTAGTTGCTGTCCAAAATCTTTCTGCGGAAGTGCTGCGGATCTTAAATCTTCATTTGTTTTACTGGCGATCGCAGGCGGCTGAAGAATTTTTAATTGACCATCGTTTTGCAGAAACAGCATTCCACCATCATCAGCTTCAATCAGGATCTCACCCTCCAACACCGGAGCGGCTTTTGCCGCAGGTCCGCTGGCCTGCTGTCGTAGTTGAACCCGATCCGCCAAGGTTGCGACTGGTAGGCAGGCCTGCCAGAGAAACGCAATAGCCAGAATCAGTAAGGTTTGAAATTGTGATTGCATAGGTTTATCGAACGGGATTGAAAGCACCTGCGAATGAATTGGGCGTCCCGCTGTATTATCGATGGTGCGGGCCTGAGCGCTGAAGGAGTTGGGCATGGGGGTGGCGAATCCCCGTCATTATCCAACCCAGCCAGACGATTGCAACAATTAAACCTGTTGTCAGGAGCGTCATCGCGGCCGTCTCCTCATCCACGCCAGCATGAAGTTTTCCCAAGGTGACCTGCGGGACGGTTTCAATTCCCGGAGGAAGTACCATTTGGGTTGCCGCCAGTTCACCAAACGAGACGGTCCACAACAAAATCAACAGTCCCGATAGCGCTCGATAGTTTTGTCGTATACCGAACTCGACACCGCGCGTCAGCAGGCCAATGTTGTCTGTTTTGGCATGGTCCAACTGGTCTGTCGGAATGATCGAGACGATCGCCCAACACCCAATCACACCGATTGGCCAAACGAATAGCGCGTTGGCCAACGCAGCAGGGAAGATCGTTTGATCGTATAACCAGATCAATACTGTTAGCTCCGATGCGGCCAGCAAGTTCGAGATTCCGATGCCTATCGCGGGCCCAGAGCATCCGCAAAGTGTGACCCAGGTCAGGGCGACCGCCACCGAATAGTACCAGCGCTCTCTTGATAACCAGCAGCCAACAAATGCGGTTGCCAAAACCACAACGGAACTGACCGACGCGATCATCATCGACCACCAGAGCGCGTCGCGATGATTGGTGACGGTGCGCAAAATCGCCTGAAGGGCGTGATCCCATTGCCAGTTTTGAAGAGGGCCTGCCGGGCCAAGTTCGACGGCCAAGCCAACCCGGTAAACGACGTTGAACAGCGGGACCGCAACCAGCAAGACCAACCATAAAACAGCGGTGGCATCGGCGGCAAACGATTTGGATGGTGGGCGGTTCGGCGCGGTTGACTTCAACCCTTTGTTTTCCTGAATCTGACGATTGAACAGTCCAATCGCCAGTGTCGTGATCGCCGCCAGTGCGAAAAAGAGGCTGAAGGTGACGGTCCAGCCGACATGACCTGCCTGAGCCAGTTGATCGGCGGTCCAGTTGCCCGCCGGAGCACTGCTTTGGTTGAGTGCGTATCCCAGATAAAGCTGTTCGGCCAATGTCCCGACCTGGTAGAGATCGGTGGCCGCAATCTCGCGCGCACAAACGACAACCCCCCAGATCCCCGAAAGCAATGCCAGCGGCAATAGACGACCGAGCGTGATGTAGAAAAATACCTGCCACGCCGATGCTTCAGTCAGCGCCTGTTCTTCAAAGTTACGGCGTTGCCCCAAGAAAAATAAAATCAGGAAGGTAAACTGAGGCACCAGCGAGGTAGCGTGAACCCAGACCGCTGCCGGCCAACCGGAGAAGACAGGAATCAGCACGGCATTTTCTTGTGAGGTCAGCCAGCCAAGTTTTCCGAATGCCGCATCTTGGCAGCCAACGTTCAAATAAACGGGCAACAGCGCCAAACCTATGCAGGCCCGCAATAACCAGCGGCCGACGGTCGAAGACCGCTTGATGGACCAGGTCACTAGGACGGCGATCGGGAACGCAATGGCGGATGCGGCCAGCCCCAACAGGACCGTACGGACGACGACAGTGCGACTGAGTGACGGCGCATAAAAAAGCAGCAAGACCGCGATGGTCGCGAGAATTGCCGCACAGACGGTTGCCCGTTGATCGTGCCGATGGTTGGTCATGATGGACTAAACCGCCACCGTTGATAACCCATAGGTACCCAGGGTCTTTTGTAGAAATTCCAACTGCGACTGATCCAAGGCCGTCATCGGCAGACGTAGCTCGCCCGTGTCACGTCCCAGTTCAGCCATGGCTGCCTTGACCGGGATCGGATTGGTCGCGATGCTCAACAGATCGCGGCACAACGGGAAAAGTTTCAGGTGCAGTGATCGAGCCCTTTGTAGGTCGCCGCTGTTAAAGGCGTTGACCAGTTCGATCACGTCTTGTGGGACAATGTTTCCGACAACCGACACCACCCCCTCCGCACCGATGGACATCAGCGGCAGTGTCAGGCTGTCGTCACCGCTAAGCACTGTCAGATCGGTGGTGGCAATGATTTGTGAGGCCTGATCCAGAGAACCGGTGGCCTCTTTGACCATCACCATATTCTGGCAGTCTTCCGCGATGCGCGCGATCGTGTCAGGTTCGATGTTCTTCCCCGATCGACCCGGGATGTTGTAAATGCAATGCGGAATATCGACCGCTTCACTGATGGCGCGGTAGTGCTGGAAGAATCCTTCCTGGGTGGGCTTGTTGTAATACGGGGCGACTTGCAGCGACGCATCGGCACCCTCTTTGGCGGCCCATTGGGTAAGGCTGATCGCTTCATGGGTGCTGTTGGATCCTGTGCCGGCCATGACCTTGATCCGTCCGGCGGCAATCTGGATCGTTTCTGAAATCACTCGTTCGTGTTCCGGATGCGACAAGGTTGGAGATTCGCCTGTCGTCCCACACGGGACGATACAGGTAGTACCGGCAGCGACCTGGAATTCGATCTGCTTTTTCAAAGTCGCGACGCACAGTTTGCCATCGACAAACGGGGTGACGATAGCGACCGAAAGACCAGCGAATTGAGAACCACGACGTGCCATTTCTGACTCCTGATGTTGATTTGACTTTGGCAAAGTGGGACGGATTCAAACGCGCCACCTGCGTTAGCCATAAGCTTACGAAATGCTGTGAAAAATTCCAGTGTCCCCCAACAGGAAACTGAAAACAGGGGAAGATTAGACCGACATGCGGCCCGTTACCGGAGGTTGATTCAATACGCCCGATAGACCGGCAACCGTTCTCTGAAGGGCGACGGGCAACTGCGGTTACTGGCGACTGCCTTCAATGCATAGCGCCTTCAATGCATAGCGCCTTCATTTGCGCGACAGCCGTCTGCATACCGACAAACATCGAGCGGGCGACAATGCTGTGCCCGATGTTCAGTTCTTCCATCTCCGCAATCGCCGCTACCGGAATCACATTGTGGTAGGTCAGACCGTGCCCGGCATGCAGATGCAGACCGCAGTCCTTTACGTGGTGGCTGGCCGTTGTCAGAATCTGCAACTGATCGTGTTGAGCGGCGTCTGTCGTGGCGTCTGCATAAGTACCGGTGTGAAGTTCGACCGCTTGGGCTGAAAGTTCTTTCGCCAGCTCGATTTGGTCTCGGGCCGGATCGATGAACAGACTGACAAAGATTCCGGCATCCTTCAGACGCTTGACCGCGTCGGCGACGCGACTGCGGTTGGCGATTATGTCCAGGCCGCCTTCGGTGGTGACCTCCGCGCGTTTTTCAGGAACTAGGCAAACCTGGTCAGGTTTGAGGTCGCAGGCGATCGATAGCATTTCATCCACGCATGCGCACTCTAGGTTTAATTTGACATTGACGGTTCGTTTCAGCACCTCAATATCGCGGTCCTGAATGTGCCGCCGGTCCTCACGCAAGTGGACCGTGATTTGGTCCGCGCCGCCCAGTTCGGCAGCGGCAGCGGCCCAGACGGGATCCGGTTCGGTGGTGCGACGGGCTTGCCGGATGGTCGCCACGTGGTCGATGTTGACGCCAAGTTTGATCATAATCGGGTTTTGGGTTTGGTGTGGGTGTTTCAGTTCAGGCATTGTCACGGGTCACGATGGTACCCCGGTTGTCAGCGCGCGTAACCCGGAAGGTGACATCCGCGCCAAAGCGGTTGGTGAGCGCGTTGGTGACCATGTCGATTTGTTGCGTGGTGGGGGTGATGGCAAAAACGCAGGGGCCCCACGAGGTCTGTCCGACTGCGGGAATCCCCTCGTGGGCGATCAGGTCGATGATGGCTTCAATCGTTGGGTTGGCAAATGTACCGCCTTGAACCGATTTGAAATAGTCGCCACTACGGCGACCGAAGGCTTGTAACGCCTGACCAAATCCCATGTAATCGCAGCGGATCAGGGAGGGCACAATTTGTGTTTTGACGATTGACCGCATCTCTTCAAGCTCGGCTTGGGAGGTGGGGGGAATTTTTTCGAATGCGGCAACTTCGGCAACACCATGCAGCCCTGCTGCCGTTGCAATGGGGGCAGCCGGACAGGCGGGAAAGACAAGTACAATCGGCCAATGTTCGGGGAAATCAATTCGCAGATCAACAGGAGCAATAATTTCCGTGGTCGCCTTGCCACGATCGACCAGAAACCCGCCTTCCAGGCAACCGTAAGTCCCAATTGCAGACCGCCCTGCCCTGCCGGTGGCGATCGCGATTTCGTCGGGTTTGACCTGCGGTAACCCAAAATGATGTTGAAGCGCTAGGGCAACTGCGAAGGCAAGTTGAGTTCCCGATCCGAGGCCATTGTGACGTGGACATGCTTCGGTGATAGTAAGGTGGACCGGAAGTTCCTGAAGAAGCATTTCCGAAGAAAGTGGCCGGGGCAGCATTTGACCAAAGTGCTGAATCCACTTGCGGACCGTACGGTGGCCGGCGGCTACGCGGTCGGCATGCAGCGCATCGGCCGATTGATCTTCCAGTAGGAATCTCCTGGCCGCTTTGGTGGTGATCTCGGTGCGAGGCTCCTTGACCATCAACCCAATGCCACCAAATTCCCGATCGACTGTTTTCCCTACCGAAAACAGACCGAAGTGCAGACGGCTGGGTGATGAAACAGTGACGGACATCGGTTGAAGACGGGCGTAAGTGTATGAATGGGTGACGTGGATCGAGTTCGCCAGATTAGTGCAGTTAGCATTGATCGTTATTGGGCAAATCGCCAATGAGACACCGGCGAAGTGAATAAGCCCCCAATCACCTGCTGCCGCAGTTGAGAGACCGGGGGATCGGAATTGGGGCCAAACAACCAAACCGCAGAACTGCAACTCAGCAGTCTGGTGATGGTCCGGGTCTGCTGTTTGATGTTCTATCTTCGATGTCGGCCCGAGCGTTTGCAGTTAAGCCAATTTAAGCCAAGTCAAGCTAAGCCAATCCAAGCTTTTTCTTCTCTTGAGCCCACATGGCTTTGGTTGCTTCGGCTCCAACAGCTTCCGGAACGCCTTCAGATTTGTAGTCGAACCACTCCTCTTGGAACTGAATAAATCCGTGACCACCGGGCTTTTGTGAGTTCTTGATCGCCTGTCGCGCGGTCAACGCGATGCATGCATCGGCCAGGGCGACCGGACCATTGCAGCGCGGCTGGTTGCCCAAATCACCGGTGCTGATACACCACGCCCAGTGCTCGATCTCCTCCTTGTATCCGCGGCTGACAGGACCTGATTGAGCGGCCTTTGCCGGTGCGGCGTCGGTACTGGTTGTTGTATCCAGAACCGCGACCTTGTCCTTTTTCTTGACGCCAGCTTTCCATGCCGGTCCTGCCTTGGAATACAGCAGGACATCCTTCTCTTTGTCCAGCACGAGTGTTCCTTTGGATCCCATGACCACTTCTCCGTAGCCACCAAAACCGTTGCCGTTGATTGACGAATAGGTGACGACAACCTTTTTATTATCGGCCTGCTCATAAGACGGGATAGCAGATTTGTATCCATCGCCATATCCATTGATGATGTCTTTGAAGCCTACGTTGAAATCGTAATCGTATCCCTGACCCGGGAATTCGAATGTGCAGTAGACGTGGTCCGCAGCATCGCGGTCACGTGGGAAGATGTGCCGGCCGCCGGTGGCATGTACTGTCAGTGGGTGAACGTGTTTGCCTTTTTCTTTGGCTAGGGCCGAGATGAAAATACTGGCCGCATCCAATTGGTGGCTGCCCAGTTCGGCCATCAGTCCGCCGCCGGTACGGTCCCAAAGACGCCAGCGAATCAGTTCTTCTAGGGCCGAACGAGTACGATTGCCGTCGCGGTAAACATCGTTTCGTTCGATATATCCGTGTGCGGCGGCGTCGATCATTTTGTCGGCATCCATTTGCTGCCATTGTGCAACCTTGCGTTGAAGGTCCAGTCGGTCTTCGGCAGAGATGCCCGCCGAATTGGCGGCCTTTTGCAGTTTGGTCAGTTGCTCTTTGATTTTGTCGATACGTTTACCGCTGGCGGTTGTTTCTCCACCGGGGATCGGAATCGCCCACGAATCCTTGCCCGGCAGATTATTGCGATGCCATTGGGCGCGGATGTGATGGAGCTCCCCCAATAATCCCCAGCGAATCAGATTTACAGCATTGTCGTACAACACGCTGTAGTGGCGTTGGTGACCAATGGACATGAAACTATTGGTTTCATCTGCAACCTTGGTCATCAGCTTACACTGTGCCACATTGTGGGCCATCAGTTTTTCACACAGGACATGTTTGCCGTTTTGCATGGCGGCAACGGCGATCGGGGCGTGCAGGAACAGCGGTGTAGCGATGATCACCGCGTCGATGTTTTTGTCCTGAACTGCAGCCTTCCAGTCGTTGTAAATTTTCACATTCTCCAACGCTTCGGATTCCGTTTTCCAACCGTAGACATCCATCAACCCGCGACGGACTTTCTTGGCGTTGGCGGAGGACCAGTCCCCGTGAAAGGCGCGATGAAGGCTCGATGGGCGGATGTCGCAGATCGATGTCACAGTGACATAGTCAGGGTTGATGGCAGACATCAACACGTTGCCCTCGTCACCGGTTCCGATGACACAAACACGCACTGGATTGACCGGTTTTTGATAGCCAAAATACATTGCCCCGGCACCCGCAGAGGCTGCCACGCTGGCCGCAGTGGCACCTGCAAGGAACTGGCGGCGGGAGAAGGTTTTGTCGTAAGCGGTCATTGCCGAGTAGTAATTCTCGGAGCCGTTGGCTCTTTCTTCAGGTGTGAGCGAGTTCATAGGATCGTCCTTCGGTGATTCAGAAGTCGTAAGTTAGTTGGGGGTGGATTGAGCGTTGGATTTGGTTTGCGTTTTTTAATTCTGCTTCAGGCAGATGCGGTCTGTGCGCGTTCCCGGGGCGTTTGCTGGATCGTGGCGGATTTGCTGTTGGCAGATGCGGCCAGAAAGAAATCCAATCCGCCGATTCGACCCGCGCAAGTTGCAAACAGCACCAGCAGGGCCGCCAATTCAATCGCATAAAAGTACGTTGGGGCAGTACCGGGGATCCACGGTGGTTGGGTCAAGATAACCGACACCAGGAACAAAGCCGCCGCACCGGAGGCCAGTCTGGTAAACAGACCAAGGATCAACAAAACACCAACGATGGTGTCGAACCACGGGATGATGCGGTTGACCATCTTCAACGCGCTGAAAGGCTGGTCAAATTGGCGATCTGCGGTCAGCGGTGCCGTCAATCGCGCGTTTTTGACCTGGTCTTCGGTCGCCAGCGAGTTCATCTGACCTTCAAAAGCGTCCCACATGTTGCCGATACTGGCATACCAACCATAAAGTTTCTTCTTGCGGTCACTGGTAATGGTGTCCACTTGATAGCGCAGAGAATCCACATATAGTGCCGCGTCAGCTTTGTTTTCTCCATCGCGCTCAAAGCCCTCTTCGCGGGACTGAGTGCCGTAGTGGGCCACAATCTCAGCCTGATTGTCGGCGATCCACTGCTTCAGCCCGGCGGAGGCATCGGCCAGAAACTCTTCCGCACGTTGAGGCTGCGAACGTATCTTGATGATCTTTTGCTCGGCCGCGTTGCGTTTGATTTCCAGCATCTGGGCTTCTTGCGCGTCGCCTGACTGTCTTGCGGCGGCGATGGCTGCGGCCATCTTGATGCGGTCTTGTTTCAGTTTTTCGACCAGGTCTGGATCACCAAAACGGTACACGCTGGCTGCTTTGTCCCGAAAGTCCTGCCACAGGGCCAGTGTTTTTTCGGGGCTGATAGAAATCGATCCAAATCCGGATGTCGTCCGGTCAACGGTTACTCCCAGACGTTTCATGCCGTCGTGATCATCGACCATCGATTTGAACTGAGGCGCTAAAGGGCCTTTTGCAGACGACAGAAATCCGGAGGCGTCAAAACCGTATTTGAGTTTGTTGGTGCCCTCTTTGAAAAAGTGATAACCCACAGTAACCCGCAGCACAAGTATTGCGGCTAGGGCGAGAAAAAGATGAAATCTTGAAAGTTGCAATGGAGAGTCCTCGAATTGTTCACTGCTGCAATAGGACAGCGTTAGTGAAGTTTAGACCGCAAAAAAATTGGGGAATTCAAATTCAGCTTTCGATCGTGTCTTGAATCCCGGGTTGATGTTGAACCGTTTGCCTCGGCATTGAGCCCCTGCGATCATCTGTTTTTCAGCAAAAATCCCGTTAGTGGCGATTGGAAAATACCCAAAGCGCGATAATCCGGTTCGAATGGGGTAATTATGGTTGAACCGGCCGATTCTTCCAAGGTTTGGAGACCTACAAAAGCCTGATGAGTTCAAAAATGGCCCGGTTATTCGGGCAAAGAACCTCACGGGCAACGGCCAGCGATTGAAGATCTTGTGCCATCCGAAAGGCTGAGGTTGGATTTTCGGACATTTTGCCACATGAGAATCGGTGCCAAACTGCGTTGTTTAACGGGTAGGTTTTCCCGTCAGGTTTTTCACGTGGGCCTCGATACGATTTTTTTGCTGCACATCCAGTTTCGCCATTATCGTGTCGGCATTGTTTTGATGGGAGGCGGCCTTTTCGGCATCGCCGGTTGTTTCGTAACAGTAGACGAGCAGTAGATGCGCGATGACCGGGAATCGATCCGTGGCGACAGCGGTTTCAAAACTGGCGATGGCACTTTGAAAGTCATTGTTGCGTATCGAAAGGAGGCCGGATGTTTGATGAAGTTGACTTTGGTCAGGGAACATTTTGATGGCCTCCCGAATCATTGCGTCAATGTTTTCGAAGCTGGACGATTGGTCGGCGATACCAATCTCGAGGATATTACTGAGCATTAATTGGGACTGCGGTTCAATTTTATAGGCAATTTTCCAGTGGCTGGTTCCCCGGCGTATTTTATCTTGGTCAGTTTCCCGGGTTCCAATGTGGATCAGCTGGCAACCAATCAGCAAGTGGCTGACGGACAATTTCGGAGTCGCAAACAGTGAGTCCTGAAGCCAGTCAAGCTTTTCCGGTTGGAATTGGTTGTGGCGAATGATACCGATCAGCATCTGGTATGCGCGGCGTTCGCGTATCGAAGAGTTCAGACAGGCGCAGATGGACGACAACCGGCGCTGGTATTGTTCCCGGTCATCAAGGTCGTTATTGTTTTGTGCACTCTCGAGAAATACAAATCCTGCATTTTTTACCAGTTGTCTTTTGATCTCGGTGTCATCAAACGTCGGTAGTACCTCGCTGATCATGTTGACCGCTTTGTCATATTCTTTCAACTGGATATAACCGCTGATTACTTGGCCAATGATGGACAGGCGGACTTTATCAGGATTCTTGCGGCTGATCTTCAATAGCTGGTCAAACAGTTTTGCAAATTGCGCTTTGGATTGTTCGAAGTTCAGTGTGTCGTCGAGTTCGGCAAGTTTACGCTTGGTCTGAATCAGCTTTGGAATCTGGGCAACCTGTTGGAGACTTGACAGAGGAGGTTTAATGGCATCCGTCAGCGACACTTCCATCTCTTTCAATTCGGCCAGGTACGTCGCTGCGTCGGTGTCTTTGGCGTTCAGCGCCCGCAGTTCGTGCAAGGAGGCAAGACTGATGGCCAATTGTGTGTCTTCGGGGGTGTTCTGGGCCGCCCGGATCAGATGTTTCTCGGCCAAAGAATCGGCTTGTTGATTGTACCCATCGACGGCTATCTCTCTCTGGTAGTAGCGTGAGAGCCACAAGTGTGCGGGCAGGTAGTCGCCAATTTTTTGTTCTGTTGGTTCAATGGAGACAGGTGAGGCTTCATCCGGGTTGGTTTGAGGATCGTCAGGAGAGGAGCCCGCGTCTGCCTCCTCAGCCATCGTGTCGATATCGAGATCCGCCAGCATATTCATGACCCCCACCGCTCCGGGAATGTCTTCGTTGCGGGCAAGGGCAAGGCCCAGCTGAAACAGTGCAGCGGGATCTTGCGGTTTGAGTCCAACCAACTTGCGGGCGAACATCAGCGCGTACTCAGGGGGAGTGTTCGGTTTTTGGGAGTGTAATCCATAATAGCCAGCAGTCCGTCCGACCGAAAAGACGTTGAAATAACGGGTCGATGCCCAAGTGATTATCAAGCACATCGCAACGGTAGAAATTGCCGGGAAGCCCAGCACGAACGCCCGTCCAGAACGCGATATCGACCACGCCTGAACCATAAACACCGCGAACGCGAACAGCAGACGAAACGGAAGTGTCAACCAGGACGTCACCGACGAGAGTCCGGAGCTACCGGTTTGTAAAGAATCGTCACCGGAAATTGCATCGGCAAACCAGTCGCGAATCGCCACGTACGGGGACAACAGAAGTTTTAGTAGTGGAGATCCCGAATCAAAATTGTCGGAACCGCGTTTGCCGAATACCATGTCTGTTCAAAAACCCGGAAAGGGCAGTGCAAAGTGAAACGATAGTGTGGGAAGTGGGGTGAGATCAGCCGAATAAATTGTTCGTTGTTGGATCTCCAGCAATAAAAAGTCAGTTCACCAATAAATCAGTTGAGCTCAGAGCTTGCTTTCGCGGCTTTAACTTGCTCAAGCCGTCGTTGATATGGGCCTGAGTCCAGCTTATAGAGTTTGTAGCAATCAATCAGCGACTGTAACAGCTCCTCTTCCGTTGGACGCGACACGAGCGCCAGTTCGAATTGTGCTGCGGCACTCGGGTAGTTTCCCAATTCCATCAATGCTGTTCCCATCGTGTGGCGATACATGGACATTTCTGCCGATTTTTTTAGCTTGTCCGGTAGCAGGCGGATCGCCTGCTCAACCAACCGGAGTGCCCGGCTGGCATTTGAAATTCGCTCATCCTTATCCAGATTGTTTTCCGAGCTGTCTTTCAGATAGGCATACGCCAAATTGTTAAGGATGCCAGGGATGTTGGGGCTGACCGTTTTGGCCCGTTCATAAAATTTTTGGGCTTCTTGATAACGTCCCTCGTTGAGGGCTTTGAGCGCGATCTGATTTAAAACCCCTGGCGGCAAGTTGTTGGAAAGCGACGGGTCATAGATTTGAAGTGCTGCTTCGGACACTTCCGGGAACTCCGAGCCCCCAAGTTTTGCGAGGCTCTGGAGGACGTAGTGGTCTTTCTCGTTGTAGGAGTAAGCCTTGGAAAAGTAACCCAACAGCTTGAGTTGCTGCTGCTTTGTATAATTGAGTTCAAGTTGTCTTAGTGGATCACCAATATCGGCATTGGCCCAGCCAAGATAAGCACGGCAAAGGTACTGTTTCAGAAGGGGAACTCTGCCTGCGGTTTCCTCAGATTGACTGTACTCTTTGAGGTCTTTTTCCAGAAGATCTCTCAGTTTCTCAAAGTCCTGTTTCTGCGCCAACACATTCGTCAGGCCTTCCCAGGTACGCACCCACTGGATGGTATTCTCTCGAACGTCTTTCTTGCGAAGTTGAGCGAGGAAACGCGCACTCGCGCTGTCGAGGATTGAAGCGCGATTCGCTCCGGTGACTCCCAGTTCAAGCAGTGGCTGAAAGTAGATGGGGTTTTCCTGAAACAGTTTCGTGAAAGCTTCCCGGGCTTCCCGTTGTGAGCCTTTCATGCGAAGCAACCGGGCCTTCACTTTCAGCGCTTCGAGGTTTTGCGCATTCTTGGTCAGGCACTGTTTCACATGTTCTAGGGCAGCGTCAATGTTGGCGCGCCTGTCGATGACCGATCGGGCTGGAAGTTTCTCAAGGCGTTTGGCCAACTGGAGGTGGGCCTCCGGGTGGCCGGGTTGATCAATCGGAGCAATCTCGTTCATGATTCCCAGTGCCCGTTTCTTTCCAGACTCTTCGCCCATTTGGTAGTAGCGAACCGCCAGTTGGTAAAGATGGTCTTTGTTTTCGGGTTCGAGGACAACCAGTTTGTTAAGGTAGATCACTGACTCCTCAGATAGCGCCCGGATCTCGGCGGTTCGAGGATCTTCGGCGCGCAGCTTCTGTAGCTTCTCCGCATCACTCGCGCCGCCATTTTCGAGTGACAGCTTGCTGATCAGCGACTGCCGGAGTTCGACAGCCAGCAACTGCTGTCGGTTCGTGTTAGATTCCACCCGGTTACTGTAAGTCTCCACCATGGAACTGGTTCCGCCCCACTGCATCAAAAAAACGGCACTGAACCCTGTCAGCCCAATGACGACCGAAGGAAGACCTAGGACCAAATTATTGCTGCGTCCCGATCCATCCCAGACCATCCCCAGCAGTTCGCTGGGAGCAGTAAAGATGCTGGTGAACATGCCAACAATCCGCCGGATTTGAAATAGAAGAAATTCCATAATTGGTCTAAATCTGTAGTAAGGAACCTGCGTTGAATGTGGCCGGCTAAAACTGCTGTTAGTTGAGACTTGAGGTCGTAACGACACGGCGGATACCCGCCATTAAATTCTCCGTCACCAAAACCGATATCAACGATTGCCGCGAAATCATGTCGAAGGGGGCCAGTGGTTTCCGGTCTGATAGCGGTGTCAAGCCAATAATTATAGTCCAACTGTTGTCATGGCTCCAGCGCGGCTAAGAGAAACAACCTACGATCTTGTTAGGTTGGGCATACTGGCGCGGAACTAAGCGGTGTGGTCTATTGGAGGGGACATGGGCTGGCGTGTCTTGTTTGGAGAGGAAAAATTGGTGCTTTAGGAAGAATTGGCATGACGGTGAAGATCGCTATATCTACGAAAATCAGCAGAATCAGCAAAAGTCCCCAGTCACACTGGCCGAAAAATGGACTGGGTAGGTTTGTATCCCCAAAACATGACTTTTTTGTGTCTTCCGGCCATGAAACGAAAACTGAATCTGATCGCGACTGCTGCATCCCTTGTCTTGCTGGGGTTGCTAGGTGAATCGCAAGCGTACCAAACTCCTCAGGATTCACTGGTGGGGTCCGGAATTAGGGCAATGGAAGCAGTGCCTGGCACGCTCCAGCCACCGGTTGTTAGAGGCGACCGGAAGCTGATCTCCGAACTCAAGCCGCTGAAAATGCCTTTGTCGAAGCAGGCCGCGACGCAAATAGACCAGCTGAAGACCAGTGTGGCTGAGAAAGCCAATCCGTTTCCCGGAAATGGCGCGTTTGCCCCCGCCAGTTCCAAGTCAAACGCGCGACTGCCGGATACCGGCGTGCCCTTCGATGCACGAACGAACGTAAGCGTCCCGCCAATTATTAAATCATCATCGCGCCGTCTGAGTCAGGCGAGCGGAAGTTTTGTGCCGCCAGTGGTGAAAGGGAACCGGCCTTTCCAACAGACACGCGCCGAGGTTGAAATGCCGCCGATTGTAAAACGGGAAAAACCGGAGCGCGTAATGCCGCCTATTCGGACGGCATCGAGTTCTTCATCATTCTTCCCCCAGGGAAGTTCCAGCCGCACCGCGCTTCCTCCGGTCGAATCGTCGATCCCAACGCCGCCGCCGTCAGCGCGTACTAATGATACGACTGACAGTTATCAGGCTGTGCCGACTTTGCCATCAGCGGCTGCAGTTCCAAACGGTGGGGCAGCCTCAGTATTGGAGTCATCAGGATATTTCCCAACCGGCCCTGTCGATGGCCAGCCTGTCACCGGTGACCCGGTTTTTGTTGACGGTGGTGACTGTACCACGTGCGGTCCGGTTGTCGGTGCCGATGGTGCTTGTTCCACTTGCGGCGTTGGATTAACCGATGGCGTGTGCCCCAGCTGTGGACCGGGTGCCGGGTTTGGGAATGGTCCCGTGATCCAGGATTTCGGAACCTTTGGGTCAGTCAGTGCCTCACGTTGCTACTTCCACGCGGAGAGCCTGATTATGACGCGCGAGGACGGTGATCTTTTTGGGGCCAACGTCGCACCGCTAACCAATTTTGACTATGCCGGTGGTTTACGGCTGACCTTCGGGAAGAAATCGGATTCGATCTTCGGACGTGAACTGGGAATCATGGCGTTGGCCGATGTCAGCGAGGATGTCACGACACAAAACAACCTTTTTTTGAACGTTGACTTCCAGAGCCAGAATAAAGAGTCGGATATTTATTCAATTGAGTACAACCGGGTGAACTGGGGCTGGGACCTCGTGAAAACATTTGTCGGCGTCAAGTTCCTCCGATTTGACGATAGCTACCGTATCTCTGCGGCATCGGCCGCACGCGGGCCTCAGGTCGAGCAGCGCGACGTGTTTGGTAACATTATCGTTCCGGCTCAGCCCGGTCGTCCGGCAGATAGTGGTTTTTTCAGCATGGATGCCGTCAATAGCCTCTTTGGTGCTCAGGTTGGTGGTGAACTGTTCTACGACATCGGATACCGATGGTCGACATCGGTCGCCGGTAAGTGGGGCGTGTTCGCCAACATCAGCGATTTCGATACCACCACGATTGGCAATACTGGATCGCCGTTGGTATCGGAAAATAATGAGTCAACGATTTCGACAGCGGCCGAACTCAACTTTCTGGCCCACTACCAGATCCGTACCAATCTGCGATTTAAAGCCGGTTATAATCTGTTGTTTGTCGGGAACGTTGCGACTGTCTCGGATAACTTTACCCAGCAGACCCCGACTCTCAATGGTTTCAACATCAGCGATTCCGACGACGTGTTCTTCCACGGATTTTCACTGGGACTCGAGTTCTACCGCTAGGCCCTCAGGCTGCCGGAGTGCGAAAACACACGCATGCAAGTTCCTCCGGCGGCATTCACGCAGGACTCTCTCCCAAGTGACTGCGTTTCAACTTTGATTTTCATCAGTGGTGAACCACTGGATTACGGTTCCCGAATGCTTTCGCTCTGATACTTCATCAACGGATAGAGGAAATAGTCGATCACCCTTCGTCGACCGACCTTGATTTCGGCAGTGGTGGTCATGCCCGGCATTAAACGGAAGTTCTCCGGCACTTCATTCAACGTGACCGGTTCCAGCAAACGAATTCGGGCCCTGTACATGGTCACCCCACTGCCGGCTCCGTTGGCTGAGTCCTTTTCGAAGGATCCCTCGCTGACCGCCCGAACCACGCCTGAGAGCGTGCCATGTTTTTGGAACGGAAACGATGCCAGTTTAACACTAACTTGGCTACCTTTCGGCAGGCCGGATTGCGAGAGGCTCTGTTGGCGGTCGGCGATTTCGGCTGTGATTTGCCCGGTTGTTGCCGCATGAATTTTGGAAATGTCACGGCCGGCAATCTCTACTTCCGCTTCCAGTGGGACATCAATCGGAACCAGACGAAAAAGTGGCTCTCCGGGCCTGAGCACTGACCCGACAGATCGATCGGCCACCTCAAACACAACGAACTTTTTAAAAGGTAAATCTTCGGGCACTTTCAGTTCCACTAATTCATTGGACCGAACGGCTTTATTTAGTTCTTCATCCGTTTGTCTCAATTCGAGTGCCGCTTCTGCCAGTTTGGACACGATTTCCGAACGCCACTGTGCCGTATAGACCTCACGACGGGCCCGCAATGTCTCGACCTCGCGCGTGAGTTCACGACTGCGGCTTTTTAAACTGATGTAGTCTGTTTTTGCCTGATTGGTTTGTAAGCGCCGGCTGAGCATGTCTTCGGTGGATTTGGATCCGCGTTTGGCCAGACGCTCGATCGTTTTTTCATATTCGCGGTAGGCTTCGTAATCCGATTTTTTCTGTTCGATTTCTACCTGGTTGTTTTGCCGCTGGATCGTAATTTTTTCCGATTCGGCCTCGAATTCGTTCAGTTTGGCCGCATGTTCATTTTTTCGCTCCAGATACACCTGCCGCTGCAAAAGCCAATCGGGATCGTCGGCATTTTCGCCGATCGAAAATTCACACCCGTCCTTTTCAGCGGTCAGTCTGGCGATCTGGCTTTGCAGTCCGGAAGCGCGCGACCGCAGTTGCTTCAGTTCGGCCTTTGAAAATGTCGGGTCCAGTGTCGCCAGCACGTCACCGGCATTTACTTGGTCTCCGAAGCTGGCCAGCATTGATCGAATCGGTGTGGTGGCAATGGTTTGAATGACCACGTCGGGCTGGGTCGTGATCAGTTTTCCCTGGGCGGTGACGATGCGATCAACTTCTGCCCAACTGGCCCAGGTGACCGCTGCGACCATCAGTGCAACGACCGTGTACAGCGTCCACCGGGCACCCCCGGGAACAGAACGCTTTTCGATTTCGACTGCATCCGGTTGGAATTCGATCAGCAATGTGTTGTTCGACTCGCGTTGCCTGATGCCTTCTGTGCGCGCCTCAGCGCGCCTGCGTTGCCGTTGTTCCTTGACCGTCTGGTTCATGAGCGCCCCATTTGCTGATACCACAAATCCTGATAGACCTCACATTTGTCCAGCAATTGCCGGTGCGTGCCAACCATATCCACTTTCCCCTGCTCCAATACCACGATCTGATCGCAATCGACCAGTGTGGACAGACGGTGGGAAACAATGATTACCGTGCGACCTTTGGCGATGACCTTCAGGTTGCGCTGGATAATCGCTTCACTCTCCGGGTCCAGTGCGCTGGTAGCTTCATCGAAAATCAGCAGGCGCGGGTCTTTCAGTAACGCCCGCGCGATGGCCAGACGCTGTTTCTGGCCGCCGGAGAGGTTGGCACCGTTCTCCTCAAGCATCGTGTCGTACGACTGGGGCATTCGTTCGATAAATTCGGCGGCGCCGGCCATTCGTGAAACATAGACAATTTCCTGAAAGCTGCTGTTGGATTTCGCCATTGCAATGTTCTCGCGGATGGTGCCGCGGAACAGAAAGTTGTCCTGCAGCACGACGCCAATGTTCTGGCGGACATGAGCAATATCCAGTTCGCGCATGTCCAGTTTATCCAGGCGAATCAGGCCGCGCTGAGGCTGGTGCATGCCCTGGATCATGCGGGTCAGCGTTGTCTTTCCGGATCCACTGCGACCGACGATGCCAACGACCTTGCCGGCACCGATAGTGAACGACACGTCGTCCAGCGCAGGAGGACTGGTGGGATTGTAGTGAAAGCTGACGCCCTCAAATTCCATCTGCCCCTCGATGACGGGACGCAAACCGCGCCCGATTCCCGCTTCGGCGTCACGATTCATCACGGTCCCCAACATTCTCACCGACAGCGCGCACTGTTGATAGGAATGGACCAGCGAGACCAACTGGACCAGTGGTCCGGTGACCCGCCCCGAAATCATCTGGAACGCAACCAGTTCACCAACGGTCATGTTTTTTCCCAGCACCAACGATGCTCCGTAGAAAACAACGACAACGGTCAGGAGTTTTTCCAACAGTTTCGAGATCGTGGTTGCGGCGATCGAGATTTTACCAACGCGGAAATGCATGGCCACTGCCTGCGCTGAACTCTGGTCCCAGTTCTTGCGCTGCACAGGTTCCATGGACAATGCTTTGACGGTCTGGATGCCGTGGATGGTTTCGACCAACATCGCCTGCCGCTCACCTTCGGCATCGTAAAGCGCTTCCAGACGCCGACGATAAGGGCCCAACAAAACACCGATGTTGATCGCCAAAGCCAACGAGAAACCCAGCACCACCACCGTTAGTGGCACGCTGTAGAACAGCAGCATCGGCAGGAAAATGAACAACGCCGTCGAATCCAGCAGCGTCAGGAACAGATTGCCGGTGAGAAATTCGCGAATCTGGTTCGTTTGCTGCATGTGTTTGGTCAGTACACCAGCGGTCGCATGCTCGAAAAAGCTCATTGGCAATTTCAACAGATGCCCGAAAGTCCGGGTGGCGACGCGGATGTCGATCTTGCTGGTCGCGTGCAGTAGCAGGTAACTGCGCAGGTAACCCAGAATGGCGTCGAAGACCAGCGCGATCGCGATTCCTGCCGTTAGTACGTGCAGGGTCTGGATCGCGTAGTTGACTAGGACCTTGTCAATCACGATCTGGAAATACAGTGGAACTACCAGTGCGATCAGGTGAATGAACAGTGCCGCGACCGCTACATCGACGAATGCGGTACGCTGCTTGAACATCTCCGGAATGAACCACTTTAGACTGAAGGGTTGCTTCGAGTCCAGCAACGCAAAGGTGCGTTTGGACAGGATGACCTCGCCCTTCCACGCTTTCTCGAAGTCCTTTCGGTCTAGGTAGATAAACCCCTGCTTGTCTGCCAGCGGGTCATAGACGGCCGCCTGAGTGACGGTAGTGCCTTGGTCATCCTGCTGGCGTGTGCCCACGATGATCACGTAGTTGCCGTTGGTAAGCCGGGCGATAACGGGAAACGCTTCGCCCAGTTTTTCTAACTGTCGCCAGGTAAAATGGGTGTGGCGTGTTTTCAGGCCGGTGTCTTTGGCAATACGCAAAAAACGTCGCAGACTGGCTTCTTCGTGTTCCAGCGAATAATCGTGAATCAGCCGTTCGGCACTGACGTCGATCCCATGGTGCCGGGCGACGAGGGCAAGGCAAATTAGTGACGTGTGTTTGGGAGACGGGTCGCTTTCGGGCGTTTCTGTACTGGAGGTCGCACTGCCATCAGTAGATGGTTGCTGGGCATTGGCAAAAGATTTGGCGTCGTTTCTGCCGGTCCCGGTCGTCCCGGATTTGGGACGGGAGTGCGTTTTCAGTTCTTCCGGGGACAACCCCTCAGCTGCGACCGGATCGGTGTCGCCCTGGTCTGATTGGGAAAGATGGTTCATGGCGTGGCGGTGAATTGCGAAACGACGTATCGCCAGAACGGACCTGACCCCTCATTTTACCCCCTGGCAACGACATGAACAGAGTTTTTCAGAGATCCACCCATGATTGAGGTGTGAAAGTAGCGTCAGAGATAGGGAAACTCGTACCAACGGTAGAGTTTAACGGGCTGATCTACCGATCGGGCCGATCCTGCGGTTGTATGGAATCGCTAACAGTATCGAAAAAAAAGGGCCGCGTTCCAACAAACGCAGCCCTGACAGTTTTCAATTTGACCGGATTCACCTGATCAGACAGGCGTGGCGATTCCGATGGATCCCGCTGCGGGGTTGTCTGCATCGATCAATCGGCTGCCAGTCACCTGGAACCGTTGTGGCTGACTGGTTGCGGCATCGAAAATTGACGTGAGGTCGATTTCGGATATCTGCAATCCCTGGTTATCAAACAATCGCAGCCGTTCAACCTGTGAGTCTTCATTTGCATAGTCCCGAATGGTGACGGTGCCTTGACCGGGGCCTTGGTTGAAGGTCAGGTCGATTCGCAAATTGTCACCAAAACGTCGGAACGTCAGGTCATCCTCCAGCGAATCCAGAGCTGCCGTAGGGTCACGGATTTCCAAAATATCAACCGTGTTGTCACGCAGGTTAGGCTGGGTGACGGTGTTGACCAGAGTGTTTTGTTCGATGATCAGGTCCCGGCCATCGCCAAAGCTCCATTGGTAAATGTCGCTGCCATTGCCACCGTAGAACACGTCGTTTCCGCCGCCACCGACAAAGTTGTCGTTGCCATCGTTACCGAACAGGAAGTTCGCAGTTTCGTTTCCGGTGATGGTATCGTTTCCGGAGCCACCACGCGCGTTTTCAATGACGGTACCGTAGGAGATGCGGAGCGATTGAGGCACGCCAAGGACCGAAGAGAATTGCCCTTGTCGCAAGTCAATCGTTTCGTCCACCGTGCTGGTGGTGAAATTAATTGCATCGCGCCCACCGGCATCCCAGATCGTAGTTTGGTGCGCTTCTTGGAATCGATATTGATTGTCATCCGTATTGAAGGACGCGTTGGCTCCGTACTGTCCCTGTATCGCAACTGCATCGTACAACTGAAGCGACGACGCGCTTTCGGGATAGGCAGGGAATGGATCATTCAGTCCACCATTGCCATTGGATAGAATCGTGTTGTACTGGAAGTTGTTAAAAATCGAGAGGCCGGAGTTGATGCTCGCGCTGAGCGATCCCAGAGTACCCTGAAATGCAGCCCTGCGGAAGAAAGATCCCAAACTAACATCCAGAGCAGCATTTCTTGCGTCAAATTCTTGGATGTCGAACCAGACATCGCCGCGTTCTTCATTGAGTCCGTTGTTGAGGTCGGTCTCTTTCAAAAGCACGCCATCATTGTCGAAAATCGCCCTTGGTCCCACTTCCACATATCGCGGTCCTGAGCCGG
This sequence comes from uncultured Pirellulaceae bacterium, assembly GCA_937967505.1. Classification (GTDB taxonomy): domain Bacteria; phylum Planctomycetota; class Planctomycetia; order Pirellulales; family Pirellulaceae; genus Mariniblastus. The sequence continues at coordinate 21,192 of CALCJM010000014.1, read as the reverse complement.
GCCCTTGGAAGGCATAAATGCCATAGGTGATCTGGGCATCGGCAACGTTTGCTGTTTCCACGAAATCGATATTGGCAAAGGATTCGATATTTTCAAGAACCTCACGCACAGTCTCACGTTGGACACGATTGAGAGCAAGCGTTTGAATTGCTTGATCCTGGGCAGCGGCACCGTCGTTGCCACCGCCAGTCAGATAGTAGAACGGCAGCGGTGGCGTCTCCGGATTCATTACCGTTCCCCTAGCGGTCTGACTGGAAACATCGATAAATGAATACGTGATTCGGAGCGGTCCCCCGGCCGGTTGACCAGGAGAGGGCTGGAACTGAAATGGGGTCGGCGTGGGAGTCGAACCAATTTGATCCGTGTTCAGGTTAACCCTTGCCCATTCACTGAATCCGGTGACTGAACTTTCAGACCGGATCAGGATTGGGTCCAGCTGTCGGCCTTGGTCAACGACTGCTCCCACAAATTGAAGGCGCTCGAATTCAGCGGCCGTCAGCGTCAAAACAGAACCCTGTGCCAACGCGACTCCGTCCAGTTCTAGGCGACCGGATGCGCTGTTGGTATTGGCATCGAAGACCTGGTACCTAGCGGCTTCGGCCCCTGAAATGTTAATCAAATCGGTGACAGGACGGCGCTCAATCGTGTTCAGCGAGATATCATTCGCAGACGCGGTAATTACCGGCGTGGTAATGGCATTGGAAACACCGGTGGCCAGTGTGCTGCGGTTGGTGCCGTCGGTTGCAAAAATTCGATAGGGCTCCCGGGAACTGACCCCAGCGACCTGATACTTGACGCGTCCGGCAGTCACTAGGTCAATATCGACTTCGACAAATTGTCGGGCTGGTTGCCGGACACCATCGATTGTGAAAAATCCGCTGTTGTCAAAATCGCCGGTGTCAAAGAATCCGACGGTCTGAATGGCATCGCCGCCGGCATCGCTGACGGTGAACATGGTTTGGAAATCAACCACGGTGCCGACCCGTGCGTTGATGCCTCTTGCGACCACCACGGGCGCTTCTTCGTTCTGGACTGTCGTGATGTTGAACCTAGAAACCGGACTCCAGTCTTCTCCGTCAAATCCTTGTATCAGAATGGGTTCGGTCAGTGGCCCAAAGGTTCCGCCACGGTATTGAAGCCGGTCAAATTCATCCGGTGTCACCTCAAAGAAAGTTGAATGAGGGAATCGATTGCCGTCCAATTCGAACTGACCCGTGTTGCCGGCCCGGAAGCGATCGAGTATCCGGTAGCGCTGGACATTATTGCCGTCGGGATCGATGAAATTGACCAGAGGAGCGACATTGATAAACGCAAATGGGCGAACCATCGCATCGGTTCCGACGACTCGCGGTGGACTGGAGGAACCGAAGGTAACGTCGGTAATTTCGCTGAACTCAAACCCGTCGAAGACCTGAATTCCAACTTGTTCAGACTGGGAGTTTGCTGCTGCCTGGTAGGTCAGCTTGTTTAGATCCGCTGCCGAGACCCTGAAAAAGCGTCCCGACTGCTGGCGGACGCCGTCCAACAGGAAGTGACCGCCGTCGGCGTTGGTGCTTCGATCAACAAAGTAATAGGTCTGTGCCGTATCACCATCAACATCGGAAAAATTGAATAAGTCCGAAGCCGGGGCAGCGGTGCCCGCTGACACACTTCGCCCGGAAGATTCGATGACTGGCTTGGCTGACGTGATCGCCTGGAAAGTTGTTGGTTCACTGAATGTGAAACCGTCGTAGACCTGAATATAGATACTGTCTGCGGCGCGACCATCAGTGGCACCAACAAAGAACAGCGTTTCCAGTTCACCCGCCTCGACCCGGAATGCCTGAGCGGCAGGTTGACGGACCCCATTTAGTTCCCAGAATCCGCTATCTGCACCCGGGTTTTGATCGGCGATAAAGTAACGCACGCCCGCGTCTCCATCCGCATCGACCACTTTGAACAAATCCGTGGCGGCAATTTTCCGGTTGGCCGCAACCCGAGCCCCTTCAATCTGCATGATTTCGGGACGGCTGTTTCCTGACGCAATGGTCGATGTCGAAATAGCGCTGTTGAATTCACCATCATTGGCCTGAATGGTAAATGATTCGATTCCCTTGACTGAGCTGCCAACGTAACTGGCGCGACTGATCTGGTTTCCCGGGATCTGATGAAACACGTTGGCGGCAAGCCGCTCGCCGTTGAATTCGAAATGGCCACTGACATCGACCCCGTTGACCAAGCGTCTGCCGTTGTCGCGAATTCTGAAAAATTGAATTTCTGATTCACGATCTTCACCGGTGAACAGTTCCGTAAGTGAGATGCGGGTATTCAGCGCGGTGGTTGAGGCAATAGCGGCAACCGTAGGAGGAGAGTTGCCGGTCGAGACAAAGTTCGTCGATGGGGCACTCCAAAGCTCGCCGTCGAATGCGGCGACAGTAAACGTTTCGGCGGCGGCGACATTGGCACCTGCGTAAGAGATTGTTTCAAGCTCTTGAGGTGTCAGCTCAATGGTCAGGCCGTTCTGAAGATCATTAACAAGACCGAGCAGGCGTGGTGTAGTGAAAGTGCTCACCACGAACCGGCCTGCCCCGAATCCCTCTTCGGACAGGCGATACATTGTAATCTCATCGCCACGGTCGGGGTCAAAGACCGTGAACATGTCCGCCAATGGGATTGATTGGCCAAAATCAAGATTAGTTTTTAACGCATCAACGACGGGTGGTCTATTCATGGGATATTGAAATAGTCAGGGTCGGGGGGATAAAACACCGTTGCCCGGTTTCCGGTGATTGGAAACCAAGACAACGACGAAACCGATTATATTCCAACTTCCTCAGCCCGCACTAAAAATTTGGCGATTTGGCAGAATCTCCACTGGCCTGGTCGCCCGCCGGTGCGTTGCCTTTTTGCTTCACAAGCCCGGCATCAACCAGTTGTTTCACCAAATTCTCCATCGCACTGAAGCTGCGGAGGAATCCGTCGGGAGACATCACCACCCGCGCACGAGGCTCAAATTTGGGCGTTTCACCCTCTTTCACTTGACCACCAGCCAATGAAACCAGATCAATCCGGACCATCCCACCGGAAAGTGTGATTTCGCCCATGGTGTCCGCGTAAATTTCCTGAGGTGCCGCCATTGGTTATTCCTTAATTTTGTTTTTAAGTTAGGTATCTAACTGGGGAACCCCAGTTCGTGAAAATGTTTACTTATGTTATCAAGCTTGCCAGCAAAGGGAAAGCACAACGCCAGAACTGCCGCAAAAACTTTTTTGTTGCTTCACAATCCCTCCGTTCCGTCTGTACCGAAATTAACGGTTTTGCTACCGCGTGCCGGTTGCCCTGCCGGTTGGAGTGTTTGCGATCTGGTCGATCAGGTTCCGCAGTTGTGCGTTGATACCGGTTTGTGACAGCACTTTCCGGATCTGCCAAACCTCCATCGACATTGTTTTGCCTATCTTCTAAAAGCAAGAGTGAGCGGAACATTTCAAAGGTCACAAAGGACGTTCGAACCTTGGCTACCAAAGAGCATTCCAGTCAGAGTTTACTGAAAAGAGCTTTCCAACCTCTCAATTCACCGGGCAGCATGGCACTGGCGATTGTGATGGGAATTCTTGTCGGTGCGCTACCGAAATTCTCGGTCCTCCCGTGGGTGGTTGGCGCTGTCGCCATGCTGCTGCCACTTAATTTGGTTACTTTCATCCTGACCGTTGCCGTGTGCACTTTCGCCGCGGCGCTATTGGACCCGTGGTTTCATCAAGTGGGCTACTTCCTGTTGACGGAACCATCGCTACAGGGCACTTGGAGATACCTGGCACAAACGGAGGCCTTCGTTTGGCTACAGTTGAATAATACGGTCGTCGTTGGTTGCCTGCTGGTTTGGGGGATGGCCGCACTGCCGATGTACTTCGTTTTCAAATCGATTGTTTCGATACTGCAACCGGGGGTGCGTCGTATGTTTGGACTCCCCCACGATTCAGCCAGTCAACCGTCCGCTTTGAGTACCTGACCAGATATTTGTTGACCCCACATTTTGTTGCCGCTTAAGTGCGCGTGAACCCTCAGACCGCTCGCTCCATTCAGATCTTGAAAAACCAATGTATCGCCTGGCCTATTTAATTCCTCGATTCATTTTACTGGCATTGGTATGCGCGGGGGCCGCGATCGCTGGCGACTCACTGACCAAGAGCGCGTTGACGGCGCACCTTGAGTCCGCCACGGGGATGGACATCGAACTTGGTCGCCTCCGCACGCGCCTCGCCAAGGGCAAGGTTTTTGTCAGTGATCTGGCGTTGGTCGATCCTGCAAAACCACTGAACAATATCTTTCAGGCTGACCTTGCCTATTTCGAACTGGATCAAACCGCCCTCTCCCGGCGGCAGCTGGTTGTCGAAAATGCTCGCGCCAGTCAGGTGAGGTTCGGAGTGCCGCGCACATCGCCGGTCAGAAATCCGTTGCCGCCCAACATCAGTTCTCCTGCACTACTGATTCCGAATGCGGAACTGCGGGCTCAACAGACAGGCGATTCCCCATCCTCACTGGGGCGATTTGAGCACCGTGGTGACCAGATCCGGATGGCATGGATGGATCAATTTGAATCCCAAGGCCTGGCTGGCGCTGATACCACGCAACCAACCCCCATCAAACTGTACCAGTTGGCGTCAACAACCAATGAGAACTGGAACCGGAACTTTCAACAGCATCATGGTCGGCTGAAAGCCGTGACCGCTTCGTTCGCCAAGGTCTCCAACAGTGCGGATGGTCAGCTTTCAATGGATGAGGTCGAACGCCATGGACTTAACGGTCCGCCCAACCCTCTCCGTGGTGCCTCTGATAACCGAGAGCAGGCCAGCGAACTGGCGGAGATCCTTCAAACGCTTGAACGGCTACAACAACAGCAGGCGGCACTGGAAGAAAAAGCGGCCGCCGATAGCGCCATGCTGGATTCGACCTGGCAAAACGACTCCGGTGCATTGGACGCCGGCAATGTGTCGATGGCATCGGAGGTCTCCCCGGAGACACTCTCACAACTGCTGTTGACGGATCTGCATCAGCGAATCGCAAATGATGCCATGGAGTGGTTTCAGGGGGTGCGTGAAAATGTGTCCAGCTGTGCGGGTACTCAGGTTGCCAATGCCGTCCCATGCCCCGGACGAGGACGAGGTGCATTTGTGCCGATTCCCGGAACTGCTCTCGAACGTCCTACCATTATCAAAAAACTCACTTTCGATGGCGCGGGGCGTTTCAACCAACAGCACGTCAATTTTGCCGGCGAAGCATTTGAAATCTCCGATCAGCCAACCAAACATAGCCTGCCGGTAACATTCAGCTTACGCGCCCAAGGTGATCAGCATTTCGCATTGCGAGGAAGCATAGATCGGAGGTTAGGCGTGTGTCAGGATTCGCTGACGGTTAATTTTCCGGCATTCCACCTTGGGCCTCAGCGACTGGGAACCGAAAACGAGATGCTGGTGACGACGGGGGCAGGAACCACGGCGCACGGTGCCATTCAGTTAAAAATAGACGGCCAGAACGTTTCCGGATCAATGCGACTCGATTTTTCAAATATCGCACTGGTTTTTGAGCATCTGCATGATGTCGCTGGCGGAAAAGAAATCGCGCTGCGACTTAACCAGTCGCTGGCTACGCTTCAACGGTTTGAATCATCTGCCACCTTCAGTGGAACACTTTCCAGCCCGCGACTTGAGTTTGAAAGTAGCTTGGGGCAGGAGGTTGCCGCCGCGATCGCTGAAATTAACAAAGGGCAAACAGAGCATCAGCACGTGGCAGTCAAACAGCAAGTCGATCAGTTTTATCAGAGTCAGGTTGTTTCTCTGAAAACCAACATCAGTTCCGAACTCGATTCGATGTCCCGTTTGATCAATGCGCAAATTGAACGTGCCACAAAAATGCGGGCATCGCTCATGACCGCAAAGACGCGCTGGCCCGAGATGCGATAGGTCGGACAGGTCAGGTTACTACGAATGCTGACGGAGCAATTCATCGACCAGGATTTGATCGATCAACTTCAATACACCGGCAACCTGCTGGCAGGAACTGACTGCCACCTGGCGTTCGTAGAACGAGCATACCGTTCCCGAAACCGTGACACAGCCTTGTTCCGCATCAATGCTAAGTTTTTTGAAGGATGGGAAGTGCTGGCTTTCCAAATAACGACATACTCGATTCTCTAAATCCAGATCCTGATAATGTTCAGGAGGTCTCTGTTTCAGCTGGCCCATAGTTTGACTCCAGTTCAAGCGTTCTTGAGGTGGCTGGTTTTGTTTGTTCCATAGAATTTTGGTTGTTCCATAGAAAAAAGAATCGTCAGAGCTGTGAATCTTGATGAAGCGGTTCGAGGGGCGGGAGGAAGCGTGGTTAGAACCCTCCTTTTACAATTTAGTAGTGGTAATTGTTCTCGAGTTATCCAGAAGTTGGTGTTGACTTGGTGGTAGTGATGAATGTGGTTCCGTTATTGTATCGCAATGTGGCTGAAGTTCGCACAGAAGTTTTTTGCTTGCATGCAAACCGTGTGCAGGCATGAAAGCGTGTGCTGGCACTCGGTCTGCTGATCAAACCTGTCTCGCTCTGGCGTTCCCATTTTTTGGCAGACCGACGCGCGCAACGGTGCGGATACAACCTGATATACGAATTGACGCGTCGCCCTTGTGGCCGCAGTGGCCGGAGAAGTGGTGCTGTGATTGTAGAGTATTGTGGGCTGGCGTGAAGCACGCTTTTTCTGCGGCACAATATTAAACTTCGGGCGACCGGGGCACTTAGGCGACCGGCAGTCAGGAATTTATCACCCGTTGGCGACGCTGCCAGCGTCCGAGTGAAGCTGGTAGCATCGCCAACGGTAAATTCTCAACTGCCAATCACCTGATCCAGACGGTTTTCAGAATGTTCAGGCTTGAAGCGATATCCTTGACATGCGTGAATCGGGGAGATATCGGAAATCGGGAAAACCGATAGCAGGAAAATTGCGATAAGCATGGCATATGGTAAGACACTTGTGAGTGCAACTGACAACCAACGGGTATGGCGTCATCTCATCTGGCACGTGCACTTCGTTAGTCATTTAACTTTTAGTCATTTAACTTCGGAGCTCATTCAACTTCACCAATCGGCCAATCATGGAGTCTGTTTTGTGAAAATCAGAATCAAGAGCACAACGCACCCTGCCCTGCCCATCGGGGTAGATTAAAGTTTTGGCGGTGTCGAAGTTTCCGCTGCGAAGTTGGAAGGCTCGCGCGACAACGTTCGACGATAGCATGGGCGTTCGTGGCGGTCTCTTATTGGAATAGTAAATTGTTGTGTGAATCTACAATCGAGAAAATTGTGACAGACTCAGGTTTACACACTTGGCGAATGCGGAGATACTTGTCAGCGAAGTTGTTGCCGGATTGCCGACATGAGTAACCCAACATCTTCCTCCATCCGAAAAAACCAGCCAGATTACTTCCGGGAGCGATTATGCTGAAGGATATTGCGGTCAATGAATTCTCAACCCTGCGCTGGAATTTTCAACAAGACATCATTAAGTACGCTTCCCAAGGGATTAACAAAATTGGCATCAGCCGTGACAAAGTCAGCGATTTTGGAATCGAGGCGGCGGTTGATTTGTTGTTTGAAATGAGGATGGACGTTTCCAGCGTCAATTGGGCCGGTGGCTTTACCGGTAGTGACGGGCGTTCATTCATCGATTCTGTCGAAGACGCCAAGGAAGCGATTCAATTTGCCGCCCAAGTCAACGCAGATTGTCTGGTGGTGCACTCCGGGGGCCGCAACGGGCACACCGACCGCCATGCATTGCGTATTTTCGAACACGCAATCGACTCGCTACTGCCGGTCGCCGAGGATTTTGGGGTGCGGTTGGCGATCGAACCCATGCACGGGATCGACAGTCAGCCATGGTCGATTTTTGGCCAAATTGAGAGTTCGTTGAACCTAGTGACGGCCTACGATTCGCGTTATCTGGGCGTGGTCGTCGATCTGTTCCACTGCGGACTTAGCCTACCGCTGGTTCCAAAGATCCAGGCTCTCGCGGACAAAGTGTTTCTGATTCAGATTGCCGACCGGGTTGCGCAATCGTGTCCGTACCGACGATTGCCCGACTTTGGCAACATCAACTTGGGCTTGTGGTTGGAGGCGATGGAAACCGCCGGAGTAAATTGCTCGGTAGAGTTTGAGGCGTTCGGGCCAGTCAATGACGGGATCGACTATGGCAAACGTTTGGAGATATTCAATCAATTCGCTTCGGTGCGACACCTCGCCCAGTCTCGTTCCGGCCAATCGTCCGGTTCCCCAATCACAACCAATCCGCAAATCTTCAAAAACTAAGATCAGGCGTCGGGTGATTTGCTTCATTCACCATGCTGATCAGTTTTAGCGCGTTGGTCGAGTTCATCACGGAGCTTGGCTGCTTCTTCGTAGTTTTCATCGTCGATGGCTTTGTCGATGCGTTCCTGAAGCGTCATGCCAACGCCGTAGTTCTCGCGGATGCTTTCACGAAACTCGTTCAGACGTACGACCAGCTCATCTTGCTCGTACTGTTCTTCCGCCTCGTGTTCAACGAACAGGTCGCGCATCTGCTCAAGGCCCCGGTTGATCTCCTCGATCGCTTGTTCAGGATTGGCGCTGGTGTCGATCACTCCCTCTTCATCGGGCATGTAGGCCAGCGCTGAAGCCTGAGTCCGGTGGTACAGCACAAATGGTCGATAGCGTTCATGCGAGAATGTCCACTCTTCGTCCGGGGAATGCCGCTTGCAAAAATCCATCAACCCCAATGTGTGATCGGCATCGGCCACCGCTTTGTCAAACTCCTTTAACTGCAACCAGCACACGCGTCGGTGATAGAACTGCACGAATTCACGGTCAATTTCCAGACAGTGTTCTTCATCCAGTTCGAATTCCTCGGCACCCATTTTGGACGAGTGCTTTTTCAGGAACTCGTAATAGGTTTCCGCACCATAGGGGTTGTAGCCATCCGGCCGGCCTTCGGTTTCCATCTGCAAGATTCCCATATCGATCCGCATCTGCAGAATCGTGCGCTGCCGCAGTTTCAACATGCGGACATTGACATTCATGGGGTCAAATGGCCATTGATTCAGGATCGCGTCGATATTTTGTTCTTTTTCAGGCTTCATAATCAAAACGATATAGGTCCAGAGGAAGATGGCAAGGGGCCAAATTTGAATTCGGCATCATCGCGACATTTCGTGACACTCTGCTCGCGAAGATGTCGCGATAGCAGGTAAATATTTCTCACAAATTGATGATAAGGAGGTGGATTCTCTGTTTTCCGGTCTGTGAAATTGACCGACAGCCGAACCTGTCACCGCTGCGCCGGTTGTTTCGGTTAGGACACTTTTTCGGGAGCCAGAAAACTGGCCATTTGCTGAATGACGGCCCAGAGGAGACTCCGCCGCAACGATCAGTCAGAGAGTTTGGGAGGGCGCCTGTTTTGCTTGCGCTGAGCATTTTGTTTTTTACTCTTCAGACGGCGGCGTTTGGAGCCTGCCGATGGTGTGGTGGCGCGCCGTTGCTTCGGCACCACCGTCGCCGCGCGGATCATCTCACGAATCTTGTTCAAACAGTCAGCGTAGTTCCGCGGCTGGTCTCGGTAGCGATGGCTGTTGATGACTACGTGACCGTCTTTCGTGATCCGCGACCTCCACTTCTGTAAGAAACGTTGGCGAATGTGTGCGGGGAGACTGGGGGTGTTGGTCACGTCCCAACGCAAAATCACTTTTGAGTTGACCTTGTTGACGTTTTGGCCACCCGGACCCGGTGAACGCGCGTAACTGATGTCAAACTCGCGCTTTGGGATACTAATGGTTGAATTGATCGTTAACATGGTAAATTCGTCAAAAAAGTGATTCCGCAGCGGTGGGTGGCAACGCGATATCGTTTTTCTAAAAGTGTTGGGTAGATGATGGATTTGTACATGCAACATTCACAGCGTCGTAGCGATTTAGGGGCCATCGTTTTGGCGGTGCTTGTTCGCATCAACGCGATGACGGAGGTGATGATTCTTCTCGCGCCGTTGATCCTGCTGTTGCTGTTATTGACCTTGTTTGCCCCACCGGCGGTTGCTTGCATCTTGGTGCAGGAAAACGTACCGGTACCTGCGGGCAGCTCCACACCGATGGTATCGTCCGAACCGGTGTTCGTTAATGAGTGGCCACGTTTTTTGGGCAGCCAAATCAACGGAATTTCACGTAGCACTGACCCGGCGATCATCATCCGTAAGGATTGGAGCGAAAATGGATTGCCCTTGCTATGGCAGGCTGACGTGGGCGAGGGGTACGGGATTGGTTCAGTTGCCGGAGGCCGCTACTACCACTTTGACAAATTGAAGGACGCGGCGCGGCTGAGGAGCTTCGACGCCAAAACGGGTGCCTTGATCTGGGAATATAAGTATCCGTCATCTTATCGCGATCTGTACGGCTACGATTCGGGGCCTCGGTCGAGCCCGCTGATCGATGGCGATCGGGTGTACCTGTTTGGTGTTGAGGGCAAATTGATTTGCCTGAAAACAGATGGCGGTCAGCCGGTGTGGACCGTTGATACGGCGAAGAAGTTCGGGGTGATTCAGAATTTTTTTGGTGTGTCATCAAATCCTGTTATTTACAACGACAAAATCATCGTGATGGTCGGCGGCAGCCCTGCTGAATCTGCCAACGTGCCCCGCGGACAGCTCGATCGCGTCAAATCTGACAATTGCGCGATCGTTGCATTCGACAAAAATACAGGTGAGGTCGAGTACAAGACCGGCGATGATCTGGCAAGCTATTCATCGTTGACGTGGATGGGGGCAGGCAACAACAAAACGCTGGTCGCATGGTGCCGGAACGCACTGTGGGGAATTGATCCGGAGAATGGTCGGGTCAAGTTCAAGTTCCCTTTTCGAGCAAAAAAATTGGAGAGTGTCAACGCGATGACCCCTGTGATCGATGGCAGCCGGTTCTTTCTGTCCGAGTGCTACGAACTAGGATCGGCGTTGGTGGAAGTAGAGAAAGATCAGTGTAGGGTACGTTGGTCCGATCGTGGACGGCGAAAGAAATCTTTCGCGGCACATTGGGGCACGCCAGTGTTGCATGAGGGCCATCTGTACGGCAGCAGCGGTCGTCACTCGTCGGGGGCGGACCTGCGGTGTGTTGAACTCGAGACCGGAGATGTCAAATGGGTACAGCGTGGCTTCGGACGTTGTTCGGTGTTGTTGATTGGGGATGCCCTGGTTGTGGTGGGGGAGCGCGGACGGTTGGCGCTAGTGGAAGCCACTCCCACTGCCTTCCGTTTGGTGACCGAACGCGCGGCGACCGATACATTTGCGTTGGAACCTGACTGCTGGGCAGCACCGATTGTTGCACAGGGGCGATTGTACGTGCGGGGCGGAAACAAGGTCGGTTGTTTTATGTTGGCCAAGTGAAACAAGAAACAAGGTCGTATTTCATTCCGTCGAAATTACAGAAGGCAAGGCCTTCCAGACTTGAGCACTGGTTGTTTGTCCGCCAGAATCGCCGGTAAGGTACCGCTGACCAACTGATTCCTGCCGCGAAGGCCACCACCAGCCCTACCCGGAACGAACTGGGGCTTAGTTCGTCTTTCGCAGAAACATTCGTCAACTAGCATCGCTGAGCCATCAAAGAAAATGGCCGCGTCCTTCCGATCAAGGTTAATGCAAACCAAATACTTAACCGAAAGGGCGACGACCATGGATATCTGTAACTCTTTTTGCCGATGCTTCAAGTCTTTTCCATCGCGATGACCGTGCCGACTTATGCAAGCTTGATGGAACTAATGACCGGCTGGGTGTGCGCTCCTCGGCGAACGATCATGGGAATGCTGTGTGCTGGTGGTGTCGAGCGACATCATTCGGCGTTTTATCGAATTTTCGCCACGGCGGTTTGGTCGATCGACGCTGTCGGGCTGGCGGTTTACGATCTTGTCCGGAAACTACTGCCGCAAGGGACGTTTTTTCTCGTTGGTGATGATACGCTGCTGAGCCGCCGGGGCTTGGAAATGTTCGGGGCCGGCATGCATCGCGATCCACTTTTATCGAGTCGCGGATTCACTGTCGTTCGCTGGGGACACTGTTGGGTTGTGCTTTGTGTCGTCATTGAAAGTCCACGAACTCCCAGACGATATTTTACGTTGCCGATTCTGGCTCGTTTGTATCTTAACAAGAAAGCCTGCCAGAAATGGAATCGCGTCAGTCGTAGCAAACCCGAGTTGATGCTCGAAATGCTCAAGCTTGTGCAGGCTCACGATCGCAGGCAAGCCTTGCATTTCCTTGGTGATTTGGCATTCTCTTCGGCTTCGCTGATCGTTCTGGGGCACGAATGTATCTGCAAGAAACCCGCACGGTGACAGTTCATTTGGTCTTTGCGACGGACAACTTTCGTTGCCTGATCGACGAAGGTCTTTACCTTCCCAAGAGCTGGGATGAAGACTGCGAGCGTTGTCGTGCTGCGAAGATTCCAGATGATGTTGTCTATCGCCCGAAATCGGAAATCGCTCTCGAGCAACATCAACGAGCGCTCGACAATGGGATCGTTTTTGACTGGCTCACGTTCGACGAGTGGTACGGTTCGAAGCCAGCGTTTTTGAGTGAACTGGACAAACGCAACCAGGCGTGGGTAGGTGAAATCCCCCGCAATTCACGGGGCTGGATGGATCAGCCGCCTGCCACCGCTCGCCCGTATCGCAAGAATGGTCGCGGCCGCAGCCGAAAGACACCCCGCCTATTGGCCTCTGCTCCCAAGGCCACAACGGTTGAGGAATGTTTCCGGCAATCGCCTGTTTTCCTAGAACAGCAATGGGAGCAATGGCACGTGAAGGACACCCAAAAGGGGCCAAGGTTGTCGAAGTCAAATATGCGACCGTTTATCGTCAGGACGAAAACGGCTTGCCCACTGAAGCCTGCCATCTGATCGTGGCAAGCGACATCAATCATCCTGACAAGCTGAAGTTTTTTCTCAACAACGCGCAGCCAAAGACAAAGCTCGGAGTGTTACTGAAAGTGGCCTTTGGTCGCTGGCCAGTGGAGCGTTGTTTTCAGGATGACAAAAGTTACATTGGGTTGAACCAGTTCGAAGGTCGCACCTACCCTAGACTACTTCGTTATCTGATCTTTAGTGCGGTGACGTTGTTGTTTCTTGCACGGATGCGTGAGAAGTATCTCGAGAGTTTCCCGGAGCTGACCATCAGCCAGATGAAACAGGCGGTGGCCTCGCTGGTGGAGACGTGGTTCTTGCCAGTGGAAGCGACGCAGATGATTCTTGGAAAGGCGGCCTAGAAGCTTGCCTGCTACCAGCGTCGTAACGCTCAGACTCGCAAAAGCCACACCAAGACGCGCAGCCGGAAGCTTGCTGAAATGGGAATCGACATGAGCACCATTAAACGTTGCCAGTGGGATACCGGATGATTCGTAGGTAAAATCCAAACGGCGTGGCGGGATCGAGCTGCGCGTTGCCCGCCAATACTCAAAGAAAAACAAGGAAATCCAAGGCAATACAACGTCAACAACTCTCGCAAATCAACTCCCAAAAGCAGAAGGGCAATTACTCAATTGCGCTGTAGTATTAGACCATATTTGAAAAATCTGTAACGTTTGTTGGTAGCTCCTTGCCCCAAAGAGTGAAGTCTTTCAAGGAACGGGTAAGCCCTAGACAAAAGACGCGACGCCGAATTCAAAGTACCATCATCTTGACGGCAACGGAAACGTCAAACAGACTGCGATCTACGATGGTGATGGAAACGTCATTGGCCATGTTGATTACAAAAATCATGGCGTAGGGGCACCAAGCGGGCACGGCCACAAATTCCCAGAGCCGGGGAATCCCGCGTCGGGCCACGGCAAAGGTAAGCCTCACATTCCAAAAGATCAGCTTCCGCCTGATTGGACGGAGCTATCTCCCGGACTCAATCCTTCAAACCCAATTGGAAGCTAAATCGAATGGAATCAAATCTTGAAACGGGCAGTGTTGCAGAATTTTTGGAACGATTTAATCGCTTTTTCGATTCTGTAATTGAGGCGATCAATATCCACTATGACGAAAACGCTCGCTGGCCAAATGTTAACATTGCCATCCAATGTCAGGACCAAAATGCTGGTGGTGAGTGGGTAAATCTCGTGCTCAAGCTTTCAGAAGTGACTCAATTTCAAGTGTCCGAAGGTAAAACTTCTTATCGGGTGCTTTCTGACGGCTTGGTACTAAGGAAGTATGAAGCTGGTTGGGGCGTGGGGATCGATGAAGAGCAGGGAAATGCGTCGGACGCAGCGAACTTTCTAAAGCATCCGTTTTGTTTCTTTGCGTCTAGCGTTGCGTGGGAAGTCTCGGCCCTGCCCGCATAGCGACGTAGCCGAAGGAAAACGGTAACAAGACAGGTTGTGCCCGGGTATTGGGTATCTCACCGCGTGGTTCGCCAGAACCGGTGTTCAACCTTGAAGTTCAGGTGAGCCATATTTACTGCGTCGCGGAAACGGGTATTTTGGTCCATAATGGCGGGACAAGCTTACATGTTATAAACGCATGTGACGCGGGTAGGCCTCGTGGCGGATCGCACAATGAGATGACTGGTCGTCGGTTTAAAGGGGACAAACGTGACTCGCATCATATGCCTGATCGCGGTGCCAACCCTGATGTTTCAGTCGGTGACGGCCCCTCTGTTCAAATGGATGTACGTGACCATCGACTCACTGGCAGTTGGGGGGCGAGCAGGGACGCAGCAAGATATAGGCAGGAGACTGCTGAAATGATTGGGCAAGGACGTCATCTTGACGCTATGGCCCGCGATATTCGAGATGCGAGACGAGCTGCACAGGAAGGGTCGGGAAACGGGAGAAAATACAATGATGCGATTAGAGAAATGCTTGAATATGCAAAAGGGACTGGCCAGTTGCCAAGGAACTGATTTATGGACATAAATGCAACAAGTTATGAAGGGCTGCAAAACCTGAGTTTCGGTGCAAACGCCGATGCGGTCAGATCCGCATTTGGGGCACCAAAAATGACACGGACAAATCGGAGTGGTGAGGAACTTTTTCACTACGACGGGTTCGTGATCTGTCTCGCAAGTGGGAGATTTAGAGAAATTACCATCGAGGAAGAATGTGGTTTTTCCTTGAACGGCATAGGCATTTCATGGACCGAAGAAGGACTCAAGGAACTATGCCAACGAGACAATTCGCCAAAAATATGCTTTGGAGCCGTGGTCCTACTTGATCTTGGCGTCTCGCTAACGGGTATTGGTGAAATGGACTCGAGCGAAAGAGCCGTCTCGTTGTTCCGCAAAGGGGATTGGGATGAGTTTACAAATGAGATGGTACCGTACACGCTTTAATTGATTAAAGCTTTGCCCCAAGAATGAAGTGTTCCGTGCCGTGCCTTGCGTGAAGGCGAAGATGTAACACAAGGACTTCGGGCAAGAGCACCCGGAGCCAATACCAAGGTCGGCAGCGATGCCATGGGCAAGAAGCAGAGCGATCTTATCTCTGCAACGAAGGACCAATCCAAAGCTGAGGGCTTGTCCAACAGAGGAAATAGCGTTGTTGGAATTGACCTGAACAAAGTTCCGGGCGAGGTTGTTGGCGCATCTCAGGGCGTCGGCAGGGGACGTGTGTTCTCTCGAACCAAATCTCACCAAGAAGTTTTGATTCGTGACATTGGTGGGCCAAACCCACCGATTCCGCCTGAAGCCATTAAGATCATTCAGGGCAAAAAATGACATTTGAGCAAGCCAAGCAAGTTATTGTCGAAGAATGTTTGAAGCCAGACGGCTATGCAGTCTTGATTCGCGAGAATCAAGTTGACAAAAACAAGTTTGCGCGGCTCATGGAAGCAATCAGTGCGATTTCGCGATCTGTAAATTCCGACGATCGTATTGATCGTTTGGCCGTTGCATGCCTTTTTGAGTTGCCGTGGGAAATCGAAAACACCGTGGATCACTATTCAAAACAATCGAAAGAACTTGGAGCTACAGTTTCGACGATGGCGGAGGAGTTACGAGAAGCGATTAACGAGTTACTTTGGAATGGCTTGGAAACGCATTACGATAATGCCCATGGAAAATGAAATGACCAATGACGCGCTCGAACTTACGGTAACGCGCCGCTGATTGCGTGGGTGCCCCACCCACCCTTGAACCTGCTGCGATAAGTTGAATCATGCGTCATTATGAACGCAAAATCAACATTCGAACACCTGCGAATCCTTGCCCGCGCCAAACGGGACCAGGACATTCAATCCAGCAAGACAGCTTACGACGAACGTCTTGAGCAGATCAAGCGATTGGAACGGGATCTATCCAGCGTAGATCCTGCAAATGCGAGCCGTCCACGTCGCACGCTCAACCCAACCAAAGACGTGATCGACCAAGCAGCGCCCCAAGACGAAATATTCACTTTCAATGAGCTGGTTGAAGCCGTAAATCGTTCGAGCAACCACCCTCCAGAGACTAGGAACTTGCGGAACACGCTGCGGCTAATGATCAAAGCTGCCGACCGGTTCAAGGAAGTAATCAATCCTGACAGCCGTTTGGTCAAACGATACGCACGCCTACACGTCGATGCTGACGAACCCCTTCCTCCATTAGCCAAAATCGTGATAGACGTTCTGAGGCAAAATAACGCACCAATGAGGCCAGTTGAGATCTGCGTCTGGCTGATCGAAAACGGCCAAGCGCTAAAGTCCGATCCCAGTAGCGCTGTTGGTGAAGTGGCCAGAGTGCTGAAAAGCCGACCTGATAAGTTCAGAGAGGTGGATGAAGGCTACTGGAAAGCAAAATGCCGCCAAGGTGGTTCTTCGTGAACTGTAGATTTGAGAGTTCTGGCCGTGGAGATGTTGCAGCGCGGCTTTGTTCCAGTCAATGGGAAAGCGACGTTTAAGAAGTCACTAAGGTCGGCGATGGGGCGAAGTGAGGTGTTCACTGAAAGAGAATCCAACTGGTGCATCAATCCAGTGGAATGATGGCTGAAATCGACCATTGAAAGCTGCCAAACTTTTGAGACAATAAAAAAGCCGTCAGATTGGCGTCTGACGGCTTAATTAATTCTCAAGCGAGAACACTCAATTGTGATGATTGCATTGTACTCGCTTGCCAATTCAAAAGCAAGGACGATGGCAATGGGAGACGTGCTACAGAGGATTCCGCCAGCACCCAACTGGATGGGTTGGGCCTGCGGAGTCAGCGCTCTTTTAGCAATACCAAGTTATGTACTATCGGCGGCGTCAAGCATGGGATTTGTGAACTCAATTGATGATTGGTATTCTGGCCTGCCTGTTTTCGGCGCTGAGTGGTTTCAGCATTTGTGTGCGTTGTCTGCGATAGTTTGCCTTTTCGCGCTTTTGGCAATGCGATTATGGGGTTCGAAGCAACCAGTAGATAGAACGACGATCAGCAACAGTGATCGTGTTGGTAATGATCCTATTCCCGATCCTGCGAAGCAAGAGTCAGAACGACTGGAGACAGTCAGGAAAAAGCTAACGGACCTGTTTGAGAGAATACCAACTCCTAAAAATATGTCGCCGTTGGCAGAACTGATGGTGTCGCATAGCAAAGCCATGAATTCATTTAGCCTGTCGGTGTCTCAAGAAACTGACTGGAGAGTCGAGCTAAAGGAATACGTCAGTGGGTCTCTCAAGAGTAGCCACGCCCAAGCCCTGAATTTCAGACTTAAACACGACAAGCCAGAGATAGCAACGAGTGCGTGGCTCCAAGGCGTAATTGACAACCTCAGTGAGAAGGACTTGAAGTAATGAAACGTGATATGGATGGATGCGTGCATGGCTAAGACTGCTTGCTGCGAATTGCGTAGACGATGGCGCCAATCACCCATCCAACGCACGGAATGCAGATGCAGATGATATAGAACCCCATCATAAACATGCTAGTTCCGGCACGCTCAAGGCCGCCAGTTACTCCAAATTTACGTTTGCAAAAGGGGCAGGTTTTTGCCTTTTTGTTTGCCGATTGGCCACAATTTGGGCATGTTTTCGTTTTCATCACAGTTACCTTTAGTTTCGCAAACCAAAGATCTGAGTTTAACTGCTGGGATCACGCCAACAACCATGGAACTGATGATTCGGTGTGGAGTATCGAAAAACTACTTAACGAAACGGCATGCTAGGAAAGTTCAATGTTGTCATTTATTTTTGTCATGTCGATAATTGTGTTTATGTTATTGAACAACAGAACTCAATTTTCGGTTATGGAAGAACTTGTTGAAGCTTTCACTAGGATTTTCTTGTTGGCACTCTTGCCAGTTTTCGCGATCTCTTACGTCTTTAAGCAACTTAATAAGGCCCAGACACAAAATCATATAAACAGCCAGAGGCGACGTGTAAGCGATATCGAAGCATACGAATCAAAGGTCGAGAGAACGCCTGTATTTGATGACGAGCCGAAAAATAAATCTTAGCTGCGCAGCTTTACTGCCATTGCTGGCGTTTTCTTCAGCGTTCCGTGTTTACGGCAAAAATTGAAGTTTGCAATGTAGATTGCCTGCATCGCCCGGTGGTGGTCCAGTGATTTTGAGAACGCGTTCGTCAGCCGCGTGAACCGCCTCAGCCCCATTCTCAACTGAAGGTTGAAGTTTTCGACAAACGACGTTGAGGCCATCGCCATATCTGGGTTGCCGAACCGTGAAGCCTTTTCAATTGATTTTGGCTGGACATTGGTCGTGGAGATGCTGGAGCGCGGGCATCAACCAGTAACAGGCGAAAGGACTCTAAAGAAGTCGCTTGGCGATGCACTGGGACGACGCGAAAACCTTTGAGAATTTGTTTGACATTCTCAGAGAAGCCCTATAATGAAATCACCACACAACAAAAACACAATCCAATCAAGAGAAGCCGTGTCCTTGTTGTGTGGTAACAAAAGGGGCTACGGCTTTTTTTGTGCCCAGCGGCCACTGGTGAATTTTTTCTGCAATGCGATACGCAGAACCCCAGCGTATCGCAAAACATCGGAAACCGAACATACGGACCGTGCAAAGCAAAACGCTTTGCACGGTCTTTTTTTATGTCCATCTACAAAGGAGAGAACAATGTAATGAAAAATCAATGCTCTTAAATGAGTGAAGACCCAAGCGATTCGCAGTCGCTGGGCCTTCTGACAATCCGATCCCTAAATCAAAGGAGTGTGCCATGTACTGGCAAACTGTTTACGGAGTTGTTCTGCGCAAGTGTAGTGGGGTGCCTATATAGAGTCAATCGTTTTCTGATTGAACCAACCAAAAGACGCTGGCTTTGCGGCCAGCGTCGATGGCAGGTTGTCGCTGATGGTTCAGCAACGAGCCCTATACTCTCGTGAATCCCTAATGGATTAGGTTCGATTCCTCAATTTGCCGCTTTTTCTTTCGAACGGACCAAAGGTGTCACTACGCGCCCAGATACTAGGGGCAGCGTTATAAAACTCCCGTCCAGTTGTTGAAGCAACTGAACGGGGCTCGTGACATCCGGTGCGTCAACACCAGAAGCCAGTCAACGCAACTGCATTCTAGAGTTGATGCGCCTTTAGGCAAAGGCGAAACAATGATAGCCCTCGTATGTGAACACAAAAACAAGAATAAACACGGCAAGAATCGCAACGGCTCACAACGCTGGAAGTGCCGAGATTGTAAAGCGACAATCTCTGACAAGCACGTTCCAAGCGGCCCGCTAGGCGATATGCAGGCCGATCCTGACAAAGTGTTCTTGGCTTTGAATCTGCTTTGCGAAGGAACCGCAGTTGCAGCCGCCAGTCGGATCACTGGATTGAAACACACGACGATCACCAAGGCCATCAAGCTCGTTGGAGCGAAGTGCGAACGATTCTTTGATGAGTACGTTAAGGATGTCGATTGCAACGTGGCGGAAGTGGATGAAATCTGGGAAAAGGTAGGCTGCCTTGAGCGCAACCGAACCAAAACAAAGCTCAAGGGATACGTGGGGGACTGCTGGACGTTCTTTGGCATCTGCGCAGATTCAAAGCTTGTCTTGGCTTACGAGTCTGGACGACGCACGGGCGAGACTGCTGATACATTCCTGACCAAGCTGCGACGTTCAATCGCTGGCCGCGTCCAGATCACGAGCGATGGACTACCGGCTTACAAGCATGGAATCCCGTTCAAGTTCTTGAGCGACGTTGACTACTCGATTTTAATCAAAACCTACAAGAACGAGCAGATTGAGAAGCGCTACAGCCCGGCTCAGATAAACACCGTCGAGCGCATCAGCCAGTTTGGCAATCCTGACATGAATCGATGCTCAACCAGCTACGTAGAGCGATTCAATTTAACCGTGCGGACAGCTTTAAAACGGTTTAATCGCCTGTCAGTTGGATATAGCAAAGACGTAGATGTTCACCGTGCCATGTTGTCAATTTGGATTTGCTTCTATAATTTCAGCAAGAAACATTCGACGGTCAAAACAACTCCGGCGATTAGTGCGGGTTTGACTGATCGAAAGTGGACTATCCGAGAAATTTCCGAGTGGGAAATAATTTAGAACCACGCAATCAGCGGCGCGTTACCGAACTTACTGTATGCGAAGTTGACAAAACTCGCTTGCCTTCATGGGTAAAACTGTCCGAACCGCACAATGCTCCTGTGGTTGTCGTTGCAACGTGGTTGAAACCTGAGTTGGTATCACGTATTGGGTTGCCGAAAGAAAGCATCTGTGGATTTTTAACGGAACCCAATGGTTCCGTTACACCAGAGCAGTTCATTGCGTATTCGGGTTTCGTTGATGCTATTCACAACATCTGTAGAGAGCGATTAGACCCACAGTTGATTGAGTTCGCCGCTCTAATAAGTGAACGAAAAGCAGTCCTGATTGACCAACGTTCTCCAGATGTGAACGCCGAAATACCGACCGAAGACATCATAGGAACGTATGAGATCGAAAATAGTGTCGTCGGGAAATTTACGGCAAACCCCAGCTATCGCCTTGTAACCGGCAATGGCTGCATGCAACTTACTCCGTGGCTGCGAGAATGCTTGTACTCACTTGTTGCAACTGAAGGCATTGCCTAACGCCGCCGACTAGCGACGTTTCGTAAACGAAAACGCGTTCCAGTCGGCGGAACTTCTTGGAGTTGATGTTCCAACTGAAACCGCCGCGCATTCCGCGTGACCGAAGCGATAGATTCCACCACGCGGCGGAACACTGCGTACGCCCGGCACGGGCGTGAACTTATGGAGTGCGAAGCACGACGGTTTCAGCGGCTGCT
>CALCJM010000013.1 GCA_937967505.1 uncultured Pirellulaceae bacterium | reverse complement strand
GTGTTTGTCCCGCCGCGTTGGAAGAAACTGGTCCGGTCGCTGGAGCATTACCTTGATTGGCGCAGGCATTGGTTGGCGTCATCCCAACTAAATTTTCGTGGCCGTCGTGGCCGACGACAAAAGCGGTCGGCTCACAAAACCGGACTTCACCTACAGTCACTCGAACCGCGACGCATGCTGGCTGTGGCCGCGGGGAGCGGTGCCGAAAGCTTGCGGTTGACCGGGTATGAAAATGAGGTCATCGCGGCGACAGTGTTTTTTGAGGCTCTCCCTGATCACTCGTCCTATCAGGTGCAGGTCGAGGCACAGGGCGAAGCGCAGGCCGTATCGCCGACCGTCGTGCTCTCCGAAATGTCGCAGACCGACGCTCCGGTCGATGGCGAAGACGGTGTGCGTATTGAGCAGCTTCTGGAATTCTCCTTCCCGGACGACGGAGAATTCACGTTTGCGGTGCAGGTCGTTGATGACGCAAATAAGGTGGTCGCGACGCGTGAAATCCACGCCCGAATTGATGACCGAGGCCCCGAAATTGTCCAGTTGGACGGACTCGGTAAAACATTCGAAGGGGAAAGTTACACCTTCAATCGCGGTGAGAAAGCGGAAGCCCCACTCTATGAAGGGCAAGAATTCACCTTTACGACGACCATCGCGGATCGTTCGCCTGAGGACTCCTTCACTGCGACTTTGGATTTGGGCGATGGTACTCAGCCGGTTGTACTGCAAGTCGATCAAGCGACCGGGACAGTGACGGGGTCCACCACGACTTTTTTCGCCCCGGCACCGCTAAAATACAGTGACGATGGTGTTTTTGCAGCCGTCCTGAAGGTGACCGACGATGACGGTAAATCAACCGACTATCGAATTGCGGTCGATGTTGATAACCTAGCGCCCGTGCTGGCAATCGTCGCCAGCGCCGATGAAGTGGAAACGCACCAAGCCGTCGCCATTCAAGGTTCGGCGCAAGATGTCGCCTCTGATTTCGTTGGCCAGTGGATGATCGATTGGGGAGATGGATCGACCAAAATTCAGGACGGTGCAACGTTTTCGGCCACGCATGCCTTCGACGAGGCGGGGCAGTTTGACATTTCCGTCCGGGCAGTTGATGAGGATGGAGTCTCCGAGGAATCAATCACTACGATCCATGTGGTCAACGCGGCAGGGACAGAGGGGACGGTAGCGCCGGCAAGCGAATCGTCACTGTCGGATTCCGGTCCCCTGGCCGGAATCCCCCAGACGATTTTCCTCCAAGCTGGCGCTACGTGGCACCACGTCATCGACTTGGATCGCGCGCGCGTTGAACCGTCCGATATTGATTTAAAGGTTTCGCTGCAAACGGCTCCGGCGGTTAACCTGGCGTACTTTGATCAGACGTCCGGGCGCTGGATGGTGCGCTGGACGGTCCCTGAAGTAGTGGGTCAGCATCAGCTGGACGTTTCCGTGACCGACCTGCAAGCGCGCGTTGTGTTGGCGGAAAAAGAGGTGGCGGTATTGTTAGTGCAAGATGGTGCTGCACTTCAGGAACAAGTCGCCGAATTCGCCGACCGGATCGCAGCACAAACTTCCGCATTGGGAGCCGGCATCACCGGTGATGGAGTGGCGCTAATCCTTGGTAGTGGCTACCAACGTGCGCCCCATGATAACTCGCCAGTTGGTGATCAGGCTTACGGGGGAGCAACATCTGCACCGCCAAACGGCGACCCATATTCTGATGACCCATATTCAGATCCATACTCTGACCCATACCTTGGTGATCCATACTCTGGTGACCCATACTCAGATCCATACTCGTCATCTTCCTATGCTGGCGATTACGGTCCGTCGTATTCCCCGTCTTCCGGTTCTGCGTCCGCGCAATCACAACCGCCGGCAACCTATGCTGAGGCTGCGATACCGGCCGAAGAGGCTTCGCCATGGCTGGATTACGCAATGGATGGGCAACCGCCCGAAGCCTCCACCTATCCCGCAACGCCACCGGTTAATGGCGAAGATCCAACGCCTTCTGAGGCGCTTGATTCCCCGGCGTTTGATCCTGCCCTGACCGAACAGCAGTCATCCTTCAGCACCGATACTCCTCCGGATAATGCACCAGATTACAGTCAGCATTACCCACACGAACAAGCATCGGCCTCCGACAATGCCCCTGTGGTCCCGATCGATGCAGCAGGACCAGCGTCGCCTTCACCGGACGACTACGGGTTCAACTACTATCCGCCCGGGTATTCGGATCCTGTGCCGCCCGGTTCGCCATCGTCGACCGGTGACCCCACTGACCCCTATTGGGACTACTCGGAATACTCGGACTACTCAGATTATTCGGACTACTCGGATCATGCGGGCTACTCGGACTACTCAAACGACCAGGGCTATCCCGAAGATTCACCGGAAAGCACTTTCGATAAAATCGACGCCAATAACCCGGACAGTCTGACGCCCCAGCAAATTGCCGAGCGTGATGAATTTCTGGCCAGTCTGCCTTCGCCGGAACTGTTGGATACGCCTGAGGGCTTCGATGCGGCAGGCGAGGTCGAACAGCTGGACGCTTTAATCGCCTCCAACGCCCGGGAGAACCACAGTTCCGTCTGGGATCACTACACCATTGGCAGCCTCAACGCTTCCTCTGGCTTGCACGTTACTTCCCAGTCGCTTGGCGGAAGTTCGAACCTGATCTTTCTCGAGCGCACGCAGGTTGCATCGGTGATTGAGGACACCAATTATGCTCAGGTTCTGTCGCGGCATTTGTTTTACAATAATTCGGCATATGACAGCGTCAGCGACGGCGATGCGATCGCCTACGATCGCCAGCCCCTGTCCGAAGGCCAGCGCGCAACCTCCTCCAATGTGTCTTCTTACGATCAAGGGATCAACGGCGTTATCGTTGATATTACGGATTTTTCAGGGACGATTTCCGCCGACGATTTTGAATTTAGGGTCGGCAACTCCGACAATCCCGCACTCTGGGAATCGGCACCGGCGCCGCAATCGGTTTCCGTCACCCCGGGAGCGCGGGTAGGTGCAACGACGCGCGTTACTGTCGTGTTTGCAGATCAGGCAATCACCAACACGTGGTTGCAAGTCCGTGTGCTGGCCAATACCAACACGCTGCTGGAACAGGATGACATTTTTTACTTCGGCAGCGCCGTGGGTGATTCCGGGGTCGATAGCCACAATGTCATTGTTGACCAGCGCGACGCGCTGCTCACAGCCGAACATTTCACGGCCCACCAAGACGAAGACTTTGTCAAGGTCTCACCATCAATCAACAGCCCTTTTGACTTCAACCGTGACGGAACCGTCGATCAATCTGATCAAGCGATTGCCGAATCCGGTGCGAGCGATATTCGCAACGGGTTTGTCAACCTGCTGGATCTGTCGTCTGTCGAAAGCGCGCGTGGCGTTTCCGCGGGAACGCAGTCCGGACAGCGCGAAGTCTTCACGACGTTAGTCACCCACGACGTATTGGTCGGAACAGACAGCCAGTTGAATCAGCTTCAGGCGACCGGAACGCTGGCGGGAATCAATGCCGCCATCGTTTACACCGTCGAATCAGAATCTAAGTTTTGGTATCAGACCAACGATGACCAAACGTTTTCCTCCACTGGCGGAATATTCTCGGTTGCCCAGCGCGATAGCAGCTTTTCGGCAGCTTCAATCGCCCACACGTCAGACCACGCGTCAGAAAAACAGGAGGATGGAAACTACGGCGGCGAAGGTTACGAAAGCTACGAGGACTACGCCAGTTACGAAAACGATGGCGAACCGTCCGACCAGCCCGCGCCCGACCACCTGGATGCCAATGCAGGGACACCTGACGCCTATCTCCCGGGTGAATCCTTTACCGAATATCGTGACGCCACGCGCGGCACGGTGGCCACGCGCGCTTCAATCATCCAACGCAATGCCTCCGCGCAGGTCGTGCATCGCACAGCCGCAGAGCGCTCCACTCAATCAGATCAAAGTCGTTCAGGGGGCAGCCGCTTGCTCGCAACCTCGGAAGACGACGGCAGCTCAACCCGGTCTTCATCTTTTGACACTTACTCTGAATCGAACTCCAGCCGAAATTACACCGTTTCTGAATCGATCGACCCCGTTACTGGAGACCGCACGCGTCACATCAGCCTGAGCGAGTCAGGGGATTATCGGTTTACGTCCGATAGCCAATCGTCATCTGACAGCTCGGAAACATTTTCCAGTCACAGCCCGGTAACGGACACCCTCTCCGGTGACAATCAGGATGCCGGTTCGAATAACCCGGGAGAACCACCGGCGGATTACGGTGACGGATACTCGGGAGACGGCATCCCTTATGACGTTCCTTACGATGGCCCTTACGATGGCCCCGCCCAGGAAACCGGGGATACCATGATGGAAACCACCTTCGGCCTTGCCTCCGTCAGCGGCCAGGGGCAAGCATCATCCAGCGGCTCAGGTAACTTTACCCTCAGCTTCGACGCCACCATGGGGCCTAGCCAGTTTTTGGCAAATCTGGATTTTAACGGAAACCAGCGCGGCCGCGGCAGCAGTTCGGGAAGCGCTGACGCATCCAGAAACTCGACATCTTCGCTCAGCGGTGACGGCGTGTCGATCGAATCGTCGTCCGATTCCTCCGCCCGGGTGGACACCCGTAGTGCGGGGGCCGGCAATTCTTCTGCCAATCTCAACCTGTCGGCCAACGGAACGTCGCCGGGAGATTACGAGGTCAGCGGTGGCCTTCACGCGGTGGCGAAATTAACCAATCTGTCCAACAGCAGTAACGTATCGGTTGACCGCAATGGCACCTCCAGCGGCACCTTTGAAAATGGTTCCGCCACTGCCGAATCCGGCAGCAGCGGCAGCGCGGACAGCAACTCCAAACTTCGTGGTCCCGCCCAATCACAGTTCAACGTCAACCTGTCCCCCGGTGGAGCCCAAGGCGTTTTCAACGACAGCTTGGGTCTCCAAACCGATGGCGGCAGCAACGGTAGTTCGTCGTCATCCTTCAACATGGACATTGAAGCGACGAACACCGATGATGACGGCAACGAAGTCACGGTCACCCACAACCACTCCAGTTCCGGCAGTTCTTCGGGAAACCAGCAGACTACCGGCGGTGGCGGGCGCAACAGTGTACTCAGAGTGCAAACTGGCGATTCAGGACCGGGATCGTTCACCGTGGAAAGCGAAGCGCATGGATCGGCCGAAATTGCCGAATCCTCCGATAACAGCAGCTCTGAATCGACGGACTTTAGTTCTACTGAAGTGAGTTACTCCAACGGTGACCGCTACAGCACAAGCACGGAAATGACCACGACAGGTGGTGGTGATTCATCCGGCGGTGGTGGAGGATCAGGCAATTCCAGCTCGAATGCCGGTCGCGGTCACAGTTCCACCACGTCAAACGGCTCCAGTGACAGTAGCAACCGGAGTTCCACCGACGGCACGACGACCACCACCACTGAGACGTCATGGAGCTTCACATCCGAGGCGGATGATATCGATAGCGGCCAGGGTGAGCTTGGCGTCGGCCCCGGCACGACAACACGAACTTACGAATCATCCTCATCAACGACCGTGGAGCAGAATGGTTCCGGCCAGAGTTCGTCAAATACCGCGGGCAACATCGTGTCATCCATTCACGACACACCGATAAGCAGCCTGGCCAATCCCGGCGACGCCCCGGTATTCCAGGTTCCTGCCGGCGACATGACCCGTTCCTTCTCCGGAGGAATGGACAGCAACAATAACAGCTCCGGCAATATTGATTTCGCCACCCCCCACTCATCGTCATCCTTCACCTACACCGTCACGCTGTCGTCCGATGCTGGCAGCTCAACATCGACGCTGAAGGATTCCAGTGAATCCAGCAACAGCCAGAGTCTCTCCACCCGGGAAAACACGACCACCAGTGCCTCTTTGGGGCAAAGCGGCGGCAGCCTGACCACCAACGGCAGTCGCCGCAGCGAAACGGTATCCTCGGCGACCTCCGGTAACCCGGACGAAATCTTTTCGTCTTACGAATCGACGTTCCCCAACGGCAGTGACGATAGCATGACCAAAATCGCCGGCGGCGGTTCCGGTTCCTCGTATCACGGCACCTCGACAACCGAGATCGCCTTCGACAACTCGGGGGGGCATTTTGGTTTATCAGGCAACACGGCTGTGGGCAGTTTATCGACGACAACAACCGAAACGGGCAGTTCCTCAGAGTACAAAACGGTAACGGGCCATTCGAATCATCAGTTCGATGACGGGCACCTAGCTTCGTCCAGCGGGTCGCGCCATTCTTCGGATTCCTACGACCAGAGCAGCAACTGGGATATCACGCGCACCAACCGCTCGGGCATCAATGATTCCGGGGAACGGGAATCGACTTCAACCTCCAGTGGGGAAAGTCATGTTCATATCAGTTTTGATTCGGATAGTGATTTTGAAAGTCACCAAACGCAGCCGGCATCCGGTGGTTACACGCTCACTGAAGAGGAGAGCGGCAGCAGGCAATCTCACGGCAGTTCATCTGGCCGCAGTGATTTGACCGATGGGGTCACCACCTTCAGTACAGAATCGAACTCCAGCGGCGATCACGAGGAGTTTTCCCGTCAGCGTTCGGAAAACGCAAACAGCTATACCGACCATTCGACGACCACCAGCGGCTCGTACTCGGAGCAATCGTCGGGATCAGGTGACGGGCCACCGACCTCCAGCGGCGAATCTTCCAGTACCACGGAAACCACCCTTGAGACGGGCCTCGACGGCCAGACCTTTACCGAGACGTTCGATTCCTCATCTAGGGACGACTGGAGCCGGGACGGAAGCGACGACATCCCCACGTCAGACAGTGGTCCAGATGGCGATAGTGGCGCTGGAGAGAATAGTGGTGATGGAGGTGATGGCGATGAAGATGCGACGGCAGCATTCTTTCGCAATGGGGGCGATGGAGATGAGGGTGGTGGCGGCGATGACTTTCATTCAGGCCCAAGATACTACGGGCCTAACGTCTGGCTGTATTTTGGCCGATTTTCGGTCGATGCTGACTTATACGATGCGACGATGACTGCCGCTCATCATGACGTGGTTGAAGGTTATAAAAATAATTTTGGCCGAAAAGCATTGGCGGCTGCGGGCGCAGTAGGAGTTCCGATCGCAGAACAAACCAATGAGATATTGACAGGCCTTGAAAATGGCGACAATTTGACGAAAATCGGCGGCAATCTTGCAGCCAATGCAGCACCAGGTCCCGATCTGGCTAAGCTCAAGAGAGGCGCAGCAGTTATCGGCAGCGGCGGTTTACTTGGCACCATAGTAGGTAAAAAACTAAAGAAAAACACCTCAAAGAGGGGACCAACAATTGGTGGCGGGGCTACTCTAGATAAATTGACGCCTAATGAGATTACAAGAATCCAAAATGCTGCAAACCGAACTGGGAAAGATATTTCCGCAGTAGGAAGTAGAGTCAATCCGAACAAGCCTCTTCACGCTAAATCTGATTTCGACTTTGTGATTGACGCCAACAACAAAACTCGAAGAAGCGCTGGCAAGTCACTTCCGGGAGCAAAAAACATCCAAGAAGGTATCCCGGGAAATCAAGACATTTTCAAAGGATCTGTTGATCCAAACTTGCCACACGTGACTTTTCACCCGGAGAGATGATGGAAGATTCACAAAGTTTCAAACTTTTGGATGACACGGTAAACGCAGTTGTCGTTCAGTTCAGTCAGCGATCGTATCCGGGGGTTCTGATCCAAGGAGACACTCTAAAAATCATCCTCGATGATGTCATTGATTTGAGAGCTGAGTTAGAGAATGGCAGTTCCGATGAAGCAAAGGAAATTGCAGAAGCGATTCATGAAAGGATCTCAGAACTCCTTCGCCATTACGAAATGGTGTTAGGACGGAATAGCATTGCTCTGCCCTATTCTCAGCCAGTAGAAGATGTTGGATAGATGACATTCTGCTGTTCGACCGCCGCGCATTCAGCGCGACCGAAGCGAAAGACTCAACCACGCGGCGGAACACTGCGTACGCCCGGCACGGGCGTGAACTTATGGAGTGCGAAGCACGACGGTTTCAACGGCTGCTAATTATCGTCGGTCGCAGACCGACGTTCTTTTAGTCTCCTGTGTCGAATTCCAACATTACTTGAAAGTACAATAAACCAAATGTTTTGATGTAAGTAAGAGGCACGAGGCAAGGGCAACTGCGGTGCCGCGCTCAGCTTTGCAGCCATGGCGTTTTTCTTCGGTTGGGGGGCAACTGGCGCGAAGGTCGCGCGGAAAGGTGCCAAAGTTGCTGATAATCTTGCCGATGGAGCCAAGATAACGGATAAACTATCGGACGCGAAAAAGGCGGCGGACTTGGCAAAGAAAGCGCCTGCACCAAAGGGGCCGGTTGAAAAGATCTTCAAGGCACCTCAGCCGGGCAAGGGGCAAAAGCTGCTGGATGAGGGCTTCGACCCAAATGATTTTCCTCTCGATGAATTAAACGATGGTCGTGCTTATTTTGGAAAGCAGAGACAGTTGGCCGATAAATATGACGACGTTTACGGTGATGGCGTTTTAGAGTTAGAAATTCTCAAAGATATCTATGATGCGAGAATCAGACCTCATGAAGTGCCGTATCTGTCGGATCCGAACTTCCACTCCCTCATGATGTATTTGACACTTTGAATGATGCCGTTCGTAAACTTCACCCAACGAGGAAATAGGTTGGATAATAAAAAACAAGCGGGCTTTGCTGTCGGCAGTGTCATTAAATGTAAAGTCATTGAACATGCTCCCTTCGGTGTATTGGTAGCTATTGGCGATAAATTGACTTCGGGGATTGTAGAAAGGATTCGCATGGAACAAGACGGATTCAATACACCGGACGATTACCCACCGGTCGGATCAACGGTAAACGCAACGGTGCTTGGGATTCGTGAGTGGAGTAATCAAGTGGAATTGGCGCTTTTGACAGGGGAGACTCCATGGCAAAAATCGTAGAAGTAGGACTCCGAATTGACGAGAATGGAAAGCTTGGGTTTTTTGGGCTAGACGAAGTCAATGAAAGAATCAAAACCGGTAAAAAGGTAAGCTCCCTTGAAGAGGGGCGAGCGTTAATGAAAAAAAGTGGAGAAACGGAGGACACGGTCAAAGTGAAGTTCGAAGGCTTTTCTATTGCGGTCGTTATTGAAGAGGAATGAAAACCGCTGCGCATACTGTGTGACCAAAGCGAGAGATTTAACGGTGAGCGTTCTTTGAACTACAGTTCCTTTTTCTCGCGTTCTTTTCTTCGGATGTCGTCGATGGTCCAGCGGTGTTGCGGATTGGCTTTGAGCCACACGTCTGGCAACAAGTAGTCAAGCTCCGTCGATGTGATCGGATCGCCGTGATTCAGCTGCTCAATCGCTTCGCCGCTGCGGTGCCATGGCAGCCGCGAAAACAACGCGGTTAACCACACCAATGGCTCCACACGATTCATCTTCGCACTACTCACCAATGAGTAATGGATCGCCGCACGATGGCCACCATTGGCACTGGCCACAAACAGATAATTCTTCCGCCCAATCGCTGGCAACTTCACCATTGAAGCACCAGCACCAATTTTGCGCTTCTCCAAAAGCAAAACTTTCTCGCCTCGTTTAATCGCAT
>CALCJM010000012.1 GCA_937967505.1 uncultured Pirellulaceae bacterium | reverse complement strand
TTAAAATTCTGTAATATGGCACTTTAAAACCCCCGGCCGGTAATGTGTGCATATGATTTGTAAAATTTCAGATTCACATGTCGCGAAATTCAAAAATAATTTCTTTGATTTTCCAACGGCTGTTTTTGGATGGAGAAGCTGGGTATAAACTGCTTAATATTTCACCTTTAATCAGAAAGGTATGTGAAATTTTTGTTAATCATATTTTGACAGTTAGAAGACTAGAATATCTATTATTTAGATTTTATCAGTCGCTTCCAACAGCGGCGTCATCGTCATGGCCGCGACCAACCGGCCGGAAACACTTGACCAAGCATTGATGCGGCCGGGGCGTTTCGACCGCCATGTTCTGGTGGACCGCCCGGATGTGCGGGGGCGCGAAGCAATCCTGAAAGTGCATGTCAAGAATGTCAAACTGGACCCCAACGTCGATTTGGAAAAAGTTGCCGCCATTAGCCCCGGTTTTGCCGGTGCCGAACTGGCGAATCTGGTCAACGAAGCAGCTTTGCTGGCCGCTCGACTGGACCAGTCCACTGTCGTCATGGACAACTTTAACGAAGCGGTCGAACGGGTAACGGCAGGACTGGAAAAGAAACAGCGCGTGATGTCACCCGAAGAAAAAGAGCGCGTCGCCTACCACGAGGCCGGACACGCGCTGGTCGCGTTTGTGCTGCCGAACACCGATCCGGTCCACAAAGTCTCGATTATTCCGCGTGGCCTGGCGGCGTTGGGTTACACCATGCAACGTCCGACCAAGGACAAATTTCTGATGACCAAAAGCGAATTGGAAAGTGAGTTGCAGATTTTGTTGGCCGGTACGTTGGCCGAAGAGTTGATCTACACCGATATTTCAACCGGTGCCTCCAATGATCTGGAACGTGCAACCGACATTTCCCGATCCATGGTGATGCAGTACGGGATGAGCGAAATGGGACGCGTTAATTTCAAACAGGACCGCAGCAGTGCGTTCCTTGCCGGATCTTCGGGAGCACTTTCCGGTCGCATGTACAGCGAGGAAACGGCTCGTGAGATCGACACCGAAGTCAATCACCTGATTGACGAGGCACTCGAACGAGTTCGCAAGATTTTACGGGAACGTAAAGCAGCATTGGTGGCGTTGACGGATCGACTGATGGAGATCGAATCCGTTGACAGTGCGGAACTGAAGAAGATCATCGACGATCATTCGCCCGGTCCGTTATTGGTGCCGGGCACCGATTCGGCACCATCGCGTCCCATGATTGTGACGACCGATGAAGAAGACAAGGGGGAAGCCGCCTCAGGCGGCCAGTAGAATACAGGGTCATAAAAGGCCGATCGCCCTGCTAACTGGACAGCGGGATAAATCTATAACTGCGCCGCAGCAGCCTCATCCAGAAAAAACGTCAAACTTCCGGCGGGTTGAATATGGGTTGCCGGATATGCTGCTCCGGTTCGCTGCACAACGGTTTTCAACACTTCCGCTTTTCCACCGCCGGTGATCAAGAATACGACAGCTTTGGAAGCATTGAGCACTTTGCCGGTCATGGTCACCCGACGCTGTCCCGATTCCGGATGCACGGCAACATCGCA
This sequence comes from uncultured Pirellulaceae bacterium, assembly GCA_937967505.1. Classification (GTDB taxonomy): domain Bacteria; phylum Planctomycetota; class Planctomycetia; order Pirellulales; family Pirellulaceae; genus Mariniblastus. The sequence continues at coordinate 26,072 of CALCJM010000012.1, read as the reverse complement.
TACCTTTTCGGAATTCAACAATTCCATCTGATGCGGAAAAATGGATGCGGTATGGCCATCGCCTCCCATTCCGAGAATCATCAGATCAAACGCCGGCACTCCATCGTCTCCGCTGGAGACATGCTGGCGAACCTCTTTTCCATAACGTACCGCTTCGCCTGCCGGATCGTTTTCACCGAGCACCCGATGAACATTCTCTGGCGGAATGGAAATCGTGTCCAACAACAGCGCTCGACACTCGCCATAGTTACTCTCCGCATCGTCGGGAGCAACGCAGCGTTCATCTCCCCAGAAAAAATGCACCTTCGACCAGTCCACCGCGTCGGCAAAATCCTTGGCCAACACCTGGAACAGCAGCTTCGGCGTACTGCCGCCGGAGAGGGAAATCGTGATCTTTTCCTGAGCCTGTCCGTTGATGAAATCGCACAGGTACTGTGCGAAAGCCGTCGCCACAGCCGGGTTGTCGGGGTAAGTTTTGATTTCAGACATGTGTCGCGGACGTACCGTTCTATTAAGGTCGTTTTTTGTAAATCTTGTAAAAACAGCGGTTAAAAACAGGTTGGCAATACGACTGAAAAGCTATCACAACCAACGGCAAGGGTCCACTACCCAACCTCCAGTTTTCACACATGAGTTTCAGCGGTACGATAAGCGCCCCGTTGTTCAATGCCCACACGAAGCTGCCCTGCCGATGAGTTTGTTTGAAATCAGTTCGATCGTGATCGCCCTGTCGGCATTGTTTGGCTATATCAATGTCAAGCTTTTAAAGCTGCCCAATACGATTGGGCTGATGACAATTGCGATTCTGTTTACTGTGGTGTTGTACATCAGCAGTCTGTTTTCGCCCGTACTGATTGATTCTGCCAAAACGTTGATTGCTGCGATTAACTTCGAGGAAGTTTTGATGGACGTGATGCTGGGATTCCTGCTGTTTGCAGGTGCCATGCACACCAATTTTGACCAATTGAAAATCCAGCGCTGGCCAGTGTTGGTATTTGCTACGTTGGGAGTTCTGTGTTCGACATTTTTGGTTGGAACGGGAGTCTGGCTGGCGTTTGGCGTGATCGGACTGAACCCGAAATTTATTCACTGCCTACTATTTGGCGCATTGATCTCGCCAACTGACCCGATTGCAGTGTTGGGAATCCTCAAACAGGCACGCGTTCCCAAAAAACTGGAAACGAAAATTGTTGGTGAATCACTGTTCAACGACGGTGTGGGTGTCGTTGTATTTCTGACAATTTTCAACATCGCCACCGGCGGGCAGGTGCCGGGACACGCCCCTCATGAAACTGGTGGCCAGCATGCTCAAATTCAGAAAACGCTTTACCATGCCGATACTGAACTCACCGACCGCGCCGCCCCAATCACGATATCGAAAACCCGTTCGGTAACGACCGTTTCGTTGCTGGACAGTGAGCACACCGACAGGGTAAACCACCACCGTGCTCCGGGTGCACTTGAAATTGCCAAACTGTTCGTGGTTGAGGTGGGCGGCGGAATCCTACTGGGGTTGATCCTGGGCTATGGGACATATCAGTTGCTGCGTTCGATCGACGACTACGAAATCGAGGTCATGATTACGCTCGCGTGCGTGATGGGAGGTTGCTCTCTGGCGCAGATTTTGCACATTTCCGGACCGCTGGCGATGGTGGTGGCGGGGCTGATTGTCGGTAACGACACCGTACGTGGGACGGCAATGTCCAAGCAAACCGAGACGTACGTCGATAAATTCTGGGAACTGATTGACATGCTGTTGAATGCGGTTTTATTCGTGTTGATCGGGCTGGAGATTCTGATCCTGCAAATTGACCAAACGGTCCTGATCGCCGCTGCAATGGCGATCATCATTGTGTTGCTCTCCCGTTTTCTGTCGCTGCTGCTACCGGTTAGATTCTTTGCGAAGAAGCTGAACTTCGTCCAGCACACCACCACCATCATGACATGGGGTGGGCTGCGTGGTGGAATTTCAATTGCCCTTGCTCTGATTCTCCCGGAGGAGTGCCGTGGGTTGTTTTTGACGGTGACCTATGGCGTAGTCGTATTTTCTATCATCGTGCAGGGACTGAGTGTGGGGAAACTGGCCTGCCGTTTAATCGGAGCAGATCATCTGGAAACCTCCGTTGACGGACATTGATCCGGAGAACTACAGGGGAAATGTCGGCGGGCCGGATTTTACGGAGTAAAATTTCTCTCGTGGCAATTCCTGCCCTACTGTTAAATGCAACGCGTGTGTGGCTGGGACGTGCAGATTAAACCATCGAGAGTGCCGAGGTTCACAGCGAGCAGGAAGGTCGTTTGAAACAAAAAAAGACACCAGCCGAAACATCAGCAGATGATAGACCAGATAATCATCCGCTTGCGTTTCAAGCTGGTGTCTTGTTTTGGTTGGTCCCGGCTGGCGTTGTCCGCCGTAAGCAATTTTCGACCATTTCTACTGGTGGTTGCTTTTAAAGGGATTCCATTTAACCCCTTGGCTTGGTGGCTCCCTGAAGCAACAGAAACGCACCCAGAAACAGTACCGGCCAGCAGAACCAGCGTGGCGGTGCAACCTTGCTTTGTGCGCTGCTTCTGCGCGACCCGATGGCGTGCGTGGCAGTTGGTGCCGATGCGTTTGGCTGAGTGTACGAGGCCCGATAGTAAGGCGAATTGTAAGGTTGTTGCGACTGCGGGAAATTACCGGGGGCGGAAGTAACTATCGGTGGAACGAGACTGGCTTGCTCCTGCGAGAAGTTGTCATTCAGAAAATGAGATACTCGTGGCGTCATCGTGAACGATTCAATGACGTGCAACTGTATCCCCATCAGGACAAGGAAAAATCCGACAGCCATCGTTGCGGTTCGGCTCATTGAGATCCTTGGTGATGAGATGGGGTAGCAAAGGGGCAATTAACAACTGTTTCAGATATCGATCGCCTGAGGTGGATACTTGAATCTGCTGTCAAAAAACTGCCATCAAGTTAACGCTTGCGCGGAGCAGACCTGACTGAAGGGAACGAACGGAGCAATCGTCACAACCGGAAGACAATGAAAATGTGACTGACCTGACGACGCCGGCCTGAGCGAAGCCTGTGTACGTTTGGCACTTCCACCGTTTGGTAACTGTTGCAACTGTTGGGCTGAAAAGATTCGGACGCTCGCCTTGGACTCAGCGGCAGCTTTGGCATGATTTACATGAACTACGGCTATCGTTTGGGCAGCCGCATCCTTGTGCAGTGTTGGGCGCACCAGGACGGCAGAAGCCCAACGGTGAATCGCAAGATTTGGGGTGGATGCGGTTGGCACGTGGCCACAAAAGAAGCCCATCGGCCAGAAACTTGCCAGCCGAAACGAACGGCTGCTTCACCAGCCCCTTGGTCTGACCATATCGTTCCAGTGAGACGTCTTCAAAGTAAAGCGGTTGATAACGAATATTGGGTGCTGCCCAAGCATAGACTTTTTCCGTCGCAGCAATGTCTCCACCGAAGCGCTTGGATGACTCGAATAGCGACTTGCTCTGGTCTGCGGGCACGTCGTCGCTGTATTCGATCGGGTTGACCCGGACTTCTTGAATTGATTTGCGAGGCCAAACGCCAAATTTCGGTCTCGGTGCAGCTTGGTCTTCCATGTCTTGTTCATCCTCTTCATCCCTATCGCCTGCATCGCCATCAAGATCGCCATTTGTATCTTGCAGCAATTCCGGCTCTCCATCGCCGCCGTCAAGATCGTCGTCACCGTCGTTGATTTTCAAGGCTGCGTCTATCCCAACAGGATCATCGTTACTCACGTCAATATGTTCCCTTGCCAGTGATTCCGAATCTTGCGGGATATTGGATTGAGAGTTGGGATCAGTCATCGGAAGGTCCGGCATTTGTGCGAAGGCCACTGTGTAGTACCCCTGGCGCGGTTTGCCCGTTCCTGATTCGGTGACTTGCGGATCAACCTGTGCGTGAGCGCTCGGGGCGCAGACCAACGCAACAAGCACAGCGGCGAAACTAAACCGACGCAAACTAAACCGACGTTGAAGCTGGAGGCGTTTTTCACTTTTGGCAACAAAGAATTTTGTGATCATGAGAGTTCCTCACCGTGGCATAAATGTGGCTTGCCCGAATCGAGCCCGCCCCCTGCTGGATCATCGACCCAAATCATTCGGACTTTCTGAAAAACAGGTGCGACTGCACTATCTCTCCCAGCCGACAAACTTTCGCTTTTGCTACCGAAATACCAAGCACCGCAGGAAATCTAAACCGCCAAAATGACCTTCGTTGTCCCCCTTCCCTCTATTTCCAAGGTACGCCAACTGTGTCGGAGGGCAACTTACGCCCCGCTAACGTGCCGAATTAACCATTTTTAATTAGGGGCCGTACAATAAATCTGCCATGTCGGCCCTCTGTGCCATCAGAGCGCTCCGCGATTTAGGTGATGGACATAGAATATGTCGATTAACGGAACCATTAGGTTTGGCCACAGTTTGATAGAACAAGTGCCCGACTTCCGGAGTGACGGGGCTCAATGCCGCTACCTTGGTAGAACCTGAAGTCGGCCCCTGCTGCATCGTTTGCTTGTGCAAAAAAGGACTTTGTTGATGTCGAATCCATTTAAATGTCCGGACCACCGTTTGAGCCGGCGGAATCTACTGACAATCGGAGCGATCGGTGGGCTGACGCTGACCGATTTTTTCCGTATGAAATCGGTTGATGCCGAACAGAAGCATTACGACAGCAAGGAGGGCACCGCGCAGTCTGTGATTTTCATCTTCCTGCCTGGCGGGATGAGCCATCAGGAGTCATTTGACCCCAAACCCTACTCGCCATTGGAATACCGTGGACCGTTCCAGACGATTGGAACCCGTTTACCGGGCGTGCGTTTTGGCGAGCTGTTCAAAAAAACCGCCGGGGTAGCCGATCAGTTGACCATCGTTCGTTCGATGACTCACGGCGAAGCGGCACACGAGCGCGGCGTGCACAACATGATGACGGGCTACCGGCCTTCACCGGCACTAAAGTTTCCCAGTATGGGAAGTGTGGTGTCGCATGAATTCGGTCCGCGGAATAACCTGCCACCCTATGTGTTGGTACCCAACGAGCCAAACGTTTATGCCGGATCGGGATACTTAAGCTCATCATTCTCCGGGTTTAGCCTGGGATCCGACCCCGCCGACAAAGACTTTCGCGTCCGCGATCTTCAATTGTTCGAGGGCGTGTCGGGGCGGCGTTTTGCCAAACGTCGCAGGATGCTGGATATCGTAAACGACCACTTCCGTCAGCGCGAACAGTCCGATTCTCTGGACGCGGTCGATACATTTTACAACCGCGCGTACAGCCTGATCAGTTCCCAACAGGCGCGGGAAGCGTTCGATATCGAAAAAGAGGATCCCAAACTGCGCGACAAATATGGACGCACCGCACCGGGGGCCCGCATGTTGTTGGCCCGACGCCTGGTCGAGGCGGGCGTGCGTTTCGTGACGCTGACCTATGGTGGCTGGGATCATCACGACAAAATCCAGAACGGCATGAAAAATCTGGTGCCCGCATTTGATCAAGCCTACGCGGCATTGATTCAGGACCTGAAACAGCGCGGATTGTTGGACCAGACGCTGGTCTGTGTCACATCGGAATTTGGCCGCTCTCCCAAGATCAACGCGACCGCCGGACGCGACCACTGGCCCAAAGTGTTCAGCAATCTTCTGGCAGGCGGTGGCATCAAACCCGGCCAGGTTTACGGCAGCTCCGATGCGACCGCCAGCGAACCGGCCGACAATCCTCTCACCGTGCAGGACTGGGCCACCACAATTTATTCGTGCTTGGGCATCAACGCGGACAAGGAACTGATGGCTCCGGGGGCTAGGCCGATCGAGATCGTTGATGGCGGGAAGGTCCGCAAGGATTTACTGGTCTAAAGAAATGCCCTTCACTAATCCAACGCGTCGAAGCCACACGCTGATTGGACTGTTGCTGCTGAACAGTCTCTTGGCCGGTATCACAACAGCGGCAGCCGCAATCGTCGTGCCGGGATCAACCCCGGAATTGCATCTAATTCTTCCGCGTGGTGTCCAACGCGGCAAAGAACACAAACTGACTTTCCAAGGCGTTCGATTGGACAACGCTCAGGAAATCATTTTCTATGACAAAGGCATTACCGCCACATCATTGAAAGTGATTAACCAAAAATCGCTTGAGGTGATGGTCAGCGTCGCGGAAAACTGTCGGATTGGTGAGCATGTCGCTCAGGTACGAAACAATCAGGGATTGTCGGATTTTCGCAGCGTTTACGTTGGCCCATTTGAGCGTGTTCCCGAGGTCGAACCCAACGGGAGTTTCGCGACAGCGCAATCGATTGTTTTGGATCGAACAGTTCAAGGCGTACTGACCGCGGAGGATATCGACCAGTTTCGACTGGAGCTAAAAAAGGGGCAGCGGCTGTCCGTTGAGGTTGAAGCGATGCGACTGGGGGTGTTTGTGGACCCCGTGATTGAACTGTTTGGCCCCTATCGCGACGGGTCGATTCATACCCAATCCATCGCTTTTGCCGACGACCAACCATTAACGGGTCAGGACAGTTTTTTTTCGGTGTCAATTCCTGAAGACGGGATCTATTTGATCTTGTTAAGAGAATCGGCGTTCAAGGGAACATCGAAGTCATTTTATCGTTTGCATGTGGGCGATTTCCCGCGCCCTGAATCTCTGTTTCCCGGCGGCGGCAAACCCGGTGAAACCATACAACTGAATGCCCAATCTACCCAATCAGCAGAAAACCGACCGTCCTTTGAGGTGGTCCTGCCTAAGGGCAGTCAGTTTCGCGCGGGCGTTTTGGTGGCCGACGCCAATGGGGTAGCACCGTCACCGGTAGCGTTGAGGATCAACGATCTGGACAATTATTTGTTGCCCGAAAGCACGGTCAACACACATTACAAATCCGCCGTCGAATTCGAACCACCGATCGCAATCAACGCTCGACTGAACAACACACTTCAGTATTACAAGTTCGTGGCAAAGCAGGGGCAGACCTGGGACATTCGATCCTATACCAAACAAATTGGTTCAGGGCTCGATCCGGTAATTCACATCTTCAACGAAGCCAAAAAAGTGCTGGCGGGCAATGATGACAGTCAGGGACAACATGATTCCAGCTTGCGATTCAAGGTTCCCGCTGATGGCAGCTATTACGTGCGTATCAAGGACTATCAGAACAGAATCAAGCAAAAATTCCCCTACCGGATCGAAATTACACAGGCGACTCCCTCGGTTGTGTTGTCGGTTAAACGCAACGACCGTTTCTCGCAACGTCGACAGGCCGCCGCCGTGCCCCGCGGAGGCAGATTTGCAGCGATCATGTCGGTCAAAAAAGACTTTGTCACGACCGGCGTGATGCTGGATCACGGCCCACTACCCGACGGAATCACGATGACCGCGCTGCCCATGCGGAAAAGCGTAGCTGAGATTCCGGTGGTGTTCGACGCTGACGATGATGCACCGCTGTCTGCCGCCCTAGTCAATTTTTCAGCCACGATTCACAACCCGGATGCAGAAAATACGGATGCCAAATCTGATGCAGGAAATGCGGTTCACGAAAAAACAGCACCGCTGCTGAACAGTCGCTTTGAAATGCCGGCCTTGTTTTCGCTAGGGTATCCAAATCAGACCGCCTATCACTTGTGCCATGTCGATCGACTGGCGGTGGGGGTTGTCGAGCGATTGCCGTTTTCGATCGACGTTGTGCCGCTCAAAGCACCGCTGGTACGCAATGGGTCCGCCAAAGTCAAAATTATCATCCGCCGGGATGAAGGTTTCAAGCAAGCCATTCGATTCCAGTTCCCCTACCGTGCACCCGGGGTCGGCATGCGTCACCAGCTACAGGCGAGCCCTGATAAAAACGAATTCGAGTACCCAATCAATGCCAACGGAGGGGCGGCGTTGGGCAAGTGGCCATTCTATGTAATCGCCAACGCCAACGTGTCAGGGCTTGCGTGGACATCGTCCCAACTGTCCCGATTGGAAGTCGTCGAACCGTTCGTCAAAATTGATGCGGATCGAGTGGTGGGAGGACGCGAGCAAAAACTGCTGGCAAAAATCAACCTTGAACAATTGGTGAAGTTCGACGGAACCGCCTCAGCAACCCTGCGTGGTCTCCCGCCTCATACTCAGGTCAACGGACCATTGGAGTTCGACTGCAATACCGCGTCACTGACATTTGAGATTACAACGACGGAGAAAACCCCGTTTGGGCATCACAAGGGGCCGTTTGTGGAGGTGCAAATCCCGGTCAACGGCGGCGTATCGACCGGCCGCGCGGGAAATGTAATCCTGCAGGTTAACCGTCCGCCTAAAAAACCTCCGGCTCCGGTGCAAACGAATCCTCAAGGTGAGAAAAAAGTCGGGCAGGAGCCGTCGTGAACATGATTGTGCCAAAATTATTTGGGCAGTCACTCGAGGGCCGCCTGCTGATATGGACGTTGCTGCTGACGTTGGCTGCCGTTGCTCCCACGCGCTGCGTGGCAGCAATGAGCGACAATCCGGTGTCATTGAAGGTTTTTCCGACCTCAATTGAACTCTCCGGAAAACGTGATTTCCAAAACATCGTCGGCCAGCTAAAACTGGCCAGCGGTGTGACTCAAGACGTTTCCGGTGAAATGGAGATCGCTGTTCATGATCGCGATATCGTCAGAATCGATGGCAGAAGACTGATTCCGCTAAAAACTGGTGAAACGAAGCTACGTGTTCGGCATGGGGATTTTGATGTCAACGTTCCCGTGACGGTTGAGAAACCAGACGACGCCCCCCCGGTCAGTTTCCAGCTGGATGTGATGCCTGTATTTTCCAGAACCGGATGCAACAGCGGTAGTTGCCATGGTGCGGCCCGGGGCAAGGATGGTTTTCGGCTTTCATTGTTCGGGTACGACGCTGAAGGTGACTATTACCGTCTGACGCGTGAGATGCCGGGGCGTCGAATTGACGTGGCGACGCCCGATGACTGCATGTTGACCAATAAATCCACCGGGCGCGTCGCCCATTCGGGAGGCACTGTCTTTGCCGCCGATTCGGTTTATTACAGGACGTTGCAACAATGGTTGATCGAAGGTGCAAGTTTCGACGAAGGCGAGGTGCCTGTCATCACGTCTGTCGCATTGATGCCGCCGGCAGCGGTGCTTGACGGTGACCAAGCGATCCAGCAATTGTGCGTCACGGCAAACTATTCAGACGGCACATCACGCGATGTCACGGACCTAGCGTTTTTTTCAACCACCAATCCGACGGTCGCCAGCGTTTCCAAACACGGCTTAGTTTCCGGTGGCCAACGTGGTGAAGCATTTGTGATGGCGCGTTTCGGTACGCACACGGTCGGTTCGGAGTTTGTCACACTACCGGCAGGGCTGGAGTTTGTGCCGCAACCGATGCCAGAGAATAATTACATCGACGCGCGTATCAACCAGAAACTACAGAAACTGCGGATCGCGCCATCAGAATTGTGCTCCGATGCGGCCTTCATCCGACGAGTATCACTGGATATTTGCGGTACGGTTCCAACCGCGCAAGAGGTTGAGCAATTTGTGGCTGATGACAGTAATGGCAAACGCGCCCGTCTGATTGACCGGCTGCTGGAGCAGGATGCCTTTGTGTCGATCTGGGTGATGAAGTGGTCGCAACTACTCCAAATTCGGTCCTTTAAAAATATCGTTAGCCCCAAATCGGCTTTGTTGTACCACGCCTGGCTGAAGCGTAAAATTTCTGCCAATACGCCCGTCGATCAGATCATCGTCGAACTGTTGGGGGCCACCGGTAGCACGTTTGCCAACCCACCGGCGAATTTTTACGAAATGGAACGTGATTTACTGAAACTGTCGGAGAATGTCGCGCAGAGCTTCATGGGGATGCGGATTCAGTGTGCTCAATGTCACAATCACCCTTTCGACCGCTGGACGATGGAGGACTATTACTCGTTCGCGGCATTTTTTGCCAAAGTTGGACGCAAGAGAGGCAGTGACCCGCGCGAGAGTATTGTTATCGGTCATACGGGCCGCGAGACAAAACACCCTCTCACTGGCAAGGTAATGCAGCCAAAATTTCTTGGTGGAGTCGTCGCGGACATCAAAGGAAAAGATCGGCGCGTCGTATTGGCGGAGTGGTTGACGGCTTCAGACAATCCCTATTTCTCTAGGAATCTCGCCAATATCGTGTGGGCTCATTTTTTTGGTCGGGGGATCGTCAATGAGATTGATGATGTCCGAATCAGCAACCCGCCGGTAAACGAACCTTTGCTGAATGATCTGGCCAGAAATTTCTCCGAATCAGGATACGATTTCAAGAAACTGGTCCGCGACATTTGTAACTCCCGCACCTATCAATTAAGCACGACCGCGAACGAATCTAACGCCAGCGATCTGACCAATTTCTCTCACGCCTACCTGCGACGGTTAAGTGCGGAGATCTTGTTGGACGTTATCGCCCAGGTCACAAACACCCAAAACAAATTCTCTGGTTTGCCGATCGGTGCGCGAGCGATCGAAATCGCCGACGGAAATACATCCACCTACTTTTTACAAACCTTTGGACGCAGCAAACGCGAATCGGTGTGCTCCTGCGAAGTCAAAATGGAACCGAATCTGTCGCAAGCCTTGCATTTGATCAACGGCGATACGATTGAACGCAAGATCCGTAAGGGAAACCTGATCGGCAAATGGCAAGCTGAAGAACTGGGCGACCGGGAAATTTTGGACCGCCTGTACATGCGCGTATTGGGCCGTCGGGCACTGGAGGCCGAAATCGAGGCGATCCTGGCGACATTCGAAAAAACGGACGATGCGAATGCGAAAAAATCCATGCTAGAAGACGTTTTCTGGGCGTTGCTAAATTCCAGTGAGCTCCTGTTCAACCATTGAAGATCTGCCTTTTCACCATTGATTGATTTAATCCTCATGCCTGTCGTGTTTTGTCATAATCTGATCTTGCGATGCCTGCCAATTGTGGCGGTGTTGTGGATGAGTCATACCCACCTGGTCGCGGTTGCTCAGGTCGAAAACAGTGCCGGCAAAGACACTGCCGGCAAAACTGCCAAAGTGACCTACGACGACCAGATCCGACCCTTGCTGAAGCGGCGCTGTTCGAGTTGTCACAATGGTGACCGCACTGAAGCAGATTTGAATGTGGTTAACTTCCTGTCGTTGATGCAGGGTGGCGGTAGCGGAGCGGTGATCGAGCCGGGATCGGCGGACGATAGTTATCTGTTTCGTTTGGTTAATCACGACGACAGCCCCGAGATGCCGCCCGGTGGCGAAAAGATCGCCAGCAATGAAATCACACTGTTGCGAAACTGGATTGACCAGGGGGCGTTGGAGAACCAACAAAGCAGAGCGAAAAAACGCAAACCGAAACTGGATCTGACCAAAGTATCAGCCAATCCCAATGTGCGGCCGGAGGTCACCCCGGCGCTGCCGCGGATTCCTATGGAACCCGCACTGTGGACCCCGCGGAAATCCCCGGCGCGCGCGATTGCCATTAACCCTTGGGCACCGATTGCTGCGGTCGCTGCGCCACGGCAGGTGGTGCTGTACGATATGGAAACGCTCGAACTTAAAGGCGTGATTCCGTTCCCCGCCGGACGCCCGGAAACGCTGCGGTTCAGCAGAAACGGAGCGCTGTTACTGATCGGCGGAGGCGTCGCAGGCGATTCGGGCGTGGTGGTGATGTGGGACGTCGCGACAGGACAGGTTGTTAGCACCATCGGCGACGAACTGGATACCGTACTCGCCTGCGACATCACACCGGACCACTCACTGTTGGCACTCGGCGGACCTAAAAAAGTGGTGCGTGTTTACTCTACGGCGGACGGGACATTGCAGTATGAATTAAAGAAGCATACCGACTGGGTGACTGCAATCGAGTTTTCTCCAGGCGGGGAAAACCTCGCCTCGGGGGATCGCAACGGCGGCTTAATTGTGTCCGATGCACAAACCGGCAACCAGAATTTTGACCTCGTCGGCCACAAAATGATGATCACATCGGTTGCCTGGCGAATCGACGGCAAAATTCTGGGTTCGACCAGCAAAGACAAATCGGTACGTTTGTGGGAGATGCGGAAAGGGAAGCAGATCAAGACCTGGGCAGCAGACGATAAGGGCGTGACAGAGCTTTGTTTTCTTTCCGATGGCAATCTGCTGACGGCCGGACGAGACCACAAGGTTAAGTTTTGGCAGCAGGATGCCAAACACCTGCGTACCTTCGCGGGCCTGAAGGAAATGGCAATGGGGCTGGCCTGGTGTACAAAGTCCAAACGCGTCATCGCTGGCAGCCTGCGCGGTGAAGTCATGGTTTGGAGCATCGACGATCCCCAGCCAGTTGGCAAACTGAATTGCAATCCCCCACCCATTGTCGAACGTATTGCCGATGTCAACCGGCAGTTGAGCGACGCGCGAACTGTAGTGGCGACGGACGAAGTTACCTTGAAGAATCACGACGTGGTGCTGGAACAGATCACAGGTGAAATGAGCGAGGTCCAAAACAAGCTTGACGATGCGATTGGAAACATCGCCGACGCTACTGCAGAAATGAAAATGATCGAGACCCGGATCGCATCTGCCAAAGCAACGCAAAAGAAAATTAATACCGACCTGGCAAATGTTGGAGCGCAGGATACGAGCGATAGCCCGCACACGCAACCTGAGACCGGCAATCGGAAAGAACAACTTAAATTGATTGGAAACCGCATCGTGGAAATGGGGCAAAGGTTAACCGTGTTGAACAATCAGATTGTGGCGTGGGACGGCGCATCGGCGGGCACAGCCGGGCGCATCGCGGATTTACAAGAAGAAACGGGGCGTCTCAGGGACGCCAGAAAACCACTGGTGAAAAAACTTGACGCCTCACGAGCCCATACGGCTCGGCTTGAGAAAGTGTTGGGGTTCTGGCAGGCCGAAGCCGAATTCGCCAAATCAACCCGGCTGAGCAAAGCCGTGCAGGGAAACTGACCGGAGCCCCGCCGGCCCGGGAATCTGTCGCCGGAAGGCGGCATGCTGTTGGCCGCTATTGATCGTAGCCACCGCGCTGCTGAAGCCAACGCGCATTACTCCTGCGGCCTCTGTTTCGGTTTTTCCGGTTTTGTGTATTTACCGAAAAGGTGCCCGCCCTGTTTGCCATGCCGCCACGTCCCGGCGTAGCTGCCCTTGCGGATTAGTACGCGCGCATCAAACGTCCCCAGTGGTGGAATCGTCACCTCGTCTAGGGTGATCACCGGCGTGCGGCCCGCCCAGAGAATTTTGACGGGGACCGGGAAGGTAATGTTCCGTTTGCCGTACTTAATCTGTGCGTTGATCACCCAGTCGTCACCGCCGGTGTGAACCGCTGATCGAATTTTGTAGCTTTCCGGCTTGGGGGCATCGTCAACGTCGCCGGTTGTAAACTGACCGGTCCAGACGGTGTCGCTGATCGCTTTTTCCAGTTTTTTGATCAGCCCCGCCGACACCTCGGGCTCCTCCGACGCCTCCGGATTGCCAGCGCCCAAATTATCCGCCCGTTGGAACGGTTGGACTGGAGGTGCCGGGGCGGTCTGTGCCAGAAGCTCAAAACCATTGGTTGACAGCAAAATCAACAACGTGGCCGCGGAGATACGAACAAAGTTTAAAAATGAAAATTGGAGGCTCATTCTGTCACACTTTTGGATGGTGAATGTTGGTGGGGCGCATGTGGGTTTCCACCGCACAAAAGCCCCGTTAGGTCGGTTGATGGGACGGATTCCCGCCAGCTCTCCATCTCCCTTCGTTTAACACTGGTGTTGTCAGAAACGCGGCCAATCCTTAAGCTGCTGAGAATGTCAGGCGGTGGGGGATTGCGATTATTAAATCGCACATCTCCGGTTGCCCACAATATACTTCCACAACACCCAAGGAGTCTGCGTGTGTTCGTCGCTGCAACTACGCAATGCTATCCCGATCTGCCCTTTGATCAAGCCATCGAGAAACTTGCTCATCTTGAATTTTCCCACATCGATATTCATGTTAGCGAAGACAGCAACCATCTAAAGCCATCCCAGATTGTCAACGATCCTCAGCAGGCGTTGGCGATTTGTCTGGGCACACGGCGATTGATCGTTACGGGGCTCAGTTTGCATATTTCGGAAACAGGTGACGCCTATTTCGATACCTTCACCAAGTGCTGCGAATTGGCCAAAGCGGCCAAGATCGTGACACTGACCGTTGAATCGGGCGAGCAAGGCACGCCTTTCAATGAGGAAGTGGAACGATACAAGAGCCTCGTGAAAATTGCAGAAAAGCATGGCGTGCGCGTCGCGATGCGCACGCGCGAGGGCAATCTGTCGGCGGACCCGGACACCGTCAGTGTAATTTGCGGACACGTCAAAGGCCTCGGCCTGTCGCTTGACCCCAGCCACTACATGTTGGGCAATGCGGAAACGACCGCCTACGACAAACTGATGCAGTACGTTCACAACGTGTATCTGCGTGATTCGACTGCGGAAAAACTTCAGGTGCGGGTTGGACAGGGCGTGGTCGATTACGGCCGCATCATCAGTCAACTGCGCAGCACGAAATACCAACGTGCCCTGTGCGTCGATATCCAGCCGACCGACGACCCGGAAATCGACCACGATGGCGAACTGCGAAAGCTGCGGTTGTTACTGGAAAGTCTGGTGCTGGTGTAAGTCCGATTAAGCCCCCCATTAAGCATTTGCAATTTGCATTTGATATTCAGATCCGCTTTTTGGGAAATGGACGCAACCCTAACAGTATCTCGGCGCGTTCGGTTAGCGGACGCGCGGAAAGTTCTTTGTCGGTGAATTGCGACAATTGGTGGGCCACTAGGTCATAAACGGCCTGTCGTTGCAGACTGGTATCGACATCCACACACTTGTTCATGCCCCTGAATAGCTCAACCGTCGGCAATGTTTCCGCTTTGAAGGTATCAAACCGCAGCTTGATGCTTTCAAGATTGTCGTCACTTCTACCGGTGTATTTTGCACGTCCAAGAATTCGTTGCTCCAGCACCTCGTATGGGCATTCGAAGTACAACATTTTGGGCAGATCGGTTTCGCGCCCGAAGACTTCGTACCAGCCTTCGAGGTTGTTCAGCGAGCGTGGAAAACCGTCCAGAAGAAAGTTGTTTTTTCCGGTAGTGCGAGTGATCGTTTCCATCGCGTCTTGTAAAAGTGTCACCACGATTTCGTTGGGGACCAGTTTTCCATCGGCCAGCAAATCGTCGATGACTTTGGCCGTCGGCCCGCCTTTGGCCTGTTTGGCCCGAATCAATTCACCGGTGGAGAGATGCGTCCATCCCAACTGTGATTCGGCCAGCTCGCACATGGTTCCTTTACCGGCACCGGGGCCTCCAAGAACAAAGACCACATTGGGGGGAGGGCATGGCAATCGCGGATCGTAGTGATGCAGCACAACTTTAGGTGCCGGTGCAACGCCTTTTTTATAAACATGCCATGGGCGATCCGTTGGCGGCATCACGTCATCGCAAGTGGCGTCGTAGGCCAGATGCCCGTCCAGGCGACAGATCCGCCATGATTTGTAGGTGTTGGAGTACGACAGGGCCGGGCTGCGAGCCGATTTTCCGTCAGCGCGGTCCCACGCCATCCGGCCATTCCAGTATCCGCGCGTAGAAATTGTTCCCGATTCTGATTTAGCAGGCGGTGCGGTCGAGGGCACGAACAGTCCGTCAACTTCAGGAAGGCCTGCTCCCGAGACTTCCACAAAGAAAGTGTTCGGTTCAGGTGCGCTCGTATCGCTCATGGTGCTCTCTATTACGGTAGGTCGGTGGCCAATCAATCAATCTGCCAATCAGGATCATACCGCATGGCCGCCAGAATCGTCCACTCCGAACGAATTAGTGGCCATCTGCGTCAACACGTGGCGATATAACAGAGCTGTCAATAATTAACCGCGCTCACCAATGAGCCCGGAATTGCGGTCTCCACCAGCAACGCAGTGGCGGTTTCCTCACGTCTCGTCCAGCTCTCTTTTTAAAAATTCCCCGCTGGCGCAGCCGGGCGTTGGGTAAATTGATCTGGGGGAAACGGGGCCGGAATTCTACAATGGGGGCTAATGATGGACGGATCCACTCAAATACATTACTGGTGAACGCAAATGATTGACATCGAACAAATCATCCAACTGCAAACCGATACCGTGGCTGCCTGGCACTTGGGGCCAATCGAAAACAACGCATCCGGTTTTCTACAGACCGTTTGCACGCAGCATTCGTTCAATTACCAACTGTGGCACGAAGAAGATATCGCCCGCAGCCCCGATGTGTCCGATCAGGAAATCGCGCGGGTCAAACGATCCATCGACCGCTTCAACCAGCAACGCAATGACTGGATCGAGAAAATTGATGATCGCATCGCTGAAATGCTGACCGACAACGGGGTTACCCCATCTGGGGATGCCCGGTTGAATACCGAAACACCCGGCAGCGCCATCGACCGACTGTCCATTATGTCGTTGCGACTCTATCACCTGCGGGAGCAGCTACAACGTGATGATGTTGATCAACAGCACCGGGAGTCGGTCGAACAAAAGATTAATGTTTGTTTGTTGCAGCAGTCGGAACTGGCAAAATCGCTTCAACAACTGGTCGAAGACCTAGACGCGGGAAAAAAACGTCACCTGACCTATCGTCAATTCAAAATGTACAACGATCCCACGCTCAATCCGTATCTATATCAGTCTGCGAACCAGGCCGGCCAGGGAAAATACACGCCCGCACGCAAAGCGTCGGCCTGATCCGGCAGTCCCACCTTGAAACGTCATACTGAAATTGCGGAGCCCGATCATTTGTCACCGGCGTCAGTTCCAACGGCTTCAGCCACCACGGCGACCTCCAACGACAATTCTTCTGGGCAACCCGCAAGGCACGCGCGACCAGCGCTCTGGTTCCTGTCAACCATGAAATGGGCGGTGAGCTACAGTGTCGTGTTGGTGCCGGTGCTGCTGTTCGTTGCATCGCTGCTGGGCCGCCACTTTCTGGTTTGCGAATTGATTTGCAACTTCCGCGCCTATATCCTGATGGGGTTGGTTACCAGCGGTCCCATATTGTGGTTTTTGAAAAACAAACTGCTAACGGGCATCTGGACGGTCGCGACGTTCTGGGCGATGGCGGGGACCGTTTCGGTTTTTTTGCCTTCAATGCAAACCCCAATGCCTGTCGATGAAACAGGCGACACACCGGCGCTGAAGATCATGTCCTTCAACGTGCTGGGCACCAATCGCGCACACGCTGAGGTGGTTGCCGAAATTCGGCGGCATAATCCGGATGTTCTGGTCGTATTGGAATTTGCCAACCGGTGGCAACCTGCCCTCGAACGTCTGCACGCAGACTATCCACACCGTATCGAACAACCGCGTTGGCACGGGTTCGGCATTGCGATCTTCAGTAAGCTTCCTCTGGAGCAGGAAACGGTTCTGCAAATTGCCAAACGGCGGACCGACAATCCATTGGCGGTGGCCGTTGTAAAGGTGGGAACCCGCCGGTTGAGAATCGCCGGGACGCATTTGCTCTCACCGATGGATCCCAACCGACTGTCGATTCGCAACCAGCAGATTCGGGAGATCGGCCAGTTCCTGTCCTCAGAATCGATTCCCACTATTTTGCTGGGCGATTTTAATTGCGTGCCGTGGTCAGCATACCTGAGTGACTTTTTAAAACGCACTGGTTATCGCGACAGCAGGCAAGGCTTCGGCTACGACGGGACTTGGCACGCGAAACGGATATTCTTGCGGATCCCGATCGATCATGCTTTTGTTTCTCCCAAAGTGCATGTGCACAGTCGCATCGTGGGGGAAGCAGCCGGAAGCGACCATTTCCCGGTGATTGTCGAGGTATCCGTTCGGTAGTTCTGCCGCGCTGAAGACGGTGGCACTACTCAGAATACGCAGGCTGTTCTTTATCTAAGTGGATAATTGGTTATCCGTGAAGATAGGTTTTTAGTTGCCCCGGGAGACCAGTCCTGTTTATAAAAATGTTCTTTCTCCGTGTTTCTCCATGCCAAATGACCTATGCGAGCTGTTTTTTCACTTTGGCACATCTTTCGCAAGATGTATTTTCGAAAGCATTTTCGAAACAGGAAAGAATGATTTAATTGGAGAACAAACATGAACCGACCATCCAAGCCTCCAACCAGCAAACACACGCTGATCCCGACTGGCGAAGCAACCGCACTGCTGCCGGTCGATGACCATACGCCGCCAATCAAAGTCATTGGAAACGAAGCGATTCGGCAGACCTTCGACGACGTGTGTCTTCAGCAGGCGATCAATTCCCGTAAGGCACCCGGTGTCAGCCAACTGGTGCTCAACCCCGACGCACATCTGGGCTACGGAGCGCCGGTGGGTTGTGCGATGGCCTCAGCGACGCATATCTACCCCGGCCCTGTCGGCGTGGACATCAAGTGTTCGATGAGCCTGTTGCAGTTGGATTTGGAAGCCGATGCGATCGAGGACCGTAAAGTACGACGCGCCTTGATCAGCGCCATCTGTCAGCGCACACCTACCGGTGCCGGCAAAGGGCAGCGCAACGTCGCCAAAGCACGGTCAGTCAGCAAGACGATGGGGAAGCAGGTCGTGGTCGAAGGTGCCAGCGCAAGCGTGTGCGAGGCGCTGGGGATTCCGGTCGCTTGGGCGGAGCGCTGCGAGGACTCGTTCCACGTTGGCCATGATGAAACGCGCGACGCGCTACAGAATCGCCTGGACTGGCTACTGAAGCAACGCCACATGAGTAATTTTTCCGACAAAATGAGCCAGTTGGGGTCATACGGAGGAGGTAACCATTTTGGTGAGTGCGAGGTGGTGGACATCGGTAAAACAGATCAGGCACAATCGACTGCGGAGGTTTTTGGCCTTCAGCAGGATCGGGTAGCGTTTCTGTCGCACTGCGGGTCGCGCGGATTCGGACATAACTTGGCAACAGGCCAGTTCAAGGCACTACAGTCCAAGTTTGAAAAATGGAAGATTCCCTATCCGGGGCAGGATCGAGAACTGGTCTACGCGCCATTGGGAACAGTGGAGGCGGACAATTACCTAGATGACATGGCGCTAGGGGCAAATTTTGCCACCGTCAACCATCTGTTGATCAACGCCCTCGTTTTGGAGGCCTTCCAAGAAGTCTTCCCGGGTGTACAGGGATACCTAGTGTACTTCATCAGCCATAATATTGCTCGTAAAGAGATCGTGAACAACCAGCCGTCATGGGTTCACCGTAAAGGCGCAACACGCGCGTTTCCGGGGGGACATCACGCACTTAAAGGGACGATCTTTGAGGACACGGGGCATCCAATTTTGCTGCCGGGAAATCCACGCGATGGATCGGCTGTCATGGTTGGAGAATCCGGTGCCGCCGAGTCGTGCTATAGCGTCAATCACGGTGCAGGGCGCGTGCTCGGTCGGCGACATGCCAAACGGGTGCTGGACCAAAAAGTGGTTGATCAGGATTTAAACGAACATGATGTCCTGAGTAATTGTCGTACCTATCCGCTGGACGAGGCTCCCGACGCTTACAAGGACTTCAATGAAGTACTCCGTTCTGTGAAATCAGCTGGCCTAGCCAGCGAAGTGGCCCGATTGAAGGCGCGCTTCGTCATCAAGGATGGTAGCAAGGCAGACGATTAGAAAAAATTTGGCCGCCCGGAAAATTAAATTCCGGGCGGCTGGGCGGTGAGGGGGACTTTCCCCCAATCATAAATTCACGAAACCACTTATCTACCAAAGGTCCAACGGGTTGTGATTAAAATTGACGGATCAACAGGAGAAGGCGGCGGACAGGTCATCCGTTCCGCATTGGCGCTTTCGATGTTAACGGGCAAGCCCTTCGAGATCATCAACGTGCGGGGAAAACGGAAAAACGCAGGCCTGGCGCGCCAGCATCTGACGTGTGTCAACGCGGCAGCACAGATCTGCGGCGGCGAGGCCATCGGTGCCGCACTTAAATCAAGCCATCTGGTTTTCAGGCCCGGCCCCGTCGTTCCCGGCAACTATCAGTTTGCAATCGGCACCGCCGGCAGCACAACTTTGGTCGCTCAAACCGTTCTTCCGGCGCTGCTGGCTGCTGATCAAGCCTCTGTGATCACTATCGAAGGCGGCACGCACAACATGCTGGCTCCACCGTATGAGTTTTTTGATGCTGCCTATCTGCACATTATCAACCGCCTGGGGCCGACCGTAACCGGAAAACTGATTCGCCATGGTTTCTACCCGGCGGGAGGTGGCAGCATCGAGATCCATATTCAACCGACAAAACACTGGACGGGTATCCAGCTGCTGGAGCGCAAAAAGGTCAATCCATTCGTTACGACGGTTCTATCCGGGTTGCCGGCGTCCATTGGCGATCGCGCGGTAAGCACGATTTGCCGCAAGGCGGACTGGCCGGTTGGGAATTCGGAGGTGGTAGACGTTCCATCGCCGCGCGGTCCCGGGATGATCGTGATGATCCGCCTAGAGTGCGGCGAAACTGTCGAGGTTTTTTCCGAGGTTGGCAAACCGGGGGTCAAGACCGAACAGCTTGCTCGAAAAGTACTACGTGAGGCACGGCGTTTCCTGAAACTGGATGTCCCGGTCGGACCTCATTTGGCAGATCAGCTAATGTTGCCCATGGCCATCGCCGCTGACGGGACCGATCAACGCAGTGGCTTCCGCACAGGCCCGTTAACCGGGCATAGCCTGACGCACATTGACATCATTGGAAAGTTTTTGGACGTGAATATTGCCGTGACCGAAGACACAAACGAAACGGTCTTGGTCACGATTGGTGGTGACGAAATGAGTCGCGAACCCCTAGAGGCTTGAATCGCGATTGATCAGTCAATGTTACCGGTGCCGCAAACTTTTGTTCAGTCAGCTATCGTGCATTTGAAACCAGTCGCAACGATCGACCGCGACCAGTAATTCGTTATACCGCTTATTGTGCGAAGCCTCATTGACTACATTGCGCTACATCAAAGAAAAAATCGCTCCGCGTGCGATCCGGTTTCGCTATGTGACCACCGACGATACGCCGCTGTCATTCCGCCAAGTATTAGAAAGCTGGGCTGGCATAAATAGTGACGGTGCGTTTGAGCGTGCGTTTCACAGCCAAGTACTCAATGATTTACCCTTTTGTGCGTATCACTGGGAGACACCAGTCGTCGATTCGCCGCGGTTCGACCGGCCATTCGAATTTGTCGTGCTGGAAGATCTGGCATTGGACAGGCTTGAAGATGATTCCGCATTTCACGGTCAATTTGATGCGGCAACTGATGGCCAGACGGTACTTACGTTTCAGAATTGGGGCCGTAATGCTGTGCTTGTGGTACCACTGCCCGGTGGCGATCATGTGAATCATTGCCACTTGGCTTCATGTCGGGAAAGTGATGCTTAGGCGACTGGCAGTTAGGAATGTACCATCCGTTGGCGACGCTGCCAGCGTCGGAGCGAAGCTGGCAGCATCGCCAACGGTAAGCTTTCAACTGCCAATCGTCTAAGTACCTGACATCGCAAACAAAAGGGGAAAGATCCTCGTTGTTTTTTTGTTGTCGAAGTGTTGGGCCAGTGACGTTACAATCGTGGTGAGCCAAGCCCGTTCCTTTGATTTTCCGCAAGCACGACGCTCCCATTGAACCAATCACCACTTAACCGAATTCGCCTTGGTGCAGTGATTCTGACCTCGGTGTTTATCACTGCGGTATTGGGATATCGTTTTTTTGGTGGTTATGAATGGATTGAATCGGTTTGGATGGTTGTGGTAACGATTTCGACGGTTGGCTTCGGGGAGCACAGTGGATTATCGACCGCGATGCAGCTATGGACGATTGCGGTCATTCTGATGGGCGTCTCTGCGTCGGTGTATACCGTGGGTGGGTTTATCCAGTTTCTGCTTGAGGGTGAGGTCGATCGTGTTTTGGGGAAACGAAGAATGATGAAAGACATCACTAGCCTGCGTGGACACGTTGTAATTTGCGGCTTTGGACGGCTGGGGAAGGATCTGGCCAATCAACTGGGGCACCGGAATGTCCAATTTGTCGTCGTGGATATCGACGGGGAAAAAGTGGATGCGGCCACCGATGGCAAGGTCTTGTGCGTTGTCGGTGATGCCACGCTGGAGGAAGTGCTGAAGCAAGCCAACATCGATCAGGCCAAAGCACTGGTGACGGCGCTGCCGACGGATGCAGAAAATGTGTTTATCGCGTTGACCGCCCGCAACCTGCGCCCGGACATTCAGATCATTGCCAAATCCGAACAGAGCTCCAGCTGCCGAAAGCTGCGGCAAGCGGGCGCGGACAAAATTGTCATGCCGCATCAAATCGGTGCCCAGCACATGGAACGCATGATCTCACGCCCATCCACCGCCGACCTAGTGGAGCTGTTTGCGGAGGCGTCGCATCTGGATATGGAGTTGGACGAACTGGCGATCGAAGCTGGCAGCCCTTTTGCGGGAAAAACCTTGGCCACCTCGGATATTCGCAAGGACTACAACCTGTTGGTGGTGGGGATCAAGAACCCGGACGGCAGTTTCCATTTTAATCCGACTCCCGAAACGACACTGTCCGTCTCGGATACGATTTTGGTGATGGGGCCCATGGACAACATCAATCGCATGAAGCAGCGTGTCTGATACGGCGCACCGCAAAGCGGCCAATACGATGCAGTGGGATCTTCCGGTATATTCGTTGTTGGCGGCAAGGGCTCTTGGTGAATTCTGTGACATTCCCAGGAAGTGGAAAACAAATAGACTACCTTGAGCCGCAAAATTCTAGGAAGAACCATTAATCTTTGCCCGCGTTCGTCTTAAAATCACTGCATGATTACTATCAAGAATGCCGTTTGTCCCGGCTGCACGTTGCTGTGCGACGATGTTACCTTTCACGTCGATGGGCATAAATTACAGTCCTCTATTCAGTGCCCCGAGGCCCAGCGGTGGATTGAATGGGCAAACGAGCAACACACTAGTGGTGCGCGGGGCGCGGTGGAAGTGGAGGTCGCAATTGGCGCGATCGCCGCCCATCTGAAACGGAGCAAAATGCCGTTAGTTGCCGGGTTGGGGCAGCTCACCACCCAAGGACAGCAAGTTGCTTGGAAGATTGCTGACGCATCGGCCGCAGCGGTCGATGTTTCGCTGGGACAGCAGAGGCAAGCAAGTTTGTACGCGCTCCAGCGGCAAGGGAAAGTCTCGGCGTCGTTGGGCGAGGTTGCCAACCGGGGCGACTTGCTGGTGTGCTGGTTTTGTGACCCAGCTGCGACGCACCCGCGGTTATTGGACAGGCTTAAGGCTGCGGGAAAAACGGTGGTGGTGATCGATTCGACAAAAACCCGAACGGCGGAACAGGCAGATCATTTTATTGCTCTCAAGGAGAATGACGCATTGGAGTTTCTGGGGCATGCTAGGGGGCTGCTGCGGGAGGAACGCAGCGCATCGACCGACGGGGCTGGGGGCCGAATGGAAGGTCTTGACGGCATCAGGCTTTCTTCGCGCCAGTTGATTGATCGGGTGGTCAACAGCGCTTATGGATGTTTCATCTACGGGCATGTCTATTCTTCCACCGACGACGACCCGATTACGCTTGGTCATCAAAAACTGGTGCGGCAGTTAAACGACCACACCCGCATGGTCAGCATCGGTTTGCGAGACGACGGCAACAGTCAAAGCGGCGAAAATGTGCTGGCCGCTTTCAGCGGCTATCCGCGTGCAGTATCTCTGACCAAACGGATTCCCGAATACTGCGGCAATGTCTGGTCCGCGGGCAGGCTGCTGGAGGAGCGGAAGTGCGACTTCCTGCTGCTGTTCGCCGGACGCGCGTTTGAAAAAGATCTGGCTGCACTTGGCCCCGCCGCAGATGCCTGGTTTGGATCGATCCCCAAAGGCATCATTCACTATGGAGCATTGCCAGAACATTTGAGCAGTGCTGATACGTTGCAGATTGCGATTCCCGGCGATTCGGCGGAGGGGGATTTTTGTCGCCTGGACGATGTCTTGCTGCCGCTTAATTTACTGCGGCAATCCGAACTTCCAACTGATCTTCAGGTACTCGAACGGCTCTATGATGCGATCGTGGCCTGTCAGCCGACTGCATGAATGAGATCGGCGCTCGGTTGAGGCACTTTTTCAGTTTATCCGTCAATGCGCAGCATCTTGTCCTCGGCGCCTGTCGTGCGCGATTTGAAATAGCTCGACATCAGCAGACGCAGGCCGGCGACCGCAAGTGTCACCGCAAAAAAGCCTGTGATCTTGCTACGCATCGGAATGCGCGCCTCCAGTTTCGAAAACAAAGCCGCGGAATCGGGACTGCTGGCCAGCTTGCGAACGAACTCGGCGTTGGTTCGGTAGCTTTCGTAACTGACTAAAGCCAACGCTGCGGCGCACAGCAGCATGACCAGTGAGATTTGGCGAAGATTCATACGGGGTACGTTGTGTTGGGCTGGGCGTGTGTTGGGCGTGTGGGGGATTGGCAACCGGACTCGGCAAAGTCGATCGATAATATGTCTTTACTATGACAGATCTCAGCGATCGGGATTAGGTGAATGAGCAGAATCGACTAAATCAGGCCCGCGTGTCTTCGATCGGTTCACGGTCAAATCTGCCCGATTTAACAGGCGAGTGACTTTTGCTAGCGAGCCAAAACACCCAGAAAGCTGTTGAAATGAGTTGAAAACCGGATTATTCCGAATTGTCGTAAAAATCCGCAAGTCCCGCAAAGTTTATCACGATAGAAGTGTTAGGAATGCATAACCAAAAAGGACTTGAAATGCTTACCAGAAAACTCACCGTCTTGATGGCATTGGTAATGGCTGCAACGGCAGTTTCGACAACCGGCTGTTTTCAGTCGATTGGACCATCATTGGGTATCTTTAGCGTGCCGATCCCGGTCTCACCATACTGGCAGAAACTGCAGGAAGACAAGCACCATATCCACGAGCGCTACGCCCGTGTGCCGATTCTGGGGCCAATTACCAGTGGTGGGCCTGTGAAAGCCCTTGATCCGCCCAGCGACGACGAGGTATGGCGCGCCCTCGAACGTGCCAACCAGACGCAGGGTGGTTTCCCTTTCTTAAATGAAACACAACGTAGCAACGTGACGTTCATCAAGGAGAAAATCGCTGACTATATTGATCCACCGCGCGTGGTTCCGCTAATCGGACCGGCTCAATTGCACCACGCACATTATAAGTGCACGGCTTTCTATAAGGAAAAGAAGATCGTGGGCTGGCCGATTCCTCACACATTGACCGATGAGGATTCGGTAGAGGTGCTGTACATTGATCACAACCACTTCCACATGGTGGGCGATGTCGATCTGGGCAAGGCGAATACGCACTATTAAACAGATCAGCGGGAAATCGCCGTAGATTCGGCGCGCCCCAACAGGCAAACATAACGATAGCCGACTCAACGAGCCGGCTATCGTTTTTTTAGCCAACCGTTGGCTCGGTCATTAGAGTGCAGGTTTTTCGGCACTGCCACGAGCGATCGCTTGGAAAGCCACTGCTGGGAGGAGTTGGCTGGGGAAATCGAACCAGAAATGGCCTCCTTCAACGACGGCTGAGGCGGGCTCGCCAAGGCTCCCCGCCTGTTTTTTAACAAATCATCATTTACCTGTTGACATTGGACGCCTCGTCCATAGAATTACGCCTCTCAGTGACAAGCTCACTGAGATTGATCTTTGACAATTTAGTAGAGACCTCTTGTAAATTCGTTTGAGGATTGCTGGTTTGGATTTGGCTTTGGTCAGGTTTTGATTGGTAGTTTTTCAAGCAAAAAGTTTAAAGCACAAGATCATGTGAATTGGGTTAGTTGGAAGTTTATTCCATCCATCTAACCTGGTCAGACAAATAGCAGCGATGAGCTGCGTCGGCGATGAAGTCGTGAAAACGATGATTCGAACCGGCACTTTAATTTGGCAACGAATGGTTACTTCGGTGATTGTTCATTCTAACTCTGTTAGTCGTCTAAATATGTTGGGAGCTTCGGTTTCTGGCCTCTGTTTAGCAAGCATACAATTGAAGGGTTTGATCCTGGCTCAGAATGAACGTTGGCGGCGTGGATTAGGCATGCAAGTCGAGCGAGAAGTTTTAAGAAGATACTTCGGTTGATTCTTAAAATGGACAGCGGCGAAAGGGAG
>CALCJM010000011.1 GCA_937967505.1 uncultured Pirellulaceae bacterium | reverse complement strand
AATGAGGTACAGATATCCATGGTCGTCGCCTTTCCGGTTAAGCGTTGGTTAGCATTAACCTTTATCGGAAAGACGCGGCCATTTTCTTTGATAGCTCAGCGACGCTAGCCCAAGACAATTTCTGCGAAAGACGAACTTAGGGGAGCGAAGATTAGTACCGAAGGTTTACGGCAGGGGCCCGGGGCAGGGTCTTCTGCTTTATTTAGGTGGGCAAGGTCGGTTTTCTGACATCTTTCTTAACCGGGAAGTTGATTTTTGAAAAAAACGGATTGCGACATTTTGGTATCGAATCCTTGTTTGGGCTGTCGGGTTCAAAATAAGAGGTGATAATCCTCTTTGGCAGAATGATCCTCCGATAGAACGCCCAACGAAACCAACAGTCGAAGATGCGAACCGCCCCGTTAATGACGCTACTGATGATAGTGTTGGCCTGTGGTTGCAAGCCCAAGCCCAGCATTTCTGTTCACAAAATCCCCAAAGACGTTTCCGGGCTGGAGGGGCTGCGTGCACCAGCGCGCGTTGCCCCCAATCGATCCGGCCCTGCGGCCGGACAGCCGCTCGCCGCAACTGCCGAAGCCGGGACACCAACGCGCATGGTGGTGGCTTGGTTCCAGCGTCCCGACGCAGCGTGGTTCTTCAAGGTCAACGGGGCACCGGAAAAGGTGGCGGCTACCGAGCCCCAATGGCAGAAATTCTTCGATGACCTGACGTTTGACATCATCGATGGAGATAAACAGCCGGTTTGGAAGTTGCCCGAGGGATGGACGATCGGCCCCAAGGCTCCGTTCCGTTTCGCCACTATTGTCATCCCGGATTCGCCTCTTGAAATTCGCGTTTCGCGACTTGGCGGCCAACAGGAGTTGCTCAGCAACGTCAATCGTTGGCGGGTCAGCCAATTGGGGCTGCCAGCGGCAACGGCCGACAATATCGATGAAAATTTCGAAAATAAAAAAGGGCGGGGCGGTGGTTACCTGCTGTTCGATCAAGAGGGAAAATCCTCGGGGCAATCGATGGGCGGCCCGTTTATGAATCGCGTTCGCCAGGCAGCGGCCCGGCCCGAGCCCAAAACGTCTACAACTGCACCAAAAGTTGCGGCGGCGGCTCCCAAATTTGATCTGGTTCCGCCAGCAGGATTTGAGTTGGGCAAGACATCGCCGATGGTGGTCGCCCGATTTGTCCAGGAAACCGACGAAGGCAACGTGCAAATTTCTGTTGTGCCTTTGACAGCGATCAACAACTGGAATGACAATGTCAACTTCTGGCGTCAGTCAGTCGGATTGGAGAAACTTGGTGATGTCGAAGTCGAGGAAGAAACGCGTTCGGTCACCGTGAGTGATATTCAGGGACAGCGGATCGAGATGCTGGAGGATCATGATGGTTCTGATCAGGGACTGATTGGTGTGATGGTGAAGAAGGACGATTTGGCTTGGTTTTTCAAGATGGTCGGGCCGCGTGAAAAAGTGCGTGAAAACCAGGAGCGCTTTAATCAGTTCCTGAAAGATTTCTCATTCAAACAGTAGAACGATTATGGCTACCGATTCAATTTCGCAATCTCGCACCAGAGCAGCCGACCAAGGGCAGGACTTGACTGCCACCGATATTGTTCAGGCAATCCTGACACCATTGTCATCGTTGCGACTGACGGTGGTGTTGCTGGGGTTGAGTGTGTTGGTGACGTTTTTGATCACGCTTCAACAGTCCGAACGTGACATGTGGGAGATCAAAAACGATCACTTTAGCAGTGTGCTGGTTCAAGTGCCGTTCCAGACAATTATGGTGCGAAGTTGGTTTCCCGATGCCCCGCCTCTTCCGGGATCTTTCGTGATCCCCAGCGGTTTTACCTTGATCGTGCTGCTGTTGATGAATCTGATCGCGGCTCACATGTTGCGTTTTCGCTTACAGGCCTCCGGCGGGCGATTGATTGGCGGCTTGGTGGTCGCGGCGATCGGAGCATTGTTCACGTGGGCGATCATATTTAATACCCGATCGGCGACGACGTTTCAGGCGGAACCTCCCATTCCGTATCGGCAAATGTGGTATGTGTTGCAAGTGATGCTGGGATTGTTGGTGGCGGCAGGAGGGCTGGCATTTTTCGCCGTTGGAAAGGGGAAACGAATCGAAAAACTGCTGGTCGCAACGCTGACATTGATCGTTGGAATTGCACTGGCGGCGGTTGTTTTGTTGGGAGAGGACGCATTTATTGGTAAGGAAGGCATGCGGATCGTCTGGCAGCTGGCGCAGTCTACCGCAGCGGGACTGGTCTGCCTGGTGGCGGCCGTGTTGATCTTCCGCCGCAAAGGAGGCATGGTCATCCTGCACCTGGGGATTGCGGGTTTGCTGGTCAATGAAATTTACGTGTCGGTGACCAATGACGAAACCCAGATGCAGATAGCAGAAGGAGAGACGGTTAATATTGCCACTGATATCCGGGCGACCGAATTGGCGGTGATTGACCAATCCGATGACGCATTTGACCAGATCGTGGTAGTGCCAGAAAACCAGTTGATGGATGATGATTTGGCGACGATCGAGCATCCGGAACTACCGTTCAACATCGAGGTCTTGCGATATGTTGAAAACGCCGACCTAGTGCGGAAGATCCCCGGACAGGATTCCGGAATTGCTTCCGACGGCTTATTCAGGGATTACACGGCAATCGCCAAAACCGTGGCCTCGGGTGCCGGTTCAGATCAAAGCGCCGACATTGCGGCAGCGTGGGTGCGTTTGACCGAAAAAGAATCTCTCAAACCGCTGGGAACGTATCTGCTTTCCCAGCAGGGATACCTAAGTGATCTGGTGGATACGGTTGACGTGGGGGGTAAGGAATATCAGATCGGTTTACGTTTTAAAACAGACTACAAACCGTATTCGCTGACGCTGAAGGATGTTCAGGCAAAAATGTATCCGGGGACGAAGTTACCAAGCTGGTATTCGTCAGATTTTGTGCTGAATGATCGCCAGTCAGAGACTCAATCAGACCAGCGCGTCTTTATGAACAACCCATTGCGCTATGCTGGAGAGACGTTTTATCAAACTGGATACGCGCGTGATCCCGCCACGGGCAAAGAGATTTCCACACTTCAGATTGTCAAAAATAAGGGCTGGATGATTCCTTACGTGTGCTGCATGTTTGTGGTGGTGGGACTGGTCGCCCAGTTTGGTTTGTCGTTGCTGAGCTTTTTGGAAAAGCGTCAAAAACAGATGCAAGAAGAAATAAAACGCCGTGCCGAGTCGGTCGATACCTTGGCCAAGACTTCGTGGCTGCGGCGGCTGTCGGTTTGGCGACATTCTCCATTGGCGTTTGCGTTGCTGCTGATTTTTGGGCTCTACGGCATCAAGGGATTGGCTCGCACAACCATCGGTACGGAAAAATATGAATCGATGCGGTTGGATCTGCTGGGACAGCTACCAGTCACTTACAAGGGGCGCGTGCAGCCACTTCATTCACTGGCCAGGAATACGTTGCGACCACTAACCAAACGCGAGGAGGTCTACGACGGCAACAATGACAAACAATCCGCAATGCGGTGGCTGGCCGACACCATGTTCATGGCGGATGGGGCAGGAGAGTACCGGTTGATACGAATCGAGGATCCGACAGTGATCGACACACTCGGCCTACCGCGGAAGTTCGACGAAGGGTTGGAGAATCTACTGAAGGGGGTGGAGGCCGCGACAGATCCTGATCAGAAGCAGGAGCTACAAGAGAAAGTCGATCGACAGTTGAAACGCCCTACGATGCGGTACACGTTGGAAGAGCTTGCGAATGCCCGCACGACGATTCGTAGCGTTATTCCCGAGGGTTTGGAGGAAGATGAATACAACCAGTTTCAGAAGCGTCTTTCCGGTGTCGCTCGCAAAATCGGTAGTGTTCAAACGATTCAGGCGGCCTTTGGTGGCATCCACCAGAAGAACCCTGACCTGGGATTCGAAACACGCATCAACCTCGCACTGGATTCGACCCGGCCGGGACTGCCGCTGCTGCTGCCGTCGATTGACGGCGACCAAGAATGGCGAACGTTTTCCCAAGGGCTCGATCGTGACTGGATTCGCACACTGGCGGAACGTCACGGTGCCAAAACCTACGCGGCACTGGCGCGGAAGATCGTGCAAGTGGATATTCGACCGGAGATTGAAGAAATGCTGCTGGCGCAACGCGCGACAAATGCCATCGTGCGGGACCCAAAGCTTTTGGAGGTGCTCAAACAGACTTATCAAATCGACGATCCAGATGTACTTTCGGAAAAGATTGCTCGTCAGTGGAAGTCATTGCCGGTAGGGCTGCGTGAGGGATTCAAAGAACGTTTGGGGCCGGAGATCAACGCTCAGTTCAACACCCAGATTGAACCAATGACGGCCAGCCTGATTTCAAAACTGGAGGAGATTGGCGGTCTGGAAGATGTTTCAGACGAAACAGAACAGGCATTCGATAAATACTCGGCTCTGTTCGCAAAACTGGGGCCCGCGTATCGCACCCGGGATGCTGATACTTTTAACGGTGCGCTGAAAACGTATTTAGCCGAATTGAAAAAAGACGCGCCGCACGGATACTCGGTGTCTAGGACCGGGGCGGAGTTGATTTATGGAGGTTCTCACTTCTTTGTTAACGCGATGGTTATTTTCCTGGCCGCATTTCTGGTCGCGACGTTTGGCTGGGTGGGCTATAGCGTTAAATTTAACCAGGCGTCGCTCTGGCTGTTGGGGTTGGGGTCCTTTTTTCTGATTACAGGATTGATCTTCCGCATTTACATTTCGGGGCGTCCTCCGGTGACGAATCTTTATTCCTCAGCGTTGTTTGTGACGGCCGTGTTTGTCCCGCTGATGATGTTGGTCGAACGGATGACGGGGATGGGGATTGGAAACGTGCTGGGCGGGATGGGGGCATTTCTGGCGTTGCTGTGGGCGTGGACGATGTCGATCACCGACGGTGACACGTTCACCGTATTGATGGCGGTCCTGGATACCCAGTTCTGGCTGGCCACCCATGTCGTGTGTATCACAATTGGATACGGGACAACATTCGCCGCCGGAGCGCTGGGCGTGGCGTACATCGTGGGCGCGATGCTGACACCGGCCTTCAATAAGGAGGCTCGTCGTAACGTTTACAATGTAATGTACGGCATGGTGTGCCTGGCATTGTTGTTCAGTTTCTTCGGGACGGTTCTGGGGGGGTTATGGGGTGATGATTCTTGGGGCCGTTTCTGGGGCTGGGACCCGAAGGAAAACGGGGCATTGATGATTGTCCTGTGGAACGCAATCAGTCTGCACGCACGGTGGGGGGGCATGGTAAAAGAACGCGGGTTTGCCATGATCGCCATCTTTGGAAACATCGTGACGCTCTGGTCATGGAAGGGCGTCAACGTGCTGGGGGTCGGCCTGCATGCGTATTCAGGTTCGGAAGACAAAACACTGAACGTCATCTTGGCCGTGGGCGTGTTTCATTTAGCCGTGATGCTGCTGGCCTGCGTGCCCACCAAATGGTGGATGAGCTACGCAGCAAAACAGACGTAGACCAGCGTCCACCGACAATTGAAAAACCCACGGAAACCGGTCTATGACTACGCGGCGCGTTTCCGCTTGGTGGCATGCTGGGTTGATGTCGCCTTGAGCGTTTTCAGGATGTAGTCTGCTGCGGCGTTGACCGCACCCGGTTTGGCATACTGCCGCGCGAGGGCGTCAAGCTGATTGACTTTCCCCTGTAGCTGATCCGGATTCTTCAACCAGTTAATGATCTGGCCGGCGGCCGGAGCCGACACGTCGCCGGTGGACAGGTACTCGGGCATCACCATCTCTTGTGCGTCTTGACTCCCAGAATCGGGGTCGGCCGGGCGCCAGGTTCGTTTGGTAATATCTTTGACCGCGATCAGGTTCACCAGCGTGATGTAACGCGTGCGCAGCAAAATGGCTTGAGCCATTGCGATCATCCGGCCAATTTTATAGACAATCACCGTGGGCTTGCGGTGGTGCATCAATTCCAGCGATACCGAACCGCTGCAAGCCATGCAGGCCGTCGCCGCAACCATCAGCTCCGGCGTGCGATCGACGTGGAGTTCAATCAGCGGAAAATCTTGGTCGGATTGTGATTTGATATCGTCGATGATCGTTTGAGCCATCTCCATTTGTTTGGCGTTGGCAGATGCGACTGCAAAGGTGGTTTGCGGGCACGATTTTGAAATCAATGCGGCGGATTTGATCAACGTCGGCAAATTGTTTTCGACCTCTCGATTACGGGAGCCCGGTAGCAAGGTGATCAGTTGTTTTGCTTTTTGTGCTTGCAGAAACAATCCGTCGTAGGTCTGCCGTTCCAGTTGATCAAAGTAGGGGTGCCCAACATACGTCGCAGTGACGTTACGTTTCTTGAACCAGTCCACCTCAAACGGCAGTTTGCAAAGTGCATGATCGACGAATTTCCGCATCTTGCGGACGCGCCATGGTGCCCACGCCCACATTTGCGGAACACCAAAATAAAACACCGGGATGCCACGTTTTTTGGCTTTTCGGGCAATCCACCAGTTGAACCCGGGATAGTCGATCAGGACCACCGCGTCCACTTTATTGTTGGCGAAGTATTCATCAGCCTGATCGACCAAAGAAAAGAAAAAACGCAGTTGACCGATGACTTCTTTGAGAAACATGACGGCTTTTTGCGTCAGGTCATAGTGCAGATCGCAGCCGGCTTCGGCCATTCTGGGGCCGCCAAATCCGACACACTCGATGTCCGGGTTGGTAGTACGGAAACGGTGGATCAGATTGGACCCGTGAAGATCTCCACTAGGTTCGCCGACCGAGAAGAAAATTCGCATTGCACCATCCGTGGTTTGCAGAGCTTTGAAACAGCGGGGCGGACTGGCAGCCCACCCAATTCGACATTATTGCGAATCAACAGGAACAGGGGAACAGCATGTCCCGATCGAAATTTGGCTTCAGACTAATTATCGCGCGGCAAAACTGATCCGGGAAATCAGGTAGCTGTCGACAGCATTTGAAAGTGCCAGCAAAGCGATGTCTACGCCCGGACCGCCCAATTCAGTGCCACTTTCCAACACAACGATCATAAAACGGCATTATCTGGCACGCGATCGAGGGCAAGTCGATTTCCTTTTTGATGGAATGCTGTGCGAAGGGAGCCTGTGCGAAAATCAGATCTGCTTTGGCTTTGGTGCACGAGAAATTTATTGCGGCTCACTTTTACACTTTCGCACTATTGCCAGATCACAATTCAACGCATTACCGGTGCCTGGGTTTGTCTTGCCTGGGTTCTTCGAGCCCAAGAGTGACGATCCAGCCTGCCAACAGCAGGACCAGCACGAAGACAAAAACAGGCGTTACCCCCAGCAGGTCCATCAGTAATCCGATCAGTGTCGATGACAGAATCACGGGTAACGCGAAACAGACGCCCAAGGTGCTCAACCGCGCGGGATGATTGCTGGCGTCGGTAGTTTCCAAGGCATAATTATTGAAGAATCGGAAGGTGATTGGCGTCAGCCCCAGCAGAAAAAAGACCAGCAGATAGGGGAGTCGCCATTGGGTTTCCACAGCATGAAGCACCAGCAGCAGCACCGGCGCGATGCAGACGGCCCCCATCAGGATTTGCAGGACCAGGCGGTTCCCGTACCGGTCCGCGATCCCACCAGCAGGAACGCTCAGCAGCGATGCGCCGATATGCTGTGCAATGATCCATGACAGCGCTCCGTCAAGGTCGCCCAAACCGGCTCCCTGTCTCGCACGCGCGATGGACTGGTAGTGTGGGAGCAGCGTCAACGACATGCCGTACATCGCCGCAGCAATGACCAGTAAGCGAAAATTGTAATTCTCCAACACAATCTTTCCGGACGCTTTTAATATGTCGATGTGGCTACGGAGAGGGTGAGAGGTGTCGCCTGCGTCTTCAATGAACCAAGCCGCCGTGATACCGGCGGCAACGAATAGGACACCGGTAAATCCAAAGATCAAGCCGAACTGGGGGTGGAACGCTTCGGTCGATTGCAGCCATGGTCTGAGGCAGATCAAGGCGAGGATAATTGCACCGGTGCCACCGACCAGACTGCCAACGGCGGCCAATCGGCCTCGGTAATTTTCGCGAATCAGTTTCCCCGTCAGGGTACTGAACAGCACCTGGTTCATGCCGGTGGCGGTAAAGAACAGCGCGTACACGAACAAAAAACAGAATGGCCACCAGACGGTCCGTTGTCCACCGCTGATCCACCATAACACCGCCAGCGCCAGGAAGCAGCCGCCCATCATCACACTGGTCATGCACAACCAGTTGCGTTTGCGCGGCACATTGCGGATTTGATCGGAAAACAGCAGCGGCACGATACTCTGTCCCAACCGATTGAGCATCGGCAAACATCCCCGCTGCCATGCCGCACCGCCGATCAGGTCCATAAACGCCGGCATGATGATGCTCTCCGTTTTGAAGATCCATCCGATTCGTAGCACAATCTGATAGATTGACATCCTGATGAAATTTCGGCGTTCGGTGGTGTTGCGTGTTTGGTTCGGTTCGGATTCCGTGTTTGGAAGAGACAAGAAAGGACCGGGCAAATGGGTAATACGGGTAGTTCTGTTGGGTAGCGTAGAAGCCGAGACAGAAGTTTAAGCCAAAGTTCGAGAAATACCACAGCAGGTCGAGGTGACCAAGGTGGCATGTTATTGGAGCGGTTCGCCCCACGTCTCGGTCACCGAGGCGAGTTAAGCATCAACTGGTTATCAACCGGCCATAATCCTGGAAGAGTGGCAGGCAGAATCGCAGATGGCGTTCGCACGCGACCAACCATTGGGAAGAATGAGCGCTCGTTGAGCAGAACAATGGTAGTGACACTGCCTCATCGTCCAGTAACTTTTATGCCGTTGCTCTCAGTATGAGCCAAGCAAAAATCGTCAACGCTCACTTGTTCAATTTGATACAATTTTAAAATGCAGATTGGCGTTCCTGTAATGACGTAAGTCAGCCACACGCCACTACTTTCAAGATTGACCCAATTTTTCAAGGAAAAACATGAAATGCTTAGTGTTTGCCCCGGGTATTATGGGCACGCAACTTGATGCCCCCAATGGAGATCTGGTCTGGCCACCGACCGCTTGGGAGTACCTCACTGGCTACGGAAGAGTCGATGAGTTAGTCAAAGATGATCTTGTTCCGTCGAGAATTATTTACAAGGTTTTCATCAAGTCCGTCTATCAGACTATTTTGGATGATATTCGAAACCACTTTGGATACATCGAAGGTGATTCGGAAAAACGATTTATTCCTTTCCCATATGACTGGCGTCGGTCCAATGCCGACTCTGCCCGCTTTCTGGCCAGTGTTCTCGATCAGCAATTTGACACTCACGAAGGTCCCCTAGAGATTGACATGGTCGGCCATTCCATGGGTGGATTAGTTATTCGCTACCTGCTTGAGAGTGGTGAATTCAGCGACAAGCCGTGGTTCGACAAAATCAAAAACTTGATCACGTTGGGCACGCCACATTCGGGAGCTCCCAAAGCCCTGCTGATGCTTCAGGGAAAAGAAGGCATGCTGGGACTGAGCGGCGCAGACATTAAGAACCTCGCCAATGACTCCAGATATCCCGCGGTCTTCCAACTCGTACCGCCAGCCAAAAGTGGAATGACTACCACAAAAGGAAGAGGCGGTTCTTTACCCGAGCTTACTGACCCATTTCGAAGTGAGATCAGCAATCGGTTCGGTTTTAATTCTGACAACATCGATTCTGCCCGTGACTTTTGGGAAAAATTGGATATCAACAAACGCCCAAAACAAATTGAGTACTTTTGTTTTGGTGGCGGCTATCATGAGACTATAGTTTCCAACGAGTTTCTCTCTGCCAATGTGGATCCCAAAGCAATGAAAGTCGCTCGGTCGGGTGACGAAACAGTGCCCGTTCTGAGTGCGATTCCGCCTGAATTACCTCATCGCTACGCAGAAAAAGAGCACAGCGTAATTTTCGAGGATCGAAACTTGCGCAGGTTTCTATTCGAATTCTTTGAAGTTCCGACTGATGCGAGACCCTTCTCGGCGGGGGCTCAGGAATCAGAATCTGAAGAGGTTCATGTCGGCATTAGTTTGGGCAAGCCGGTCTATTTGCAAAATGAGACTGTTGAACTGCTGGTTTCATACAGTCAACCGGTCTCGGATCCGCGCGAAACAATCCAGGTCGTACAAATTGACGAAAATGGAGATCCCGTCGAAGACGGATATCAAAAGGAAGTTAGTTATCGGTTCCGTGGTGCCAAGATTTCAAATTTTGCATTCAAACTCTCCGATGATTTTCCTCGTGGGTTTTACGAAGTGAAAAGTATGAATCGCCCGAGTGATGATCCGACTGGCACAATTCTTGTGGTCAGAGGAGATGAATAGTGAAATTGGAAGCAGTCCGCACGGCGATTCTCCATTGGGCCCGTGATCAAGGCATTCTCTCCAACACAGCTCGATTGGATCCCCTAGATGCTGGAGACAAATCCATTGTTCCGTTCTCTGTTGAACAGATGGAGTATTTTCGCTTTCGCAAGATAATGCGAATTCTTGAACGCGGCGCAAAGCTACTTACCATTTTTACGCGTCAAAAGATAGCAGACAAGAAACAGATAGAACTCCAACAGACTTTCAGAAAGGCTTTTGAAAAACAAGGCTTCCTGTTGGAGATCAAAACTTCTCGTCCGTTTCGTATTGATCAGCGTCTGCAAACCTATGGACGGTTCGAGCCAGTGCGACGTAACAAAAAAGCAATCTGTTGTGGTTCGTCGATCGGTGTCGGTAATCAACGAAACGCCGGAACTTTTACGGCTTTGGCGAAACGAAAAGGCAAAGGCAACAATCTTTACGGCTTGGGTTGCAACCACGTCATCGGCGGCTGTAGCACCGCATTACCGGGAACACCGATCGTTGTACCTGGTATTCAGGATGTAAGCGCCGACATCGCCGAGATAAACCTGATAGGTGAGTTTGACTCAGCCGCAACGATGTCGCAAGGATTGCCATCACTCATCGATACTTCAGCGAACCGCGACATTGCCTGGTTCGGAATTCTCGATCAGAAAATGGTATCTTCGCGTCAAGGCGCGGGTTCAAATTCCTTCGATACGCCAACCAAATTTGCTTCCCCGAAAGTCGGTATGCCGGTCAAGAAATGGGGACGATCGACGGGATTTACCCAAGGCGAAATCGAGACCATTCACTCCAAGGCTGAGTGGATCGACTATAGCATTGTCAGCTACTACGGCCCTGCTAATTCTCAAGATTTCAAAGGGACAGTCTATTTTGAAGGGGTCATTGAAGTAAGCTCGTTCGGCCCACCGTTCTCTTTGGGAGGTGACTCTGGTTCCCTAGTTGTGACAGATTACCCCAATAAGGCAACTCGAGTCGTGGGAATTCTAATCGGTGGCAATCGAGAGAAGAGTTTTGTATTACCATTGGCAAAGACACTTAAAGATCTTGATTTCCAACTCGTAAGTGGCCACAACATCACTTAGCATCATTCAGTTTTTGCCACCAAGCTCAGAACTCAAGCTGAGCACTAATCGACTCACTCCCAAGATTCCCAAAATTGAGAAGGCAACGAAATATTGCTGGCAAGCACTATCTGATCAAGTTTGAGCTTAATTCGCTTTACTTCGCCACTTACAAGATGAATCGGCCACGAGGTTGGCAAATTGTCCTAGTATCAGAGTTATCGACAGTCAAACGCCAGTGTGCTTTAGGGTCGGTGGCAACGGTTTGTGTGATGTGCTGGCAGAAATCGGCTTCGGTTCGACCTGCTGCTGAGACACCGGTCGCTGCGAAAGCTCAGGTGGCTCGCAGGTAACAGCCAGAATTTGAGTGACCTGCTCGGCGGTAAAAGTCGGTGGCGCACCGCTGCGGGGCGCGTCGCTGAGCACGTCTTGGATCAAGCGAACGAGCGCGGCGTGGGTTCCGCTGCATTCCATATCGACCAAGGCGTCAAAGGATATTTGTCAGCGTTTTCGCCAGATGCCCACCTGATTTCTGCTCAGGCCGACCTCGGCGGCGATATTCATGTTGCGCCAGCGGTGAAAAGCCAACACAATCATGTTGGCTCGTTGAACAAGCGGTCGAGAGGCAGTGGTTGACCGAAGAAAATCAGCCTACATGACCTGGACGCCGTTGTTTACGCGTTGCTGGACTTCCTGAAGAGTTGTTTGCAGGATGACTTCGCTTGCCCCGTAGATGATTGTCTTTGACGATGGGATGACAATTCGGATATCTGTTGCGGGGTTAAATGTTAGTTTGGTTCAAGTTAGTGCTGACGTTCTCTTTTTACACGGACTTGGATTCGGACCTCTTTGTTGGTCAGCTTCTCGGCAAATATGTCAGACTGCATCACTCGCTATTGTGGTTCGTCGTCGAGCTTCAATATTTCGAAAGCTGTTCGCGCAGGCAATTTGTGTATAATTAAAATTCCAGCTTTGAAGCTTGGTAGTTCGGGAACAACTCGCCTACTGTATCGCTGAGCGTTTCCTTGCGACCAAGCCAGAGATTCAAAAGTTACAGCAAATATTT
>CALCJM010000010.1 GCA_937967505.1 uncultured Pirellulaceae bacterium | reverse complement strand
CATTTTGTTTCTGTTCTGCTTGGTTTGCAATGAAATCATCGTCAGAGGATGTTCTGTCCTCACCGAATGTGATACGTTTGATGACGTTCCGAGATGAATCTGCATTTTCGGATGAGTGCGCGTACCAGCGCCCCTTTTTCGTCCTTGGGGAAACTGAGTGCGCCAAGTGTCACCCCCTGATAAATTTTAACGTGTTGGCCAATTTCACAGGTCTCACCGATGACCACCCCCGTGCCGTGGTCGATAAAAAAGTGTTTCCCAATGGTGGCAC
Source organism: uncultured Pirellulaceae bacterium (assembly GCA_937967505.1). Taxonomy (GTDB): domain Bacteria; phylum Planctomycetota; class Planctomycetia; order Pirellulales; family Pirellulaceae; genus Mariniblastus. The sequence goes on along the minus strand of CALCJM010000010.1, from coordinate 23,134 downwards.
CCGGGTGAATATCCACGCCTGTCTCACCGTGCACCCACTCGGTCATCATGCGCGGAATGAAAGGTACTTTCAAACGGTGCAGTTGGTTGGCCAGTCGGAAGACGGTGACGGCGGTGAACCCCGGGTAACACAGAATCACTTCCTCGAGGTTCTGGCTGGCTGGATCACCATCGTACGCGGCCCGCACATCGGTGGTCAGCAGGTCGCGGATCCGGGGGATTTGCTGAATGAAGTGATCGGTTACTTCCACGGCCAGTGGTCGAATGTTGCTGGTGGGGATTGCCGCTTCTGGGTTGTCAGCGCCATTGATTTCATGGCACGCTTCCTGGTGGCGTGAGATGGCCGCTGAGATTTGATCGGTCAGATTCCTGCGAACGAATTTCAACTGGTCCAGCAGTCGCGCTGACAATTCAAGTGTGCTGGATTCTTCGGCGCGGCGAATCGGATTGACCAATTTTCGCAACACCTGGATGATTTCGACCAGCAATTCATAGTCCGGCATCGGGCAGTGATCAGCTTTGGAGATTGTCATTTCTCCAGCCATTAATTCGACCAATGATTCGATGTTGGTTGAATCGGCTGATCCCGGGGATGACTTGGTTGTGTTCTGCGGTGCCATGGGGAAAATCGTGCGCCAGATAAATTTAGAGCGATTGGATTGGACAGACTATTGTAACGCGCAGCGGCCTGTCTTCGTAGACGATTGCACGACGAAACGGTTCGCGCGGCATCTGGCTGAAAGAAATTCGAGCTTTCGTTTGAATTATGGCCCCACTTGTCGCTTTCGCGGCACCCGATTCCGGACAAGTCTCAGGTTTCGGGGCTGGTCCATGATTGCCGTCGAAATGGAACCACTTAGAATGTCAACATGAACGATCCTGAAAAACGTCTGACCAACCTCGAAATGTCGATCGCCCATCTCCAGCACGATCTGGAGATGCTGGACCGGGCGGTGCTGGACAATACCGAAAAGCTGGATCGCGTTTTTGCGATGCTCAAGCGCATGAACGAACGACTGGAAAGTCCGGGGGAGGAAGAGGGGCCGCGCAAGGCTGAGGATGAAAAGCCGCCGCATTACTAGCGGCTACGGTATTTGAGGTGATGGCATTGCTCGGTTTGCTCGATTCGGGCGATTCCAATGCGGGAGCTTTCTCCTTTCAGCGTTTGGCGAAAAGGAGAAAGCGGCACGGCTCCCCCGAAAAACAAAAATCTGACAGACGTGCCTTACCAGACGGCCGGTTCGGCAGCGCATGATCGCTGGCAGGACCGGTCACGCATTAGGCCGCATTGGTCCATTAGTCTGCCGCTGCAAGTTCGGTTTGTTGACGGGCAGGCATGGGTTCATAGTGGCTAAAATGCATTTCAAAACTCCCCATTCCACCGGTAATGCTCGACAGCGTGCGCGAGTAATTCACCACCTCGCGCAGGGGCACCTCGCACTCGACAACGGCTATACCTCCACCGCGTGACACGTTGCCTGAAACGCGCCCGCTACGGCTGGACAGATCACTGTAGATGTCGCCAACGGAGCATTCCGGGATCTCGATCTCCATCGACACAACCGGCTCAAGCAGGTTGGGGCCTGCTGTTTTGAAAACCTGGCGAAAAACCTGGCGGGCGGCGATCTTGAACGCCGCTTCGCTGGAATCAACTGCGTGGTGTTTGCCAAAATGCACCTCGACGCAGACGTCCTGAACCGGATAGCCGGCGATCACACCGGATGCCACCTGTTCTTCAAACCCCTTGCCGATGGCCGGCATGAAGTTGTGCGGAATCACGCCGCCAACTACTGAATCCACCCACAGAAAGTTTGCTTTGGCGTTGTAGTGGTACTCTTTCATCGCATGAAAATTGGCCTTGGTCGCAAATTCTTCAATGTCTGTTCCCTGCGGCAGTGGCTGCATGCGAATGTGGATCTCGCCGAATTGTCCGCGCCCGCCGGATTGCTTTTTGTGTCGGTAAGATCCCTCTGCGGCATGAGAAATGGTCTCGTGAAATGCGATGCGAGGCATTTTGGTTTCCACTTCCAGTTTGTCCCGGCGGCAAAGTCGCTCCTGGATCGTACTCAGGTGCAATTCACTCATCCCCGTCATCACCAATTCCTGAGTCTGTTCATCCCGTCGAAGCCCGAATGTCGAATCTTCCTCGACCACCTTGTGAAGTGCCCCGGACAGTTTCGCTTCATCGCCACGTGATTTAGGCGTCACGGCCAGTGAAACCATCGGGGACGGGAAACGCGCGGCAGGCAAATGCACATCCCCAAGGACGGTACCACTGTGCAGTTCATCGACTTTGGCAACGGCCACGATTTCTCCGGGGCCGGCCGAATCGACCGCGCTGGTTGTTTCTCCCAACACGCGAAACAACTGGCCAAGTTTCACCGATTGAGTGTCTGCGGCTTCGTTGCCCAAGTGAAAATGAACGACATCGTCCCGGTGCAGCGTTCCGGAGTACACACGAATAAAGTTCAGCTTTTGTACCCAAGGGTCGATGCGGGTACGAAAGACCTTCGCGATCAACGGTCCATCGGCAGACGGCTGGATGGGGACCGGATGTTCACTGTCACCGGCAAAACGCCTGATCTCTACCGGGGACAGACCACATTGGCCCATCACATCCAGTAGCTCTACCATTCCAACACCGGTGCGGGAACTAACGCACACGATGGGGATCAACGCCCCTGCTGCAATGGCTTTGACGATCAGGCGTTTGATGGTTTGGTCCGAAGGTGGGTTACCTTCAAAGTACTGTTCCATCACTTCGTCGTCGGATTCAATGATGGACTCGATCAGCGGTTCGTTGATCACGGTTGGGTCAACGATCGCGCCTGCTGTATCTTCGGGGACCTCCAGAACATTGATGACGCCGCGAAAGCTGGAACCGGTGCCGACGGGCACGTTCAACAACAGGCACTCAACACCCCAGAGGGAACGGATTTCACCAATTAACCCCTCAAAGTCGATGTTCTCTTCATCCATTTTGTTGATGGCGATCACGCGTCCCAGTCCGTTTTCGGTGGCGGCTTCGAAAACGCGGCGGGTGTTGACTTCGATGCCGGAGTGGGCATTGATGACGATCAACGCATTGTCGGTGGCCTCCATGGGGCCGATGACCTGGCCAATGAAGTCGGGGTAGCCGGGAGTATCGATGACATTAAAGTGAAAGCCGCCATGATCAAAATTGATCGTGGCGGCTTCGATGGTGTATTTGTGTTTCTTTTCTTCGGGGTCGAAATCGCAGACGCTGGTTCCGTCATCGACACTGTGTTTCCCGGGTAAGGTCTGCGTCATGGTTAAAAACGCATCCGCCAGCGATGTTTTGCCGGCCGACCCATGACCGCACACAATATAGTTACGAATGGTCCTCACATCTGAAACAGGCATAGCGACAGCTCCTCATTTTTGATCAATGAAATACCTTGCAAGATGCCTCGACCCCGTACCGGCGCGGCCGTTAAGGGAACGATGCGATTTCAAATATGGCAAATGAGAGTCGGGTTTTCAATTTTTTCCTGCGGAGATGTGATTGGCGATAAAGAATGGTTATCAAAGTGTAAAAACAGGTAAGGACTGGGGTAGGTAAGTGCAATTGATAGCCGTTAATGAAGTGCCCGGCAGCCCGTACCCGGGCATCGGTCCCTGGATATTTAACGGTCGGAGCGGCACCTAACTCACATGTTCCAGCCACTGGCGTTTATCTTCGGTCTTTCCGTCGAACAAGCCAAAGAACGCTGCTTGAACCGCTTGGGTAATTGGGCCTCGTGAGCCGGTGCCGATCTTGATGCGATCGACGGATCGAACCGGGGTGATTTCGGCAGCCGTGCCTGTCATGAATATCTCGTCCGCAACATACATCAACTCGCGCGGCAGCTGCTGCTCGATTACCTCGAAGCCCAGATCGCCGGCCAGGGCAATTGCTGAATCGCGCGTGATGCCGCCAAGAATCGAAGCGCACAACGGAGGCGTAAAAATTTTGCCATCGCGCACAATAAAAATATTTTCCGCAGATCCTTCGCTGATGGTGCCCTGTGCCGAAACAGAAATTCCTTCGTCAAATCCGTTGCGACGTGCCTCGCCGCCGATCAATTGAGCATTCAGGTAGTGTCCACCGGCTTTGGAGAGCACCGGGATCGACGCACTGGTCGTACGTGTCCACGATGACACACAGCAATCGATGCCCTTGGTCATGCCCTCTTCGCCCAGATACGCTCCCCACTCCATGGCGGCAACGATCACATCTACCGGAACATCGTCCTTTGGCACAACCCCCAGCGGCCCCTCACCCAGAAAGATCAGCGGGCGGATGTAGGCGCTGGTCAGGCCGTTTTTCCTGATCGAGTCCTTGCAGGCTTGCGTCAGTTGTTGGGAGGTGTATGGCACATCGATGCGATACAGTTTCGCGGAATCCAACAGCCGCCGGATATGCCCACCCAGACGAAAAATGACCGGTCCTGCCGGCGTGTCGTAGCAGCGAATCCCCTCGAAAACGCTTGATCCATAATGCAGCGCATGAGACATCACGTGCACGGTGGCATTCTCCCAGGGGATCATTTCTCCGTTGCTCCAGATGAATTGGCTGTTCTTCATTGTTGCTCCGTTTGCGTCTTCGTTTGTGACTTGATTGCACGACTGCGTTGGTATCGCCTTCAGGATAGCGAGAATTATCTTATTTTGTATCACCGATCGCCCAACCGCCAAAATAGCGATTTGCTGATTTTCGCAGCACGGCGGTTGATACCTAAGACAAAAGGCCAGCAGATGGTTCACCTGCTGGCCTTGAATTGTCGAAAATTTGGCCGCCTTGATCACGCCGTGTGACCGGGGAATGCTGAGCGTTTACAGTTCAGTAACCACTTCGCCGCCGTTTCGCGTCGACATGGCTTGCCAGATATCAGCGGTAATTTCATTGGCCTCGAAATGTACCGATCCATCCACGCGCGCGACAGTCACGCCCCCGGGGTGAAAGCTTCGTGAGGTCACCGCAGCATAAGTGCGGGCGGTCGTCGATTTTCCTTCCTGCTGGTTGGTCCAATCGACATCGAATTCTTGTCCGCTGCCGCTATCGGTAAAGATTATCCGGGTATTGGGTGTGAAGGTACTGGTAAATGAAGTTTGATGTGCGCGACCGTCCACCCATTCAGTGTGCCCTGAATTGGTTTTGAATTGTCCGCCCAGCCCCAACACCGTATTTACGTCAGTAGGCATGGCGATTTCGCCACTGATCGCTGCATTGCGGAAGTATGGCGTGTAAGCTTTCACTTCGCCAAACATCAACGTGTTGCTGGTGCCGTCATTGAACTGGCTGATTGTTACTTCGCGGTTGACGCCAAAGGCTCCATTTCCGATCCGGCCGTTGGCAGGATCGAAAACAAACCAGTCACCGGCGTTGGCGGCATAGTTCAGCGGGTGATGGATCGCCACGCCATTACTAAACCGGGTTCGACTGTTAATCTCGCTGGGGCATTGGTAGATGTCAACGCGCGCGGACGCCAGTTTTACCGGGCCAGCGCCAAGATTCACACTGTCGAAAGCAGGGTCGGTGTAGCTGAGTTGAAAGTTGATTTTGCTGGCTAAGTTGACCTGTTCGAGGAACGGCAGGATTTTTGCCTGCGCCGACCAGCCATCTTCGGTGCCGGAATTACCGACCCACGACATCGGAAAGCCCATGTGGGCTGATTCGTAATTCAATGTGGCCAGAGAAAGCTGGCGAATATTATTCCCGCAGCTGATACGACGGGCGGCCTCACGTACTTGTTGAACCGCAGGCAAAAGCATGCCGATCAAAATTCCGATGATGGCGATAACCACCAACAGCTCAACCAGAGTAAACGCGCGGCGACAGATAACAGTCTTCATTGGAAGGATCCTTTTGAACCAAAACAGATGAATTGCTCTCATCGCATGAGAGCAATCGTCTTAAGAGCGTGGCTGGCTGCTGGATCCGCAAGAGGGACACAAGGTGGCTTGCTGCGTCGTCAAAAAACACTAAAGTAACTCCAGAAGTCCTTTCGACTTCCGATATGTAGTTTATCGGAAACTTAGTCCTCCAGACAACCCTTAAAGCGTTTACCGGGGCTATTATTGGAAAAACGTTCCCCAAAGAGTTTTGGCACTCCCAATTATGTCTGACGCCCCGAAGCACCCTCCTGATCCGCCGGAAGACCCGGATGGGCAACACAATGAATCCGGTGAGGTGCCAAATCTTCCTAAAATCATCAAGTTCGATACGCTCGCCCGATGCGGCGACGAGATCTGGATCGAGCACAAGGGGCAGATTTACCGGTTGCGAAAGACGCGCCAGGATAAACTTATTTTGACGAAATAGTTTCTCGTTTGCCGATTTCGTCGTTTATTTCCTACCATTGTTTTCGACCTATGAGCCTTGAACTTAAAGAGTTGTTGGCCACGTTCGCCCACGCCGGCGAGGTCCAATGGATTGGTTTGCGGCCCGGTCGCCGGACTGACGTACAGAATGTTACGGAGGTGCTGGCCGAGCCATCCCGGGGGCTGGTCGGCGACCGTTTTTCAGGAAAACCGGAGGCCAAGCGACAAGTCACATTGATCCAATACGAGCACCTAGCGGTGGTGGCAAAGTTGCTCGCGCGTGAACAGATCGATCCGGCGTTGTTGCGGCGAAACATCGCGGTCTCCGGGATCAACTTGCAGGCGCTCAAGCAACGCAAGTTTAAAATCGGATCGGCCACGCTATACGGGACCGGGAACTGTGCCCCTTGCAGCCGCATGGAAGAAGCGTTGGGGCGCGGGGGGTATAATGCAATGCGTGGTCACGGCGGCATCACAGCCTACGTTGTCGAAGCGGGGAAGATCTCTGTTGGCGATTCCGTCTGCTCTGAGAGTTAACCGTAACATGTTCATCAGCAACCGGTTTAAGGCGGTTGGCGGTTGAAAGCTTACCGTTGGCGATGCTGCCAGCTTCGCTCCGACGCTGGCGGCGTCGCCAACGGATGGTAAATTCCTAACTGCCAGTCGCCTAAGCGATTTGGTTGAGGATCTCGATTCCCTGTTCCAGTTTGTCATCGCTAACGGCATAGGAGATTCGGAAGTGTGAATCCTGATTGCTGAAAATACTTCCGGGGATGACCATCAGGTTGTGCGCGATTGCTTTTTCTACGAAAGCCTGTCCGGTGATGCCCTCGGGCAGTTTCGGGAACGCGTAAAATGCGCCGCCGGGTTTGACGATTTCGTACTTGTCAGCCAATCCCGCACATAGCCGATCGCGTTTCACCCGGTACTGATCGACATAGGGGGTGACATCCGTATCCAGCGCCACCGCCCCCGCCCACTGGGCCGGGTGGGGGGAACAGACAAATGTAAATTGCTGGACCTTCAGCATGGTTTGGATGATTTCCCGAGGCCCGTGCACGTATCCGACCCGCAACCCGGTCATGGCGTAGGTTTTGGAAAACCCGTCAATCACGATCGCTTGGGGGTTGTGCTTCGCCGCCGACACGTAGGGTTCGTCGTAAACGAATTTGCTGTAGATTTCATCAGACACCAGACAGATCCCGTGCTTGGCCGCCATTTCCGCCACGCCTTTGACTTCCTCTTGTGAAAAACAAACGCCAGTTGGATTGGAGGGGGTATTGAGGATGATCATTTTGGTTTTATCCGTGATCGCATCCTCCAGTTGATTCATGTCCAGTTTGAAGTCCGGGTAAATGCTGACCTTGACCGATTTTCCACCGGTCAGTTCGATGATGGCGGGATACATGACAAAGAAGGGATCAAAGTAAATCACTTCATCGCCCGGATTGATCAATGACAGCACAGACAACATCAGCCCGCCGCTGGTACCGCTACAGACGAACACTTCCCGGTCGTCGTGCCCGAGGGTGGCATCCACTTCGGCCTGCAGTTTTTCGCGCAACGCCGGGATCCCCTGAGTCAACGCATACCCGTTCTTACCGTCCTGTATCGCCTGAATATAGGCATCTTTGACCGGTTGCGGGACATCGAAGTCAGGCTGACCGATGGACAGATTGACGGGATCTTCGAGGTTGGCCGCCAGGTCAAACATGCGGCGAATTCCGCTGGAGTCAAAGTTGCGGGTGCGATTGGCGATCCACTGGTCTACTTCAGCCATGGTGTGATGTTGCAGTTGGGGGAAAGGGCTGATCGAGGCAAACGCTGATAACGGCAATGAATATCAAATTGGGACTTTTGCCTTGGATCGTGGTTTTGAATTTAGCACAACGTTAGCACAACGGGCACCGAACCACAGCCGGCAAAACGATTCCCTGACATTTTTCTCTGCTTCGCTCAAGAAACCCTACAAAGAACCTCCCAATCAAGAAACTGCCCCAAGAAACGTTCAGTAGCGCTTGTGAGATGTTTTGGACGAAACTAAAATCCGGCCAGAGGAGGTTCGAGGATTGAAAATCGGGCCCTCCCGGCATTTTTTGTCATCTGGCGTGGTGCCGGGCGATGGAATTTTCCAAACGTGACTCTCCCATCCGCACATCTTGGGCAAACGAATCTCGATGAGTGAACTGCATCACGAATGTGGCGTCGCCGCCATCTATCACCTTCCCACCGGTGATGTCAGCCAGCTATGCCCCGGTCAGGACCGCCAAAATGCCTCGCGCCTGATTATTCGCATGCTGCTGGATATGCAAAATCGCGGTCAGCTGTCGGCAGGCATCTCGCGTTACGATTCCACTCCCGCGAACGGGCAGCTTCTGGATACGTTTCGAGAGCTGGGCAGCGTCCAAGAAGTCTTTCAACTGTCGCACTCCCAAAAGGCCGAAGCGCTGATGCAGGGGTATCTTGGCCCGGCGGCGATTGGTCACGTGCGTTATGCCACATGCGGTAAGGACGACCGCAGTTATGCGCAGCCTTTCGAGAACCATCACTTCGATACCCGCCAATGGTTCACCTTTGCCTTCAACGGGCAGCTGGCCAATTTCAACGAATTGGCGCAGGACCTGTTGAAAAACAACAATCACCATCTGGTACGGAGTTCCGACACCGAAGTGCTGATGCATGAACTGACCAAGGAATTGACAGCCGATCCGGATATCTGCCTGTTCCGATTGATTCGCAATATCGCCGGTCGGCTTGACGGGGCATATTCGATTGCCTATCTGAACGCAAAAGGCGAGATGTTGATCGCGCGTGATCCGTTGGGAATCAAGCCGATGTGTTACGCGGTGGAGGGCGGCATGTTTGCTGCGGCCAGCGAAAGCGTGGCGTTGCTGAATCTGGGCTATCAGCGGAAGTCGATCAAGTCGCTACCGCCGGGACACGCGATCACCATTGTCGACGGCCAGATTAAGGTCCAGTCCTACCTCGAGGACGATACGGAACAAAAGAGCGCTCACTGTTTCTTTGAGTGGATTTATTTTGCGAATGTGGCCAGTACGCTGGATGACCGTGGCGTCTATCTGACGCGCACGGAACTGGGTAAGGAGATGGCGCGACTGGAGTCGGAGTGGAACCTGTTCGAAATCGACGAAGATACCATCGTCGTGCCGGTCCCGGACACCAGCAAAGCGGCCGCCGATTCGATGGCGTTTCACTTGAAGATCCCTTCGCGCGAGGGGCTGATCCGCAATCGTTACAGCGGGCGCACGTTCATAGAATCGTCGCAGGAGGATCGGGCGCGCAAGGCGAAAACCAAGTACACGCCGCTGCGGGAAGTGTTGGCGGGCAAACGCGTGGTTTTGGTGGAGGACTCCATTGTCCGATCCACCACGATGAAGGCATTGCTGCAACGATTGCGAGAGGAAGGCGGTGCCAAGGAGATCCACGTACGTGTCGCGTGTCCGCCGATCGTGGCCCCCTGTTTTTACGGGATCGACATGTCGACGATCAAGCAACTGTTTGCACCGAATTTTTACGCTCCCGGGGAACCGCTGACGGACGAAATTCAGGATGAAATGGCACGCGTGTTGGGGTGTGATACGCTGCGTTATCTGCCCGTCGAATCGCTGTCAAAGGCGATTGGTATTCCACATGAGGGGCTGTGTCAGGCATGCGTAAACACGGACTACCCGACGCCAACCGGCCAACGTCTGTATCAGTTGGACCGCGACACCTATCAGACCTGCGATAATTCTGAACCCTCTGAGGAACGCGCTTTCGACGACGCGCTTTCGACGCCGCGGTGAAGTCGTAAGGTCAGGGCGTATTGGGAAGGTGTGTGTTTTGGCGGTTGTGTTCCGGTGCGGTAGGGGACAGGCAGACGCGTAGAAACCGCCCCTGCCTGATTCACGGTTACCGCCGACGTTTTTTGTTTTTCTTCTTTAAACGAGCGACGGGTTTGGCGCGTCCCCGTCCACCGGGACCACTGCGTTCTGTTTTTGTTGGTCTGGCAGTCTTGCTGGCGGATTTTTTTTTCTTGGTCCCTTTGCCCGCTGATCTGGTTTTGCGAGTCGGCTTTTTCGCTAACTCTTTCACTTCGGCAAGGTCGCGTGGTTTCTTGCGCGTGGCGACTGATTTTTTTCCGGGGGTGCGATGCCCTGTGCCGCCACCGGCAGATGCTTTCTTGAGTGCCCGCAACTCAAGCGCCGTTAGCTCGCGATGGGCGCCGACGGGTAATTCACCCAGCCGCAACGTCCCGATCGCGACGCGCCGCAGCGTCAATACTTTATGACCGATTTTCGCCAGCAACCGGCGGATCTCCCGGTTGCGACCTTCCTGCAGCACCAGTTCGATCCAGCTGGTGTCCTTGGCGCGCTTCAGGTATCGGGCTCCCGTCGCCTTCGCCCGGCCCTCGGCCAGATACACTCCCTCGGTCAGCGCATGGAGGCTGTCTCGATTGGGATGACCGACAACCTGAACGTGATATTTTTTTTCCACTCCGAATCGCGGGTGCGTTAGATGGTTGGCTAGGTCGCCATCATTGGTTACCAGAATCAACCCCTCGCTGGATTTGTCCAGACGCCCAACGTTGTACACACGGTTCCGCGTATTGATCAAATCGATCACCCGCATGCGGCCCGAGGGGTCATTACTGGTCGAAACAATTCCCGGTGGTTTATTCAGCATGAAGTATTGCAGTTTCTGCAACTTGAGTTCGACCGCGTCAACGCTGACCACTTGTTTGGTCACATCCACCTTGGTCCCCAGTTCAACGACGGGCTGGCCATCGACCTCGACGCGTCCCTCCAGAATGATCAGCTCGCATTCGCGCCGGCTGCCGACACCGGCGGACGCCATCACCCGTTGCAAACGTTGGACATTTGGATCTGCATCGGATGATTTGGACCTAGAACGCGTCTTCGATGCGGCTTTGGGTGGTCGCGGACCACCTCTGGCATCTGCGGGACGCCGTGGTTTGCCGGACTGTTTGCCGTGGACTGGCCGGCCTTTTGACCTTGGGTTTGCGGCGGCGGATCGGGATTTTGATTTTTTCTTTGCCATGGGCTCAATCGTAGTTATTCAGCCCGCTTTGTATAGCGATCGCGCAAAGGCATTGCTCTTTTTGGCCTAAACACTGACCGAATGATCAGGATCGGGACATTCACCAATCGCCGTGACGCCCGAACCGGCAATGGCGATAGCACGTACAGCAAATATCAACTAAACTTGAGGGATTGAAGGAAGCCGTTAGAGGAAGCCTTTAGGGACAGTCAAACAAGCCCACAAGACACGCAATGGTTCAGCGATTCGCCCAATCCGGCAATGCTGTCCGACCACGCCACCCACCACCCGTCCTATGCCACCAAACTGCCCACACTTTTATTCATCTCCACCGGGTTGGCCGCAGACGAAAACACGCTGGAGAGATGCGTTGGTTGTAGTCGGGATGGTGCTAGTGCTGCTGCTGGCCGTTCCCGTCTCCTCTGTCGGGGCCGCTGATGGCGGGCCCGATCCCGGTACGATCAACATCGGTTTTGCCGGAACCGCAAAACTTGGCCACTGGGTTCCGGTCACCATCGCCACTCCTGGCGATATCGAGGCGCAGCAACTGGAAATGGCAGTCATCGACGGTGACGAATCACCCGTCGTTTACACGCAAGCTGCCAACGGCAGAAGCGCTGACGGTCAAACCACCTGGCAGGGGATCTGCCGATTTGGACGACGGTATGGCGACCTGACGGCAACCCTAGTTAATGAAGAAAGTCAGCCTGTATTTACCCAGACGGTTGATCTGGCAACGTCCGGTGCAAAACTGGTTTCGTCAACCGACCATCTGACGTTGCTGATCAGCGACAGCCAGGCTTTGGAAAATCTGTTGAGATCAACCTTGGGTGCAAATACGCGCGAGAGTGATCTGCATCTGGTCCGGATTGCTGATGTCGGCTTGCTGCCGACCACCGAAACCGGCTGGCAGTCCGTCAACCGGTTGATCATTTCATCATCGTCGGCAAAAGCGCTCGCCGCGCTTCCGGTATCGACCTGGGAAGCGATTCAGCAATGGATTGGTGGGGGAGGAAGTCTGGTTTTGATTGCCGACCCCGAAAACCTGCCGTTGCTGAACCAAACACCTCTGGCGAAGCTGTTTTCGCCAACATTGGGGCGGAGAAAAATTCTGGACACCAGCCAGGTGCTGGAGCGGTACGTGGGAGGCAATCGTCGGCGGTTGATTAACCGAAACGAATCGGGAATTCCATTTGTGCAGTGGGCAGAGATCAAGCCCGGTGTGTCGGTGCTGTTGGCTGATGAGGATGGCTCACCTTTGGTGGTTCAGGCGGCCGAAGGTTTTGGCCAGATCAAAATGGTGACCTTTGATCTTGAACTGGAAGTCCTGAAAAACTGGCCCGGGTATGGAAAACTGCTGGAGAAGATCTTTCTCAGTGATGGAGGAAACGCCGAAGCGCGATCCAGTCAGCGTAAAGAGTCGCTGCGTGCCGGGTCGGCGGTCACCCACTACGGCTATAACGATATCATCGGGCAACTGCGAGTGCCGTTGGATGATTTTTCTTCGGTACGTTTTCTGGATTTTACATTGATCGCTGTGTTGATTGCGTTGTACATCACCTGCATCAGTCTGGGCGACTATTTTTTGCTGAAGCGCGTATTGAAAAAGATGGAACTGACGTGGATCACGTTCCCCTTGCTGGCGCTGCTGTTTTGCGGAATCGCTTGGGGAATTGCGACGGCGACCCGGCCCGCGCGACTACAGATCAACCAGATGGAAATCATCGACTTCGATACCAATGCAACCTATTCGCGCGGGACCGCGTGGGTCAACATCTATAGCCCGTTTGGGCAAAAGGTGAACGTCTCGGTGGCCCCCACGACGGCATTGGGACTGGACGTGACTCATGGCAATGTCACCTGGCAAGGCCTGCCCGGTGACGGACTGGGTGGACTGGAAACCGAGACCACCACGGGGTTCAAACGCACCGGTTATCGGCAGGTTTCCAGCGGCAACGGTCTTGTGGACGACAGTCTTCAAATTCAACAACTGCCGCTACAGGTCTCTTCGACCCGTTCGCTGGTGTCCCGTTTCAAGATCAGCAATCCCCCCGAAATCAGCAGTCAATTGAAGGTACAGCGCGACCGGTTGAGCGGGACGGTGAAGAATCCTTTCGAAGTTACCCTGTTCAATGGCAGAGTGTTTTTTGGAAACTACGTTTACCTTCTTCAAAAACCACTTCCACCTGGAGGCGTGGTTTATCTAGATACGGATTCCAATGAAAAAACCATTCGTACTGTACTCAACCGCCGGTCTTCCAAAGGGTCTTCTGATCGCGAGATTGGCAAAACCCAAAGCCGTCCTTGGGATCCGCGCGACAAAAGTCTGACACGGATTGCGGACGTGATGATGTTCTATCAGGCGGCAGGCGGTGAGAACTACACAGGACTGACGCACGGTTATTTTCCTCAGATCGATCACTCGCATTTGTTGAAGCTGAACCGGGCGGTTCTGGTAGGTCAGGTCGAATCGGCCAGCAGCCTGCAGATCGATGGCAAGGATGTCAAAGAACTTTACGATTCCAGCGTGACGATGGTGCGCGTCGTGTTACCCGTGGAAAAGCCAGTGAAAAACCGGAAATGATCAAAACCGAAAACCTGACCAAAAAATACGGCGACATGTTTGCCATCAAGGGTATCGAACTGAATCTGGAACAGGGGGACCTGTTCGGTTTCATTGGGCCCAACGGTGCCGGCAAAACAACCACCATGCGGATCATTGCCACGCTGGCGGAACCGTCATGGGGTGAGGCCTACGTCTGCAATCATTCGATCTACAGCGCGCCCAAGGAGATTCGCAAGCTGGTGGGGTATATGCCGGATTTTTTCGGCGTCTACGATGACATGAAGGTCATCGAGTACCTGGAATTCTTTGCCGCGGCCTATCGCATTACCGGGCCGGCGCGGCGGAAGCGCTGCGACGAGATGCTGGAGATTGTGGATCTGGATTTTAAACGCGACGCATTTGCCAATACACTTTCGCGCGGTCAAACACAGCGTTTGGGCCTAGCTAGGGTGTTGCTGCACGATCCTCAGGTGCTGTTGCTGGACGAACCGCTCAGTGGTCTTGATCCACGTGCCAGGATCGAGATGCGAAATCTGCTGCGAAAATTGGGACAGACCGGAAAAACGATCATTGTCTCCAGCCATATCTTGCCGGAACTGGCCGACATCTGTAACAAGATCGGAATCATTGACCGCGGAGTGATGAGCGTATCGGCCGAGGTATCCGAGGTGATGAAACAGGTGCGCGACCGCACCATTTTGCATGTCGGTGTTGCGGATAGGGAAGAGGCTGCAACGCGTGTGTTGGACGACCATCCGTTGGTCGATTCGGTGGTTTCAGGAGATGGTTTTTTGGTGGTGAGTTTGATCGACAACACATCGGATTACTCGGGGATTCCCACTGCGCTGGTGGAGGAAGGCTTTCGCATATCGTTGTTCCGAGAGGAAGAGATCAACCTCGAATCGGCGTTCATGGCGCTGACCAAAGGTACCGGGGCGCATTTTTAATCACAGCCGGAATACAGTCTTCATGTGTTGCCGTCACAGCAGCAACGTTTTTTAAAGATCCGGGACGGTCAGATCGTCAATTTAACGACGCTTGCCAACCGGAAGGGAAACGTCCCCCCAGCCATTCAGATTGCGTCCGGGCCACGTTCGCCGGTACGGATACGAATACAATCCTCCAACGGAACGACAAAGATCTTGCCGTCACCGATTTCACCTTCATCACCGCTGCGCGCGGCAGCTTGGATGGCGCTGACGGTGGGTTCGACAAATTCGTCGTTGACGGCGATCTGCAGCTGCACCTTGCGGCGCAAATTCAGGGCGATGTCATCTGCCCCGACAATATCCTGCTTGCCATGTTGGCGACCGAAGCCCTGGCAATCCATGATCGTCAAACGAAAGACTTTCACTTGGCTGAGTGCGATTTTGGTGGCTTCCAGCTGGTGCGGCTGGATGATTGCAACGATCAGTTTCATGCCCCACCTCCGTCACGCAAATAGATGTAAACCGAATATCCCAGATAGAGGGCCAGCATCACTACACCTTCGATGCGCGAAATACTGCGGTGGGTTTTCATCAGAACCATGGACAACACGACTGTCGCCAACATCACCAGAAAATCGACAACACTCAAATCAAAAATCTGCAGGGGGCTGACAATTGCGGTCAAACCTCCCACGGCCAACAGATTAAAGATGCAGGATCCGACCGCATTGCCAACCACAATGTCTCCTTCCTTTCGCCATGACGCCATAATCCCCGTCGCAAGTTCTGGCAGTGACGTGCCAAAGGCAATCAGTGAAAGTGAGATAATGGCTTTGGGGATCGACAGCATCAACGCCAGTGCTTCGCCGCCCAACACCAGCCGATTGGCACCGAATGACAGTAACGCAATGCCGATCACGATCAACCCCAGATCGATCGCCATTTCCCTAGCACCGCCCTGCCTGGCTGCCTCGATTTCTTCCGGCGACAGAACGTCGTCCAAATCCATTTCCGCGTTGGCGATCGGACTGCGTTTGGCATCATAAATACTGTAGGTGACGTAAGCCAAAATACCGACGAACAGGATGATGCCCTCGATCCGACTTAACTGTCCACCGTAGAGCATTGCGGCGAAAATCAGAGACGCCATCAACAGAATATTCATTTCACGACGGATAATTTGCGTGTGGATTGTCAGTGGGAACACCAGTGCTGAGGCCCCCAGCACCATTAGAATGTTACAGATGTTGGAACCAACGAGGTTGCCTATCGCGAAATCGCCGCCGTCCGAGGTCATGTTCGCCAGCAGACAAACAAGCAGTTCCGGGGCACTGGTGCCAAACGCCACGACAGTCAGTCCGACGATCAGTGGTGAGACTCCAAACTTGATGGCAACTGCGGCACTCCCCTTTACCAGCCACTCGGCCCCAAAGTACAGCAGCACCAGCCCGAGCGTGACCCAACCGAAGTTCTGCAATATTTCCAAAAGACTATACCTAGATTAACGGACCGACTACGTACAAACATTGCGTCGCCGCCAGATATTCACTGACGGCAGAAACCGCACATTGTATCCGGGATCCGCAACGGTGAAACGGGCCAGGGGGCGTGTCAAAACGGGGGGCGAGTGCCTGTCAGTGACAGTAAGATCGGGCGCACGCATCAGGCGATTGGCAGTTGAAAGCTTACCGTTGGTGATGCTGCCAGCTTCGCTCCGACGCTGGCAGCGTCGCCAACGGATGGTAAATTCCTGACTGCCAGTCGCCTAAGATCATAAAAATGATCCTCAAAGCCGAACCGGAGGTTCCAGCACATTGCCGTCGCCGTTACCTTCGGTGGCGAAAAAGTTGTCCAGAGAGGTACGGTTGGATTTCACAAATGCGGTTCCCCGGACAGATACCGCTGAGGAGTATTTCACTTCGATTGGGGATAACGGTGTTGATTTCCCGTCCGCGCCGTACCAGAAGATCCTGTTGTTTTCAATGGTCACATGCCGTGAATTGCGGATTGAAATTGCCGCTTTGCCCCACAAGCGAAACGTGTTGTCACTGATGACCAGATTACCAATATCGTCCGCCAAGCGATCGACGGTCTGTCGCCCAAATTGTAGCCCCCTGCGATTTCTATCCAGCTGAAAGGAAACGACTCCGGTGGCATAACCCTGTGACAGAAACTCGCGACTGAAGCCAATTCTGTTGAAACGATTATTCTGGATCAGGATATCACCGGGCAGATTCCCCAAGGGCCAGCCCGCTTCGTTGTGGCCGGCGATTGCGGCATCACTGAGCCCAGCATAGGTGTTGTCCACCAGTTGAACATTTTCTGCCATCAGAAATGTTCCGTAGCGCCGGCTGTTGCGGAATTGGGTTTCCTGAACAAGAAAATTCTTTGACAGGTCACGGTTGAAAATTTGTGTATCGTCGCCAAATTTCTCGATGTCATTTTCTGTGTAGATTTTGGCTTCCCGGGTAATCGCCTGATCAAATGTCAGTTTGGTCATCGTCACACCATCGCGCAATACTCCCGGCCCAATTTTTTCAATTCGTGCTTCCTGAATGATTTCTCCTTTGACGGGATCAAAAAATTGCAGCCGGTCCCCGACCTTGAACAGTCCCCGATTGATGTTCGATTTCTGCGCGTTGGCAACCGCCGTCACAATCATCTCCCGAGGATTAAACAGACGCTGGTTGATCGCCAAGGGCAACGTGTAGAAATTAGCTGCGTCATCGGCACCTCCGGCAAAATACGAATCCTCAGTCCATGCTCCCTCGCGCGAACTCTGGATATGCAGGGCGTCGGCGCTGATACTTCGCCAACGCCCATTGCGAATCAGTACCCGGCTGTTGATTACATTCAGACGTTGGGTACCAATTGAGGAGACGAATGTACCCGGTGATGACCAAGCCGTTACGTTGGATAGGGTGACATCTTGCGAGCCATTGAATTCGGTTGATGAGGGTGAATTAAGCCTTGATTGGCCGGCAAAAAAGCTGAATACCGCTGCGTTTGTGCGGCGATGGAAGACAATTCTGTCGTTGGCCGCGATCTGGTGTAGCTGTTCGGGTTGGTCAAATACAACTCGATAGTCTGTGTGTGTCAGTTGCACGCCGGATCGTCGGCGGTCAACAGAAATAAAGTGATCGGTGTCAAACTTCAGTCGGCCCGGCACGGCAGGATCAACCAGTGTTGCAAACAACTGCGGACTTGCCGAGCGGCTGAAAAACTCTCTGTTGGGAGCCACCGTGACGGCAGGATCAAAACGCACCACGATCGAGTTGTCGGAGAAATTTGGCACCCCGACCACGCGTCCCTGCGACAGGGTTGTCGCTCTGTAGGTGTCGGTGCTGATGCGATTACCTGTGGACGAACGTTCTACATAATCAACCTGGAAGTTCCTGAAGATGACATCCGAACTCTTCGACAGAGTGAACAGTCCGACCAAAGGGCTTTCCACAAAGAACTGTGCACCGCCGCCTTCTATCACAAGTCCGCTAATGTTGCTGTACTCAAACAGCGCGCGCTGTTTGACTCCCTCGGGAATTTTGATGTTGTAAATTCCGGGCTGGAATACCACCCTTACCGGAGCATCGTGTTCAGCGACACTGGCGATTTCAGCCGCACGGTCCAGCAATGTCTTGATCCCTTCGTAATCGTTCTGGCGATCATTGGGCCTGATTCCCTCGATTTGGTTGGCGAACAGGGTTGCTTGCGGTGGTGCAAGTTGGCGGAGCGGCTGTTCGCGCGGAAGCACACGCACGATATCAAAATTGGTCTCGAAGCGGTCCGAAGTATGGAATCCACCGGCCCCAAAGGCCACGTAGATTTTGTCGCCACGGGTGAGGTTACCAAGATCAACATCGAAAGCGGACGATGTTAAACCACTGGACCGGATGGTTTTACGAAACAGCGTGGGTTGGGCGCTGGTTCCCACAACGACCTCGACTCCGGATGATCTGTGGGCAAGATCAAACAGGCTTTGATTGACGGCGTAAAATCCAGACTGCGGGACCGTAAATTCCGCAATGACAAATCGGTCCTGAAGCACTTTCGAGTTGCCAAACCCCTCTCCCGGATGCCCTGCAAAGAGTTTGCGGTTGGGTAAATCCGGATGCTGTAATGGTGCTCCGGAAAGCTTCAGATATCGATCGGGCCTACCGTCAGGAAGTAGATTGCCATCTGCCGTCCACACGGGATCGCTGGTTGCCCTTTGCAGCGGTTGGAATTTTGTCGGCTGGTCGATCCCCCCTGTCGCCAGCGACGTGCGGGACGTTGCATTTTGACCGGGCCGCCACTGATCCGGCGCGTTCCACAACAAACGCCAATCCGACCGGCTGGTGGGAACTCCTGCGAACGCGTCGTCCAGTTGCGCGACGGTCTGTAGTAAACGGTCGTTCCGCACGATATTGAAATCGACACGGAAATAGTCAAACGCAGCATTACCATTGGCCCCAAAAGCCACCCCAACGGAATCTCCCTTGCTCAAAAACCCCAGCCGCGAATCAAAATAACTGATCCGCGCTTCCTGCGCGACGCCAACGGTGATCGGAGGCTGATTGTTTACGTAGACCCGGTAATCGACTCCATTGCTTCGCGCGTTGGGAACTTCCAAACGGCTGTCGGCAATCTCGTAGTATCCCGATTCCGGAACGGTCCATGTTGCGATGGCATAGCGATCGGCAGAATTGCCCCTGACCGTATTGCCTCTTGCCACAAATTGCGGATCACCGGGATGGCCTCCCAACTTATTCAGAAACAGAGATCGGGCTGAAGCATCGCGGTCATCTGCGCTGTAGGTGCCGTTGGTATTGGTCAGCGCCGTCAGTGATCCACGTTGGTTGAGTAAATCGGCGCGACCGGCGTTGTAGCTGTAACTCCATCCCTCGCTACCAAAATCGGCCAGGTAACTTGTGGCAATTCCGCCAGCGGCCAGTAGTTGGCGTGGTTCCAGTTGCTGAAACGTAACGCGTTTCGATCGTGCGAATTTGCGTTGATGGCTGCTGGAGCGGCTATTGAAAAAAGAAAACATCCAAGACCCACGAGACACAGAAAAAGACTTTTATTTACCCAATGGGATCGGTGAAGCACATCCCGTTGGCAGATAAAAGTCTAGTAGACGGAAGTCCTCGATGGGCAGTATTCTGGCGGTTTTTGCTCTTTGTCAAAAAACCGGACACTGCAGTAGGCGACCACATCCGGCACAGTGGCCGGAGAGTCAGTTGATCGCGATCTCGAACGTTCCCAATAACCCGCCGGGGGCCACATTCCCGGCCAGATCACGGAGAGAATTATCTGTCAGGAAAACAGTGTAAATTCCGTTATCCGAGGCATCCCAATCTCCGGTTGATTTGACGATCCCGTAGATCACCTGTTGGATTTGGTCGTTGAAGACTGGGCCACCGGTGCGCCCCAAAGCCACCTGGTCGAAACCACCGGGACCTGTCACACGGATCGCGTCTTCGGTGGCGTTGCCCAGACGTACGTCATCCCTAAATTCGACCAGGAAGTTAATCTCTTCTCCTGTTGACGCATTGACCACCAATGGGGCCAGACTAGCCAGCGGCGCCCTTTGGTCATCCGAAATGTCGATTTGAGTGAAATCTAAATCGCGCACGACAACCGGAATGTTGGTTCCTTCGGTGAAACGATCGATCCAGATCCAGACAAATGCCGATGTCGCACCCACCGGCGTTACGACCTCTTGAGTTTGCAGTCCGTTGGACGGGTCGGTCTGGCCACTGTTGAACTCGATCGTTTCCTGACCTATTTCCTGTCCGTTGATGTCGTAGAAATTAACCCCGATAGTAGACCAAGGCTGATTGTCGGATCCAAATTCTCCCTGAATTACATTCCGGTACGCGTTGGCCGACAACAGAAACAATCCTTCTCCCACCACATCAAACTGACGCGCGATCGAAATCGGGCCATCGACACCACTGACGGTGATTTCGTCAAGTGCTGAATCGACGCTGACCTGAGCCGCATTAAATGAATCACTGGCGGTCCAAGTCGCGCCCTGCCAGTCGATGGTTTCCGCTTGTGCATTATCCGCAAACTTCAGGAAGCCGTTGGCGTGCAATGTGCCACCGCGTCCAAATCCGGGCGACACACCGTCCTCCGGACGCCAGGTCCCGGTGGAGAATACCGAATCGTCAGCCGCCAAAAACTCAACGCCATCAAACACCACCTTTTGGATCACCAGATTACGGTCCAATCCTTCCTCCGGCAGATAGCGATCGTTGGTGAACCGAATCTCTAGGTCTTCGACGGATACCCCGTCAGCCACATCGAACGTCAGTACCTCGCCAGCGGATGAGATGCCGGATTGGGAAAACGCAAGTTCGCCGCTGACATCAATCTCAACGTTCTCCTGCCCGGTTTGGCCGGAAGCAAAAATCGAAACGGTCGACAGCATCATTCGGGGCTCAAGCATCTCGACGGTGAGACGTTTCTGGCGGTGATTGCAGGGTGTGGGGACCGGGGGTTTCTGCTGTCGAAGGATATTCATGGTTTTGTTCCGTGGATGCAAGTGATGGCCGATGGGGGCGGATTCCGCTGGTGCGAAACCCGGACGACCTATCCTGAGTTTTGATAGTGGTTGTCAGGCTGAATTTTAGTTCCGTTGCCGTAAATCGTAAACGGTTACGCTCCTGACGCTTGCGGGGCAGTGTCAGGGGAGATCAGGATCTTTATCTGACGGAGATACGTTTGCGTCTTGATCTGGCGGAGATTTCAAAGTGTTTTTTTCGGTGTTGGATTGCTTTTCGGGCGCTTCGGCATCAATGACGGGTTTCATTACACGATGTTCCGTGTTTTCGGTTTGCTGTTTTGTGACGATGTTGTTCGGGGTTGCACCCTCTTGGGAGCTATCTGGTTTAATGTTGAAGGCCGTGTAAATCACTATAGCAGCCAGCAGTGCCAGTACCCCCACACCAAACAGCAGGCTCATGTCAAAACCACTATTCTTTCGTTCGATATCTTCGTTCATTTTTCCGCTCCAAAAAGTAATATTGGGAAGCTTGCGATCAGCGGACTGCGCAGACGCGCCACCGGCAAACTGTCGGTTTATCGATGGAGCAACCGGCATGCCATGTGAGAGGGGGTCGGTGGAAGAAAGAAAAGAGAGGCCGGCAAATACGAAAACGAGCGGAAGAGCACAATTGCGCGCACCGGGCCTACGCACATCTGTATGGTTTGTCGTAGAATTTGGGGGGGAAGCGTTCCATCACGCTCTGTACTGGCTCCATGACCTCCAAACAGTAACCATTGCTCATGCTTAAAATCTCGATTGTTCAAGTCTCTGACTTCGCCCAAAACTGTTCGGTTGTCTACGACGACAAAACCATGGAGGGTGTGGTGGTCGATCCGGGCAAGGACCTCGACCGGATCATTCAGGGCGTCCAGGAGGCGGGCGTTAATGTTGGGGCCATCTGGCTGACGCACGGTCATCTGGACCATGCCGGCGCGGCTGAGGCGGCCAAATCCCACTTCGGTGTGGATCTTGTTGGTCCTCACGAGGCCGACAAATTTCTGTTGGACAATATCGTAGTGGCAGCCTCCGGTTATGGGCTGACCGGTTACGCCAACGCCTCGCCGGACCGCTGGTTGGACGAGGGGGAAGTGCTTACTATCGGCGAACACGAATTCGAAGTTCGGCATTGCCCGGGCCACGCCCCCGGCCACGTCGTGTTTATCAATCATGCCAACAGGCTGATTTTGATGGGAGACGTGTTGTTTGAAGGATCGATTGGTCGCACGGACCTGCCTGGCGGCAACCATCAACAGTTGCTCGACAGCATATCTAAAAAGATCATGACACTGGACGATGACTACCAGTTCATCAGCGGCCATTCGGCCCCGTCAACGATCGGCATCGAAAGGAAGACAAACCCACACATTCAATAAAACTCCCTTGCGGTTTGGCAGTGTCCGTTACCACAGGTGTTGAAACATTCTTGGCCTGGCAGGTTTTTTAGTGATCTTCTGCCTCGCCGAACAGCCCGCCACTCTGAAAGGCGACGTTATTGGGCGGGTTGATGTTCAGGTGAGCAAACGCTTTGGCGGTCGCGACACGGCCGCGCGGCGTTCGCAAAATCATCTCGCTACGCAGCAGAAATGGCTCGATCTCATCCGCTAGGCGCGCTGCGCGATCTGCTGCAGCGCCTCCGGCCGCAAGTCCCGAAACTCCGCCGCTGCGTCCAAAGCCGACCGCAGCACTTCCTGCAAGCCATGTGGCCCCCGGCCATCTGCTCCACCCC
>CALCJM010000009.1 GCA_937967505.1 uncultured Pirellulaceae bacterium | reverse complement strand
GTAAGAACCAGGGGGAGCACATGAGCTTGCAGTCAACGCGCCTTGCTCTGGATTCACCAATGGCGGTGCTGTCACTGTACCCTATTCTTGCCGTTTGAGGTTGCCAAAGCTTGTTGCGGATGCACTAACCACAGAGAGCGCGGAGGTTCACAGAGTGTATTGCAATTTCCGATGGTTCACCAAGATTGCCTTTATTTACCAATCAATCAATTAATCAGCTGACGATTGTAATTGAATGGATTGTCACGAGTTCCTCTTGGTGTATTTTGACCATCACTCCCTTCTTGGTCCGTGGAAGTAGCAAGATTGAAGGAATGTCTCCCAAACGTCGCACAACGCTTCGTAATCAAGGTCATAAGGTGTATCCGTACTTGCTTGGTGGGCTGGCCATCGAGCGGCCCAATCAAGTGTGGCGCACTGACATTACCTACATCCCGATGCGTTACGGATTCATGTACTTGGTGGCCGTGATGGACTGAGAGGGATCAAGAGCTACTTCAGCTTTTACTCAAACGAGTGTCGGCATCAATCTTTGGATCGCCAAACGCCAGCTGAGGTTTACAGAACAGGCCAAGCAAAACGCCTCGCAACCTCTATCTAAAACAATCCCGCCGCTGGTCCAAATATCGGAGTCCACTTCATAGAACAGCGGGAGTGACCGGCAGTCAAGCGCAAGCGTTTGATACCGACGGCAACTTGACAACCCGCCTCTCTACCGTCCATTGACGACGCTGGCAGCGTCGGAGTGAAGCTGGCAGCATCGCCAACGGTAAGCTATCAACTGCCAATCGCCTAAATGACGAATGCTATGATCCTGTGGAATACGCGGTCACTGCACCTGAAGAATAGCGGGGTTCAAAGAAATGAGCCGCAGGTTTTCCATGTTCATCAGATGAGCGTTATCGATCACGGTGACCAGAA
Organism: uncultured Pirellulaceae bacterium; assembly: GCA_937967505.1. GTDB lineage: Bacteria > Planctomycetota > Planctomycetia > Pirellulales > Pirellulaceae > Mariniblastus. The sequence goes on along the minus strand of CALCJM010000009.1, from coordinate 58,001 downwards.
TCTTACCCGAACGGCTCAGGGCGAAGGCTTGCTGGATCAGCCGGCATTCGCACTTGAAGGCCGAGCTTTCGAACTCGATTTTGAAGGCTTCGCAGAGGATCTTGCCCCTGTTGGTGTAAGTGTGCTGCGTGCGGGTGACCGTGGCGATCAGGGGGTCTTTCTTCGGTAGAGCGCTTGACTTCTTACTCGTCACTTTACTGTTGTTTCGGTGTACGGTTGCCACGCAGAAAACTAAGACAGATAACTCCGGCTTCCCCCAAAGAAACTTGCCTGGTCGTTTCAGAAATATTACGACCGTCCATGTTGGTCTGCCCGTCGGTATCAGCCGGTGTCCGAATAGATAGTGCGAAGGACGACGGTGGCGCGGTTAGGAAGTGAATTCCTAATTGCTAACAATTTCCAAAATGTATCCCATCGATTCGCGTCCTTAATGAACATTTGTTCTTAACAAAATTTTGATTGGCATTTAATATGAGGCCGTAGTTTCTCTTTACTTTGTATAGATAATCGGTGCTATTTTGAAAACTCAGTCAGCAGCTCAGCCAGCAAAATACTCAGTCAGCGGTTGGAGCAAGCGATTTCTTCTTGGGGTGGGAAACATGGATGAACAAACGAGCGACTGCGAAACGTGGTTTCCTCGGCTGGTGATATTTTTTTTGGCAGCATTGTTTGCCAATCCGATCACCGTCTTGGCGGACTACGAGACTCCAGCCGGGTTCGACAACCTTCCTACAGTGAGTCTCTCTGCAAGTTCCTCTGGGGACGACCTTACCAACTTCAACGACGCGATGGCCAGCCTTTCCAGTCAAGGCGGCGGCATTATCCTGATGGAGGCTGGCGACTATCAGATGTCGGGCATTGACCTTGAGTCAAATATCCACGTCCGCATGAAAGCTGGCGTTACGATTCAACAGACTACCGCTACGAATGTGTTTACGATTGGTAATCGTACGACGGCGACCAATGTTTCGATCGCAGGTGTTTCCGATTCTGATCGCCCGCTCATTAGAGCTTTGCAACCGACAGCTGCCAACGAAAGTGACTTTCGCGCCGTGAAGGTTGCAAATGCACAAAATTTCATGGTCAGCAATCTCAATATTCGTGATGAGCAAACACGCTTTTCGACGATCAACAGCGCCGAAGGTTCCAACGAAGGTACGATTGAAAACATCAAAATGACCGGTGCCGGTCCTGGCTGGGGATTGTATCAAGTCCAAAGTGGACAGAACATTTTGGTTCGAAATCTGGACGGGGAAGGCGGTTTCACGCTGCGATTGGAACAAGACAATGACGACCTTCCCGTTGGGATTCAAAATTTGGTCGCTGAAAATATCATCAGCCGCAACGGGCGTGCCGCCGTCCTTGTTGCCCCCAAAAGCACCACCAACGGTACGGTTGACATCACCAATGTCCGATCATTTGGATCGCAATGGGCCGTTCTTTCAACCGACGGAAAAGGAGATGGGGTCTTTGAGCAAGTCAACATTTCTAATGTTGCAGCCACGTTTGGCTCTGACGATGCTCAGTTCAGAACCTTCAGGCAAGATGGAAATGTCATTGACTTTGTCCCGAATAACCTCAGGGGAAACGTTGAGGCGTACGACCTACCATCAAAACCAGAGAAGTTTCAGACCGGCCCTTCGATGGGTGTTGTCTCGGCCGAATTGGCTGACTGGGTATCGATAACTGACGTCGAACCCGCGAGTTTCCCTGAATCGTTTGAGTGCCAGCCTGACGTAATAAACCAATTTGGCGTGAGTCTAATCAGGGCTCAGCGCTCGGCGAACACCCCCTTGGTGATCCTTCCGGGTGACTATAACACCGATGGCGTTGTCGATACGGCCGACCTACAACTGGTAGAAAATAATTTAGGGAATCCAGCCGGCTCGATGTTCAATGATTTCCTTGGCACGACCATTGGCGATGCCCAACGCCAGTTGGTATTACAACGTCTGGGTGCCACCACGCATAATTGCCTTGGGGCTTCGTCCGTTCCAGAGCCATCCACTGCTATACTGCTGGTGATGTCTGGCTTGGTGGTCGCCATAAAACGACGCAGAATCTAATTGGCCAAAATGTGATCGAGAAATTGTCATTGGCGGACGAACTGCCGGGGATTTTGGCACGTGGTTAAAGTACAATGTGACGAGCATAAATAACCTCTCCCTTGGCCGCCAAGCTTCTCACCATGCGTTTACTCTCTGAGCAACAATCACTCGGACGATGGAGTGAGGCGTTAATGAGTCTTGCTGGGAGTGACTTGCAAGTGCAAGTCAGCGAGTTGGTTTTTGACTCGGCAGAAACACTCTATCATTGGGCCGAAGAAAATCAAATCGAAGAATCGGTCGTGTTCCAGGCACTCGCGCAGGCTCGGGGATACCCGTACCTAGAAAGCGTATCCGACAAACTTCCGTCGGCACATTTTGTGAAACGCTATCCAATTGCATTGGCCCGCAGCAAATGCGTCATGGGATTCGAGACCGCAGGAGACGGATTGCCGATCGCGCTGGGAAGCTATGAATCGCTGGCCCAATTGGACGTCATCGCCCGTTATTTAGGACGCCGTCTGGAGCCATTCTTTGCTCCGGCGGCTCAGATTCGGTCGGCAATCAATGCCGCTTATGAAAAACGTGGTAGCCAGACCGCCGACACGATCGAATCGCTGGATCCATCGGAAGTCCTCGCCGCATTGTCACAATCGCAACAGCGCGAAGACCTGCTGGATTCTTCCGGCCGATCGCCTGTTATTCGGCTGGTCAATTCAATTTTGTTCGATGCGGCTCAAAATCGCGCATCGGACATCCACATCCAGCCTTACGAAGATGTGTTGCAGGTGCGTTTTCGGATTGACGGCGTTCTATTTGACCAATTCAAGGTTCCCAAGGCTTCTCAAGAAGAAGTGCTCAGTCGGATCAAGGTGATTGGCGAGATGAACATCGCGGAGAAGCGACTGCCGCAGGACGGACGTGCGTCGGTTCAGGTCGGAGATCGGTCGATCGACCTACGGATCGCTTCGCTGCCTACCAGTTTCGGTGAACGCATTGTCATTCGCTTGCTGGATAAGAGCGCTCGACTGTACACATTGGAAGAACTGGGGATGCCGCCGAGAATTCTTGAGCGTTTCCGAAAACTGATTCATTTGGAACACGGCCTGATACTGGTTACCGGTCCGACGGGGGGAGGCAAAAGCACGACGCTGTATGCAGGCCTTCAGGAGATCAATAGCAGCCACAGCAACGTGGTTACCCTTGAGGACCCGATCGAATATCAATTGCCCGGCATTAGCCAAACTCAGGTTAGCGAAAAGAAAGGGCTAACCTTTGCAGGCGGGTTGCGCAGCGTGTTGCGGCAGGACCCCGATATCATCATGGTCGGGGAGATCCGCGATCGTGAGACGGCCGAAATGGCGATTCAGTCCGCGCTGACGGGTCACATGGTATTTTCGACACTGCACACGAACGATGCGTCGAGTGCAATCAACCGATTGTTGGATTTGGGAATCGAACCTTATCTTGCAGCCAGTAGTCTGGTCGGGGTGTTGGCCCAAAGGTTGGTGCGTAGAATTTGCCCTCACTGCAAGCGCGAAGCGCATGAGTCGAGAGGTGAGGTGATGCGTATGATCGCGGCAGACAGTTATCCTGTAGATCCAACACAGGAAGGCACTGGTGTACCTTACGTTGGGAAAGGGTGCAAACTCTGTCGCGGTACAGGTTATCAAGGACGAATTGGTCTGTTTGAATTACTGAAGGTGGATGAAAATGTTCAGTCCCTGATTCAGACCCGTGCAAATGCAGCACAAGTTCGCAACGCGGCTCGCGCAGGTGGCATGAAGTTGTTACGTGAAGATGGCATGGAAAAAATAATTGCCGGCCAGACGACCGTTGCGGAAGTCGTGCGTGTGTCAATGGAAGACGATTCGGGTGAATAAAACAAACGCCTGACAATCTGCCCAAGTTATGGTTGCACGTATCAAGAACTTGACCAGTTCTCGCCGCGATGCCACAGCTACCACAGCGCTACCGGCTACCGCTGATAGATCGGCAGATAGCCAAAATCCATCTGTAAGATAATCAGATTGATCGCCGTGCCGTAAACATCGTTTACATTTTCCTCTTTCCAGTGGCCATCGGCGCGCTGGCGTTTTTTGATCCGGTCGCAGATCTTGTCGCGATACGGATTCCACTCGTTCGGTCCCTGCCGGTAAACCACTTGGGTGTAGTACAGGTATGCGTAATGCCAGTGCCCAAATAGCTCGTTATTGGTCAGCCGATGGAGATTGCGACGTGAATAGTTCCACATCTTCGGCACATTTTTACTTTCATAGTCGCCGGCGTTATACAACGCAGCCAACGCCGCCGCAGTGATGGCCGGGCGCGACGCGCCTTTGGCGGAACTGCTGTTGTAGGAGATGCCACCATCCTTGTTCTGACAACCGTAGATATACTGTTTTGCCTTCTCAATCGCTTCTTTAGGCACCACCAATCCGGCATTGCGACAACCACGCAAGCCCTGCACCTGGGTGATCGTTGTCGATCCTTCGTCGAAGTCGTCCTCTTTGGCACTGACGTAGCCCCAACCACCTTTTTTCGTCTGGGCACTGACGCTGAAGGTCACCGCATTCTGCAACACTTCGATTAATTCCTGGCGTCGATCGGTGTCCTCTTCTTCCCCCAACACCTGCGACAGAAACAACATGGCAAAACCATGACCGTAGGTGTAGCGGTTGTCGCGTTTGGGGTCACCGATCAGGCCATTACGTCGCGCCTTGGACATTAAAAAATCTACGCAACTGCGAATCTCTTTGGCATAAGGTCCTTGCGTAGTAGTTGATCCCGAACAAATCAACGCCGTCCCTGCCAGCGCCGAAACAGCGGTCGAGTACATCGGATGCGCCCATCCTCCCGATCGGCTCTGCTGGCTGGCCAACCAGAGCAAACCTTTGTCGATCGTCTCCTTCCAGCGGTTGCCTTTGGCTTCGATCACCGCCGCGCTCACTTCAGGGCGCGTGCCCAACAATGTGCCGGTGGTGAAAGCAGACAGTGCGGCTCCCATCGTCACCACTGACAGCCCCCCGGTGGACTGCAAAAATTTTCGTCTGGCGATAAGTCTGGATGAGAACATGAGAGTTGGTCTGCGTTTGGAGTTTTTCATGGGCTAACTTTCATTCTACCCTTTTTCAAGCAACACAAATGCCTCATTTGGGCGCAACAATCCGTCAAAAGCATCGTGGTTTGCGCGCGTGGAAAGCAACGTTTCTCCCGTCAGGTCAAGGCTGACCGGTTCGGCATTGACCATGGGTTCCGCCAGCCTGACCAGTACCCGCAAGGTTTCCCGGTTGCGCGTGTACAACAGCTGGAACACGCCGGTCTCGGCATGCGCATCGACCGACATGTGTTCACTATACAGCAATCCTTCACCGCGCAAACGCTTACGCAGCCCGATCAGAGATTGATACCAGGTCCACATCGGGATGTCACCATCAGTCCGGGCACCAATTTTGGACCGGCTGAACGCCTCCGGGGCCAGAGGGGATACCCCCACCATTTTCAGCATCTCCGGAAACTCGGACGCCCTGCCCTTTTCTACCGCATCGCAAACCCGCGGGTCACCGAATTCCACAAAAAACAAAAATGGATTCTCGCAAGCAAATTCTTCCCCCATGAATAACATCGGGATTGCCGGATAAAGCAAATACAGTGCCGCTGCGGCCCCTTGAAACTCGCGCGAGGCCAACTGCTTCAATCGTCGGCCTTGCGGATGATTGCCCACGGTATCGTGATTTTGCAGCCCCACCACAAACGAATGCAAATCCGCGCGCTGTCCAAGGTCATGCCGCTGGTATGGATAATCCTCGTACAGGAAACCTTGATGCAATGCCCGGGCGGCATCAACCGCCCCGTGGTGCTGTCGATGGCACAGGTCCAGCCCCGGTTGAGCAATGCCCAGCAACGAGTGCATCAAACAGTCGGACCATACCGCGTCAAAACCTGTCTTGTGGGCTGAACTGGATTTGACTAGGGCCGAATTGTGAACGTTGGTCTCACCTATCAAATGTAAATGCCGTCCGGTTAATCCGCGCAGCACATCAAAACGATGCCCGACATCGATCGCCAGCGGCGTCGGACTGTCATCGAACATGAAATGCACTGCATCCAAACGCAAACCATCAAATCGGAAATCCTCGATCCACATCGTCGCGTTCTGCAACATCATATCGCGCACGTGATGGTTGTGGGTATCATCAAAATTCCACGCCGATCCCCATGGAGTGTGGTGCTTCTGGGTGAAGTACGGCCCGAACTCGGACAGGTAGTTGCCTTCAGGACCAAGATGGTTGTAAACCACGTCCAGGATGATCGCCACGCCATGTTGATGGCAGGCATCGACCAATTGTTTTAGCTCATTGGGCGTGCCGTAGGTATTTTCCACCGAAAACAACCCGACGCCATCGTAGCCCCAGTTCCAGCGTCCAGGCGTTTGCGCGATCGGCAGAATCTCGATCGCCGTGATGCCCAACTCCACCAATTCCGGCAACCGCTCAATCGCACCCAAATACGTTCCTGCTTCGGTAAATATGCCGATATGCAGTTCATAGATCACCAGTTCGTCTTTGATGATTCCCTGCCAGTCACGTTCCTTCCATGAGTAGTCGTCATGATCGACGATGCAACACCAACCATGCACGTCACCGGCATAGGCTCGCGCAGTCACATCCGGGCGTCTGTCCTTTCCATCAACCAGAAAGCAGTATTGGTCACCATTGCGAATCGGTGTCTGGTCACCCAAAGTGACGGTGCAAAATCCGCTGGCCAATTTTTCCATTGGAAAAATCTTGACCTCTTCAGCACGTTTGACCAACAGATCCAGTCGTTCAGGTTTCGGAGCCCAAACATTGAATTGCCATTTTCCGGGTGCGATCTTGCGCGGCCCAAAGTGGGTCGCGGCATTGACAGGAAAGAGATCAGACGGTTGCATATTGTCAGGTGCCCGCAGGCAATCGAGGTTACAGGAGTTTCAAAAACGCATCAGTCAGACGTTGCCTGGATGCCACATCGCACGGATTCCATTTTGCCTGGCAGACCTGAAAATGTAACCAGACACGAATAAATTACCGACTGAACCGGCAAAAATGGTTTTAAGCGGTTTCACGGGCGAATTTTTTGATTGGAACGCGGCCTGCGGTATGGTCTGCTGGTCTTTTACCAACCTTCCCGTCACCCACCAATCGCAAATGAAGCGCTCTATACCAGCCATCGAATCTCCAGCTGAGTCAGTATCGTCCAACCCGATGCGGGAGGGGCGGCAACCGCTGTCCATTCAGGATCGTTTTCGCAAATCCATTTTGATGGCGGCAGTGATGTTGGCAGCGGGATGGGTGCTGGGAATGGTTTAGAACACTGTACGGATCGCGATTTAGACCACTGTAGGATCAGTCCAGGCGGCTGGCAGTTAGGAATTAGTCAGGAATTTCCCATCCGTTGGCGACGCTGCCAGCGTCGAAGCGAAGCTGGCAACATCGTCAACGGTATGCTTTCAACTACCAATCGCCTAAGCGGTAGTGTGACTGTGATTTCATCGCATCATTGAATCCTCAAAACCGCTACATTTGCAAAAACAATGCGGTAACGTTGAGGATTTGGGGTTATTGGGGACAGATTGAACGACTGGCACGTGGATGGCTATCTACGACCTAACGTTTGCGCATAAAAGTCTGTTTCCCGTTCCTTGGCAATATCTACGATGAAATTAATTTCATGTAAATCGACGAAACTGATCACCTACATCGCTTGTGCGATTGCAATGGTAGTGCCCGGCGCGAAAACTCGTGCGGAATTGCTATCGCTGAACAGGTCAATGACCGATCATGTTGCCGAATTGCGTTCGCGCGTGGTCGGACGCGACACGATGGGGTATGTTCACCCCGATTCACAACAACGAAGCGCATTCCGCGCTCTGGCCGATGGGTTGCACAATGCCCGCACCCCCGGTGATCTGTCCGCGCTGACGGCACCGGCATCTGCGATCGGATATGACGTGGTGCAGTTATCCGACGGTGGAACCGTATACTACGGACTACAGGAATCACTGGTGGGTGGCGAAACGCCACGCGGTTGGGGTAGCTTCTTCCTCAGGCAAAACGCCGCGCGAAATGCACTGGTGGAAGTCGTTCACCCATTGGCCGATATTAACACTTGGGAGATTTCAGCCCGCGCGTTTGTGGACAGCCAGGCCAAAGGGTTTCTCATGTCCGGTGCCCATCGCAACGCCAACGGTAATGGAACGGCAGACGTGGGACAGTTGATGAATTCAGTATTTCAGGAAGTCCATCAATCGTTTTCTGGCGGCGCGACAGATGTTTCGGCCTGGCAGGTTCACGGATTCAATCTTGATCTGCATGCTCACCTCCCGTCCGACACCGACGCAATTCTCAGTAGCGGCACCGGTGGAATCAGTGAAATCATCCTTGAGTTGGACCAGAACATCGATGACCTTAACGGTGCCTGGACCAGCTATTCATACAATACACTTGACCCCGCCGACGTGCTGAATGTTGCGACCAATGGGACCATCAACGGCGCGATCTTCGATGGCTTGGGAGGCCGCAGCAATGCGCAACAGCTTTACACAACCTCTATCGGCGGACAATTTGTGCATGTCGAACTGGAACAGAGCTTTCGCATTGACGGCGGGGACGCTGCCAGGGAGCTGATCGCCAATGCACTGGCGCGCTCGATCACACTTTCGGCAACCGCCGTTCCCGAGCCCGGATCGGTAATGTTGACGGGAATGCTTGCCACATTCTCCCTTGTGCGGCGGCGGCGATCTGTCAACTGTTAGATAAGCTTCTTTTGCAAAAACAAGGCACCACCAGCTTCCTCGTCAAGTGTATAGGTCGCAAAGCCAAACTTTTTATAGACGCGTCGCGCCGGCGTGTTACCAGAAAGTACTTCAAGCGTCACCTTACAGCATCCACGTGCGCGAGCTTCCTGTTCTACCGCTGTCAGCAGTGCCGTTGCCACACCCTTGCCACGTGCCGCTTCGATCACCGCAAGATCATGAATATTGACCAGTGGTTTGGCAGCAAAAGTTGACAATGTTGTGAAGCAGTTTGCCAACGCAACAGGTTCACCGTCAAGATAACCAACGATCGTAAATGCGCCTGCTGTCGCCGCCATAGCAGCCGGCAGCTTCTCTCGTGCGTATTGGCTTAGGGGTGAACCACCACCCATCGGATCACGGGCATAGGCATCCAGCAGCGCAACTAGTGTGCGGCCATCTTTCGGGTCGGTGAAATCAAGCTTGGAAAACTCAAGATGCTTCATGTTTTCTGCTTATCCGGATACCTACTGAACATCATCCCCTGCCTGTTCTTGAGCGTCACTATTTCGCCACGCTGGTCAGCGCGTGGGTTGATCAGGAGGAACTGTTTGCCGAAGCGACGGCTTTCCTGTTGGTTCCACCGGCTGATGACGTTGGCTCCCCGACTTGCGGCTGGGCTCCGCGCCTTACCGACCGGTGACGCCTTCTTTCAGGTAGAACAGCGCCCCGCAACCCTGGCAGAACACAGCGTGGCTGAGCATCAATTGAGACACGATCTGGGCCGTCAGGGTTTGGTGACAATTGCCACAAGTGCGTGAATCGGTCTCCGAAAGCGCGTCCTCTTTCTTGGCGGCGGCGCGACGAAAGTACCGCTCTTGAACGTCCTGCGGAAGGTTCTTTTCGGACTCCTTTAGCTCGCCTTCGATGCGGGCACGCTCTTCCTTAAGCGCCTTGAGCTCATTACGGACCTTGTTGATGATACGCTCGGTCTCGGCAGTCGCCTTGGCAACATTTTCCTTTGCGGTGGCCACCTCTACTTCGATCACATCTTGCTTTTCAAGCATCTCGAAAATCTCGTCGGCCAGTACGCTGTTGGCTTGTTCGTCGGCAGCGATGCGGTCTTTGAGCAGCTGGAACTCCTTGTTGGAATCGGCCGCATTGAGCTGCCCTTTCATGTTCTCTACTTTAGCTTCGCGTTCGCCCAGTTGAAGCTGCCGTGCATCTGCGGCCATACGGTTGGTTTTTGAGCTTTCGACGGCTTGGTCGAGTGCGGTTTGGAAAGTCACCTGGTTATTTTGGGCAATTTTTGCCTGCAATGGGCCTTTTCGCATCCGTTCGTCAATGTCCGCCAGTTGCCGGTGCATCCGGTGCAATGTCCGCAGAAGACTGAAGTCAACACTCATGCTTGTTATGAATCAAAATGATGGATGATGGTGAATAGGCAGTCCACGTGACTGCTGTCGGTCCCATCCTACCATACCAAAACCGGGTGGCTACGTGGGACCCGGCCGCTACTTTCGGATGCCTGTTCGGGAATGTCGTATTTCACACCGTCGCCATGACGCTTGGTTCACGCCATGGCTTCCGGTCAGCCCGCGCACACCGCAGGATTGTCACCTGGAGAGAGACCTTTACTGATCGTCGCACAGAATACCAAAACGGGATGCGGGTGAAACCTGCGCGCTGGCGCGTTATTTGTCGAAGCGAAATATGACCTTGTTTTTACTCGACCGCGATTCAGACGGGGCGTTCACCACCCCTCCACCGGTTTTTCGGACGGTCCCGAAGAGAGAATCCAACAGACTCATGCTCCACCCGAGCGTGATTCTCGCCCTGAAGTTATCGATCGCAGGTAAAACCATCAACAAAAAAGGAAAACAGCCTGTCAGAGAACGATCCGACAGGCTGGGTTAGTTGCAAAAGCAACGGGTCTCTGAATCTCACCAACGAGGCGTCAGTTCAATGAGGTTCCTGTGAACAAATGATCCATTTCGCGATTGTCGAAATTGAACAATGCCTGCGATCCTTCACCCAGTGGGGCGGGCTGAAGTGAGTCTTCAAACGAGGCCTGGTTTTCCGCTGGTGGATATTCAGCAATTTCATTGGCCACCGGAACATCAGCAGGAGTTTCATCCTGACCTTCGATACGAGAATCAAGCAGCGGGAATTCCGGGACAAAACCCTCGAGGGTTTGGCTGCGCACCGGGTTTTGCAACTTGCGTACCGCTTTGGCCTCGATCTGCCGGACGCGCTCACGTGTTACCTTGAAGATACGACCGACCTCTTCGAGCGTGTAGGTGTATCCATCCCCGAGGCCATATCGCAGACGAATGATTTCCCGTTCGCGGTAGGTCAGAGTCTTGAGTAAACCTTCGATTTTATCGCGCAGGATACCGTTGGTCGCCAATCGTACCGGATTGTCGTTGGATGAATCCTCGATAAATTCACCGAAACTGCAATCATCGCCCTCACCCACCGGGCGGTCCAGCGAAACCGGGTGACGACCAATGTCCATGACCCGTCGAACTTCTTCAACCGGCAGTTGCGCGCGGCTGGCGATCTCTTCCATGGTTGGCGTGCGGCGGGTTTCCTGAAGCATCGCCTTCTGGATGTTTCGTAGCCGCGAGAGCACATCGATCATGTGCACCGGGATGCGAATCGTGCGAGCCTGGTCGGCGATTGCCCGAGTGATTGCCTGACGAATCCACCATGTCGCGTAAGTAGAAAACTTGAAACCGCGCCGGTATTCGTATTTGTCTACTGCTCGCATCAGGCCAGTGTTGCCTTCCTGGATCAGGTCCAGAAAGCTCATGCCCCGATTACGGTATTTTTTGGCGATCGAAACAACCAGTCGCAGGTTGCACCCCGACAATTGTCGTTTGGCATTTTCAAATGCCCGATAGTGTTTTTCGCAATCGGCCACACGCGTCGCCAAGCTTTCCGGGCTTTCCTGAACCTGAAGAACCAAACGAACCAGCTCGCTTTTGAGACGACGGACCTCGCTACTGGAGAGTTCGAAATCAGACTGACCAGCAAGCTGTTTCTTGATACGGTCGATTCGGGACGAGATTCCCTTCATTTGTTTAATCAGCGGGCTGACCCGCCGCGAACGCAGACTCAGTTCCTCGACCAGCGTCACCAGCTTTTTCCTGCGGGCCAAAAACCGTACGCGTGCCGCCTGTTTCGCTTTGGTGGTGACCGATTTGGAAACGAGCACTCGGAAGTCTTTTTCGTTTTGCTTTTGCAGATGGTCAATCGTGATAAAATTGTGTGGCATGCGAGCCAGAATCTGCTCTTTGGTCAGGTTTTCGGTCAGCGAAACCTTGATCGTACGATCAAATGGCAGTTCACCCTCGTGGACGCGGCGTAGCGTTTCGACGGTTGCCGACAGCGCGTATCCGTTTGACAGAACAGCCCGACGATACTGTTTGCGGGCAATCTCGATGCGTTTGGCCAACGCAATTTCTTCGTCGCGTGTCAGCAACGGAATCACCGCCATCTGGCTCAGGTACATCCGGATTGGATCGTCGCTGGATTTGGTTAGTTTGGCCGCCGCATTCAGTTCTTCGATATCAGGCTCGTCTTCACCTTTGAGCAATTCGTCTGGCGACGGTTCATTGGCACCGACGGGTGGTTCATCACACAGTTCAATACCGGACCCTTCTAGGGCTGCGACCAAGGTGTCGAGTTTTTCGGCACCAACCGCTTCGTCGGGAAGGAAGGTAGAGATTTCGTTGTAGGTCAAAAACCCTTGAGCTTTACCTTTGACGATCAGAGTGTTGAGGTCATTAATCTGAATATCCATCGCGTCTGTTCCTCCTGCAAGATCCATCTTGCAAATCGACGTTTTAATCATGACAAAGAACCACACCGCGGGGGGCTAGTTGGTTCGTCGATCAATCATATTCAACGAGTTCGGCTGCTACCCATCCGTGGGCGCAATAAGACCTTGTCGTTGTCGGGTCTGTCTGAGTAACTCCTCCAGTGCCATGGCCTCTTCGTCGGCCTCCAGCGACTGTTGTTGGAGTTTGGAAATCCTTGCCTGTTCAGCCGACTGGATTTGTTGGCGATTGAAGGCTTCAATCACCGAATCCAGTTGGGCCATAACCGGCAGTTCGAGTCCGGTATTGTTGGCGTTGGCGGCGGCCTGTTTTTGTGTCGCTTCTTCCAGAAGGTATTCGACAACATTTTTCAGGACCGGATCGTCCACATGCAACATCACACTTTCGTAAGACGCTTCCCGACCGTCATGGAAAAACTCTCCGATGGTCTCGAAGATTTCTTTTAGCGGCCCGGCGGCGAATTGTTCGGGGGAGACCCGTTCGATGGCAAGGTCTGCCAGCGTCGGGGTTGTCAAAACCAGTTGCAGCAATTCGGTTTCCTTATTGTCCAACTTGCTGAAATCGATCTGTTGGTGGAGGTCGCTGGTGCTGTCCGGTTGTTGAAAACGACGCGGGCGGGTCGAGTTTCGCAGCTCCTTCAGTCGCGCTTTGACTTGCTCACGCGTCGTTTGAAACTGGCGGGCAACACGTGTCAGCAACTGGTCCTGACGCAGGCTTTTGGCGGCCGACGCAGCAATGGTACTGGCAGGAACCTGAGCCACTGTTTTCAGAATGTTCTCCAGAGCCTGATTGGCGGCATGGGTCTCGTTGACCAAGTCGATCCCGCTGGTTTCGATATTGATTTTATGAGCCAAGGCGTCCGGGGCACCATCGACCAGGCTTTGGAAGGCATCGGCACCGTGTTCATTGACATAGTCAAACGGATCAGCTCCCTCAGGCAGAGAGAGGATTCGCAAGTCCATATCCTGGGCGACGAACAGGTCCAGGATTTGATTGGTGCGTTTTTGTCCCGCTTCGTCTCCGTCGAGTACCAGTGTGACCTGGTCGGCGAAACGCTTGATCAGTTTAAGGTGGCGTTCATTGAGTGCCGTCCCCAGTACAGCAACGGTATTTCTTAATCCAGCCTGGTAGGCGGCGATGACATCGGTGTAACCTTCAACGATCGTCAGGCGACGGGTCTTCTGCACCTCACGATAGACCTTACTAAGACCGTAGAGGTTGTCGCTTTTGGTGAACAGCAGTGTTTCGGATGAGTTATAGTATTTGCCTTTGGGTTCGGGGTCAGAGCCGTAGATTCCCGGAACGACGCGCCCCCCCAAAGCGATCGGCCGCTGCTGCAAGTTGTGAATCGGAAACAGAACGCGGCCGCGAAAAGGTTCGTACCAACCGCCACGTGAACTGGCCAAGGCAAGATTGCAAGCTTCCAGAATTTTGCCGTTGAATTCTGTATTTTGGGCATGGTCAATCAGCCAAGACCACGCCAGCGGTGCAAATCCTATATGGAATTCGGCAATGGTTTGGTCGGTGATTCCACGCTCTGAAAGATAGCTGCGAACGGGAGCGGCGGCGTCGGACTGGAGCAGGAACTGGTGATACTTGTCCTGAGCCCATTCCATCGCTCTGATCAACGTGTTTTTGTCCTGGGCCGATCCTTTCTGAATCTTTCGACCGGATTTGGTGATTTGAATGCCGGCTTCGTTGGCCAAGAATTCGAGTGCCTCGCGAAACCCGAGGCTGTCGCGTTTCATCACATAGGAAAATACATCGCCACGGTCGGCACAGACCCAACACGCCCAACTCTGCCGCGATTCGTTGATCTGAAAGGACGGGCGAGAGTCCTCATGCCACGGACACAAACCAACATAGTTGCCGCCTTGCCGACGCAACTGCATATCGCCTCCGATCAGGCTGACAATATTTGTCGCCTGTTTCACCCGATCTTTTAAATCGAAGTCTGGAAGCACTTGGGGATGACCTGCTGTGATTGACAAAATTGGCGTGGCGAAGGTAGCGATTGCCTGGTGGCAAAGACACTTACCGTTACGCTTGGGGTTGTCAGGAGAACAGCAAAAGAAGCGAGCATAACGACTGAATCAACAGCGTCGTTGGCTCCGGTGGCGGGTGAACCATCAATTGGTTCGGTGCCGCCACCCCACGATTCCTAGTCAGGTTCACATGCCGGCAAAATTCATTTTTGCAAATGGAATGTGCTGCTCAGGAAGGCCTTGTATTTGGTGTCCTCCATGACACAGCACTCTAACCTAAAACAGAACGTGTTTTCGGGTCAACGCCAATCTTCCACGATTCTTCAATGACGGCTTTATTTTACCAGCATGCTTGCTGGCGGTCCAAGCGGTTTGTTGCTGAACCGATTTTCCAGTGTCGTTGAATGGAAACAATGAAGTATACTGCGGAAAAACAGGCCGGTATCTGCGGTGGACTTGTTTCCTGATTTCGGAGATGGACTCCAAGCATACTGGAATACCTGTTCAAAACATCGCAATCTTCAACCAGTCAATATTTGTGTCGAAACAAACTCCCGACCTTTCGTCGATCGCATCCCCTGATTCCAGTCCTGATACCAAGGCCGCTCCAGAAAAACCACCTGTCCGCCGGAAGTGGCGGATGTGGAATTATTTGATGATTTGCACTTTCTTGGGGGCCGGAATCCTAGTGGCCGTTCAGATCATTAACCCTCATGATGATACGCCTTCGCAATTTGAAGCACTGGAGATCGGTGTGTCCCGGGGGGCGGCTTCTTCCGGAACCGGTACGCAGCCGAATAGCAGCGACGCACGCCCGATCGATGACCTGACCGGTCGGTTGGCCAACATGGTAGACGAAGCGGCCATCGAAGCGGCCAACCATCCTCTGGACCCTGTGCTCAAGCTGGCTGATGAGGGGTTGCGGCGGATGAATCGCACTGTCCTGGATTACACTGCGACGATTATCTCACAGGTAACGATCGACGGCGTGCTTCAACCGGAAAAGCGGATCTTCTGCAAAATTCGCCACCCGCGCACCGTGGAGGCTGGATCAGCTTTGCCCGGTAAAGAAAAGCCGTTTGGCGTTTATTTGAAGATGCTGTCGCCGGCCTCGATTGCAGGTCAGGAAGCGATTTGGGTTGAGGGACAAAACGAAGACAAACTGATCGGGCACACGACGGGAATGCTTAATTTAAAACGGGTATATCTTGACCCCGCAGGTTCGATTGCGATGCGGGGGAATTTGCACCCAATTTACGAAATTGGATTTGTCAATTTGGTTAAAAAAATGGGCGAGGTCGGCCGTCGCGATCTTCAGCATGCGGATTGCGCGGTCAAGGTGACACGCGATGTGTCGATCGGCAACCGGACTTGCACGATGATTGAAATCACTCATGAAACCCGCACGGCCGAATTTGAATTTCACATCGCCAGAATCTACATCGACCAGCGTCGCGATATCTTGCTGGGCTACGAAGGTTTTCTCTGGCCAGAACAAGAAGGCGATCCGCCTACACTCAAAGAGAAGTACTTTTACACTGACCTGACGACTAACGTCGGGCTGACGGACAAAGACTTTTCCCCGGACAACAAGGACTACGACTACCCATCGTGGTAAGAATGCTGTCACATTCTATTCCTTTAAATACTTGTCCAGCCAGCCGATCATCTCCGCTTGGGTGTGCAATACGCTTTGTCGGGCCACGTAGCCATGCGACTCATGCGGCAGGATGACCAACCGTGCCGTGCCGCCGTTTCCCTTGATTGCCTGATACAATCGTTCGCTTTGTAAAGGAAAGGTGCCGGCATTGTTATCTTTTTCGCCATGCATAATCAGCAACGGACGCTTGATTTTGTGCGCGTGCATGAAGGGGCTGACTTTCAAGTAAATTTCGGACGCCTCCCACAGGCTTCTCCGTTCGGCCTGGAACCCGAATGGCGTAAGTGTTCGGTTGTAGGCACCACTGCGGGCAATGCCTGCACGGAATAGATCACAATGGGCCATCAGGTTGGCGGTCATAAACGCTCCGTAGCTGTGCCCCCCGACGGCCACGCGCTTCCGATCCGCGACACCTTCGCCGACCGCGAAATCGATGGCTGCCCGGGCGGAATCGACGATCTGTTCGATAAACGTGTCGTTCATCACTTCCGGATCACCCACCACCGGCATCGTTGCATTATCCATCACTGCGTAGCCTTGCGTGACCAACGTCAGGTGTGAAATCCCGACCATGCGAGTGAATTGCTGCGGGTTCCCCACCACTTGCCCTGCGGTTGATGGATCGTTGAACTCCTGCGGATAGGCCCACACCAACAGTGGTAAACGCTGGCCTGGTTGGTGGTTCGCAGGAAGATAGAGTGTGGCCGACAGTTTTACGCCGTCAGCGCGTTGGTAGGTCACCAGCCGTTTTTTGATGCTGCGGATCTGCGGCGTTGGATCCTTAAAACTCGTAAGCGTTTTGAATTGGGAGGGTGATGTTGCTTCAGGAAGATTGCCGGTTTGGGCCAGCGTCAATTTTCGCAAACGCAGGTTCGGAGGCTCCGTCGGTGACTGATGTGATGTGAGTACTGTCAGCTGCTCACACCGGTTGTCGTTACCAACCTTGTTATCGCGTTGTTCGTCGGGTTCAGTCCGGTCTGAGAGGCGAACCGAGACCACGGACTCTAGGCAGTCTTTGGCACACCGCCAAAGTCGATGCGTGCTCATGTCGGACAGGTTTTGAGAATCGAGAAACGGCCGGTTACCACCGGGCGTTGCGCCGCTCCCGGCCCGGAAAACCTGTGTGCCTTGACCGGGGCCACCTGCCAGTTCAAACACGACATAGTGCCCGGTTTTGTCGGGGCGTTGAATCAGATGGCCCGGATCGCCGTAGCGATCTCGTATGCTGCGATCCACCATGACTGTATTTTTTTCCGGCGAATTTTCAAGATCGTAAAGCCGCGTGGTTACCCAGCGTCGATCGCGATCATATTCGGTTGAAATCACACGCCAGCCGTCCTCAAAACAGGTCAGCCCGTAAAAACGATGCTGAACCTTCATTAGCGATCGAGCCGGATCTCGGAACGGAGCGGCTGTGATGAAAACCTCGTCGCGAAAATCGGCTGGCGCGTTCGGATCACCACCGTCCTGTGCAAGTGCGTAGCAAACTGTTGCCGGCCGCGCCGACATCCAGTGAATCAGTCGTGGTTCGGTGCGCACACCTTCGACGGGAATGTTTTGGGCGATTGGTATTTCCGCGACCTCGAACAACGTATTGCCGTCAAGGTCTGTAACAGCGACCGACATGGCGAAGCTATGCCACGTTTGGAGATATGAAAATGGGCGATTTAGCGTTGTGATCAACAAGTGTTTGCCATCGGGGGATGGTGAAGCACTGGAGTACATGGCCGGTGGTAGGCGATGCAGAATCTGACCATCAACGCTGGCAATCACGATTTCATTGGTCACAATGTTGGCAAATTGTTCTTCATCTTGTGGGTTTTTCAGCAAATCCTGGTAGGTGCGGGTTGGCGAGGTGTCGCCGTCAGTCTGTTCGATTCTGGGCCCCGGTAGCGTCGGGCTTTCTTGTGGAGATTGAGGTTGGGTTTCCGGACGCACCGCCAAGACAAGACTTTTCCCGTCCGGCAGCCATTCAAAACCGACCAGCACATCGCAAACGCGCGGGTGTATCAGCACGGCGTTCGCCGATGACACCGACGCAACAAACAGCGCCGCCCCCTGATCGTGCATCACCAAAAAGGCAAAGTGATGGCTGTCATGCGACCACCGGACGGCTCCAATTTTTCGGTCGGAATACTCGTTGTTTGAAAAAACAAGATCGGGATGTGCGATGCATACAGTCTGAAGTGGTGGATTGTCTTGTGGATCGCCGGAAAAATCTTCGACAGCGCGAAAGGAAATCGCACTGCGGAAGTGCGTACGGAATTTCGATTGGCTTTTCGGATCAATTCTTAGCCCAGCCAGCCTGAGCATCGGACGGGCAATGTCCGTGATATCCGGCATCGGGGCGGAATCGACCAGTAGCATTTTTCTCCCATCGGGGCTAAGCAAGACGGAGGGCTCGCGCGGAGCGCTGATGATGTCGGCAACCAATTCAGGCGGATTCAGCCACGATGCGTCATTAGGCGGGTTCATATAGGAAGCCGTTTTTATTTAGGGCAAATGAAGTCAGGGGAAGATGTTTCGAAGATGCGACAGTTTTGAGTGAACCTGACAACACTCCCGCGTCTCTTTTTTGCAACGAAGGCCGTTTTAGGCAGTGCCCCGAAAAAGCGTCGATCACCCTGCGGAAGGAAAAAGCCCTTAAAAAGCGGTTAGCAGGCAGTTTTTTCGCCAAAATGCAGTCACAACTCCGGATTTGAGGAAACTTTCGGCATCATATTTGCGTCTGATAGTTAGACGGAGTCAATATCCTGTCAGAATCGCACCTTCAGCGATAGCCATAAGCGAGGTCTCAATGTTCAAAACGAATCGACCATCTGAAGAAAACGGATCAACCTCTGGGGCAGCAGTCCCCAGGCCTCACTTCCGCGAGACGCCCCAGCGGCATTTCCGTAGCCAAGAAGAGCTTTCCGACTGGCTCGATGGGGAACTGGATTTACTGGAGGCGATGTTTGCCGACTTCTCCAGCAAGGCCTCGTTACGCGGCTACTTCTCTCGATAGAGAGTGCTTCTTCCCGTCTTCTTGACTGAGGCACCCAATGGCACCTTGAGGCCGCTTCGGCATCGCCGTTATACTTTGACGTTTTCGTTAACCGCCGTTACTCGCGCAGAACCGTCAAAGTAGAGCCCCATGAAGATTCACGAATACCAGGGAAAGCAGCTGTTCAGCCGCTTCGGAGTCAATGTTCTGGAGAACCGCGTCGCTAGGACCGGGGACGAAGCCGCCAAGGCATACGAGGAACTTGGCGGCAGCATTGCGGTCGTCAAAGCCCAGATCCATGCAGGCGGGCGCGGCAAAGGCACATTTATCGAAAATGCTGACCAACGCGGTGTGCAACTGGTAAAATCTGCCGAAGAAGCCAGAGCGGCGGCCGTGCACATGATCGGCAATCATCTGGTTACGATCCAGACGGGCCCGGAGGGCAAACAGGTCAACCAGGTCATTGTCGAAGCCGGTTGTGATATTGATCGCGAGTTGTATTTGGGAATCGTGCTGGATCGTGAATGCAAGTTGCCCGTCCTGATGTGTTCGCAGGAAGGTGGCGTCGAAATCGAAAAAGTCGCTCACGAAACTCCCGAGAAAATTTTCAAGGAACGTTTCGATCCGGCTCAGGGAATCGAAAGTTACCAGGTCCGCACGCTGTGCAAGCAGTTGGGCATCACGGGAAAATCCGTTTTTGCCGCTGACAAGTTTTTCAAAAAACTATGCCGGATGTATCTCGATACCGACTGTAGTTTGTTGGAGATCAATCCGCTGGTGGTGACGAAGGATGGCCAGCTGGTTGCACTGGATTCCAAAATCAATTTTGATTCAAACGCACTCTACCGCCACAAAGACATTCTCGAGATGCGCGATCTGAGCGAAGAGGAAGAATCGGAAGTTCGGGCTGCTGATGCCGGTTTGAGCTATGTGAAACTAGAAGGCAACATTGGCTGCCTGGTCAATGGTGCTGGGCTGGCGATGAGCACGATGGACATTATCAAACTGCACGGTGGCCAGCCGGCAAACTTTCTTGACGTGGGCGGTGGTGCCAACACTGAACAGGTCACCGAGGCGTTTCGCATCATTCTTTCAGACAAAAATGTCAAAGCCGTATTGGTGAATATTTTTGGTGGCATCATGAAGTGTTCCACAATCGCCGAAGCGGTGGTGGCTGCCGCCAAAACGGTTGGTTTCGAAGTGCCCTTGGTGGTCCGCCTGGAAGGCACCGAAGTGGAAGAGGGCCGTCGGATTCTCGAAGATTCCGATGTCAGCCTGATTACTGCCACCGACCTGACCGATGCAGCGGAAAAGGTCGTCGCCACCCTGGCGTAGGCTCCCCGGTCACTGGTCGGTCACATCCCAATACAAACAAACCCAATTCGCACAATAACGGAAAATATACGATGAGCATCCTGATCAACAGGGATACAAAAGTCATCTGTCAGGGAATCACTGGCAGTGTTGGAGAGTTTCACACCAAGGGCTGTCTGGAATACGGCACTAAAATGGTGGGCGGAGTCACGCCGGGCAAGGGCGGCCAGACCGTTCAGGGACTGCCGGTTTTTGATACCGTCAATGAGGCCGTTGCGCAGACTGGTGCTGACGCGACGATGATTTTCGTACCGCCACCTTTTGCGGCGGACGCGATTTTGGAATCAATTGCAGCTAGGATTCCTGTCATCATCGCTGTAACCGAGGGGATTCCGGTGTTGGATATGGTGCGCGTCTACCGTGCGGCCAAAGAGGCCGGGGTTGTGCTGGTTGGCCCCAACTGTCCAGGCGTGATCACCGCTGAGGAATGCAAGATTGGCATCATGCCAGGCTACATTCACCAGAAGGGAAAGGTCGGTATTATGAGCCGTTCCGGCACGTTGACGTATGAAGCGGTCTGGCAAACGTCCAGTCTCGGTCTTGGTCAAACGACCTGCGTGGGGCTTGGCGGTGACCCGATTGTGGGAACCTCTTTCATTGATGTTCTGCAAATGTTTCAGGACGACGATGAAACCGAAGCGATCATGATGATCGGGGAGATCGGTGGCACTGCAGAAGAAGAAGCAGCGGCCTATGTCAAGGAAAACATTACCAAACCCGTGGCGGCCTTTATTGCTGGCAAGACGGCCCCTCCGGGCAAACGCATGGGCCATGCGGGGGCGATTATCAGCGGTGGCAAGGGGACCGCGGCTGAAAAGATGACGGCCTTGGAAGCTGCCGGTATTGAAGTAGCACAAAGCCCGGGAGATCTTGGCACCGCCATGAAACGCGCCATCGACGCCGCGTAACACGTGTGCAGTGCTACACGGCTCTGAGAAAAACCGAATCCTGACACTTGATTAAAAACGCCAGCGGAAAACCGCTGGCGTTTTTGATTGGTGACTCAGATGATACGCAGGTTTACAGATCTTTGACGTTGACAATTTCGCCATCGCGCCGATCAACCAGATACCACAAGGCGCTTAATGTCGCATCGATTGAAATCCCGTGAACCGATCCGTCAGTCAGGACTGCATTAAAAGTGCCGGGGTGAGCAGATCCAAGACGTTGCTGGGCTCGCAGAATTGGCGGTTCGCTGCCGGGCACCTCGTGAGCCGTTTCATTGCCGTCGGCGATTGGGCGCGAGACGGAGCGGTGGGTCGCGAAATTTCCTACACCAAGTTGCCCGAAAGATTCGCCCAACCCGTTGGTCAGCCAGTCGCCGTCAACATCGGCCGAGTAGTTTTTAATGTAGGCGGCTTTTTCCGCGTAGAGGATAGTGTTGGATGATCCATCGGAGATTGCTGCAAAACCGATTCGTGGATACTTGGTGACGAACCCCTCACTATTCACGGAAAAACCTTTGGTAACCGCGCCAACCCAGTAGTCGTTTTGCTCGCCTACGGCATCTTGGCCGGTGAGGTTGGGGTCAACCGCGACCTCCTCCGCATAAGTGACTCCACCGTAGGTTGCGGGAATAGCCCCTCCCAGCAATCCGTTGTCGATGATGTAAAACGTCGGGGCAGCAACGTTGGCGTAGTCGCAGGCAAACGTATTCAGCTGTCCACCCAGCGCCCCCGGATTGGGACCGGACCAAATGCGTTGGCCACGCGAAGGGCATGCCATCATCGGATAGTTAAAACTCATCAACCCCTCCGGGCGTCCGGGGACTCCGAAATAGCCAATCGAGTTGCGTTTGTTGTAAGCCGGTGCTTGATCAAAAAAGGGCATAGTTTGAAAGACCCAGCTTCCCGTCTGCACACCGTCGAAGGCTTCTGCGTCTCCAAATGGATCCAGCGCATTGACATCAAAGTTGCCGCCGCAGTTGGGGAATTTCATTCGGGCTGATTCGAAGTTCATCGCGGCCAGACCAAGCTGCTTGAGATTGTTCAGGCATTCCGTCCGTCGAGCGGCTTCGCGTACTTTTTGTACCGCTGGCAGCAGCATGCCGATCAAGATTCCGATGATGGCGATAACCACCAACAATTCTACAAGAGTGAAGCCATATTTAGTTTTACTTCGATACATAGTTTAATCATCCAAATAAGGAGATAGCGGGTGAATCATGCGCAGGGGAACTGAAAAGACACTCAAGTTCGCGAGACAATATTTTAATCTGATTACCAGTCCTCATTGTCGGTACATCGTTCAGCGCTGATGAAAAAGAACGGTTTTTTTAACGGCACGCCATGTAACCGTTTATGGTTTCGGCTCGACACCCCGCGCCGCGTGAAGGGTGCAAAAAAAATTGGAAAAATTCCGTTTGGTGGTGACTGAAATTACCGTCAAGCCCTCTCTTCGATTTGAGACGCAAGCCTAAACCGGTTGTAGGGAAGCGCGGGCTAAAAAAACGATATGTTTTTCCTGTACAATTTTAGCATAAAGTAGATGGCGTAATTTGGCAACCAAAAACCTATTTCGCAGATTGAGAGCCACTATATGCTGTTTTCTATTGGTGCTATCTCAATTGTTCCGGTTTTATTTTACGCATGGCATACCTGCGGTCGCCAGTCAGCTCGGGTTCCAACAAATCATCCGGTTTTTCCGGGGTTTTTATTGGTTTGGATAGTCGCGATTGGCTTTCGGGGACAAGAACCATGTGTCCACTTGCTTTGAACTATCAGATCGTAGCTGATTAGGTAAGATATCCATCCACAAGAAGTTGGGTTTGAAGTTGGACTCAACGGTGAGGCCGCGCTTGGCGCCCCCCCTCAAATACACTTCACCTTCACTAACCAAGCAGCAGAGAATTGAAACAGGCAACCGCAAAACATGATCTCCATGTGAGCCTTGGACACCGGACCTATCCTATTAATATCAGGGCGGGCGGGCTAAGTCAGATTGCTGCTGTTGCAACAAAGCTGCTTTCGCAGCGACACGTTGTCGTTGTGACCGATACCAACGTCGGTCCAATCTACCTTGAGAAGTTGATTGCAGAGTTGGAGCCCGTTGCAGCACGCGTAGACAGCATCACGGTAGAGGCAGGCGAGAAATCAAAATGTGTCTCCGTTTGCGACGGACTGTGGCAACAGATCGACGATTTCCATACAGACAGGCACTCGATCATCATCGCACTTGGGGGCGGTGTCGTTGGTGACCTGGCGGGTTTCGTGGCCGCTTCCTACGCACGTGGGCTGAGCTTCATGCAGATTCCCACCAGTTTGCTGGCACAGGTGGATAGCAGTGTTGGCGGTAAGGTCGGAATTAACCTGCCAAATTCCAAGAACATGGTTGGAGCATTCTGGCAACCCAAACAGGTGCTGATTGACCCCGCAGTGCTTCATACGCTGGACGAGGCAAACTTCATCGCCGGCATGGCCGAGGTAATCAAGTACGGTCTGATCATGGATATCGACTTGTTTGAGTATATCGAGGCCAATGTTGATGCCATTAAATCCCGCGACCTTGATTTGCTGGCAAAAATTATCTCCTGGTGTTGCCAATGTAAAGCCGCCATTGTTCAGGAAGACGAAACGGAATCAACCGGTCGACGAGCGATTTTGAACTACGGGCATACTTACGGGCATGCGATCGAGTCAGTATTTGGGTACGGGGAGTATCTGCATGGCGAGGCAATTTCGATCGGGATGGTGTGTGCCGCCAGACTGGCCAGAGACTTGGAAATGGTTGGAAATGAGTTTTGTGACCGTCAGTCTGCAATATTTGAAGCAATTGGTCTGCCAACCCGATGCCCCGAAGAACAGCATGCAGCCATGCTGGAAGCAATGATGCGCGACAAAAAAGTAGTCGGTGGAGTTTTAAAGTTTATCTTGCCGACTCGTATTGGTCACGTGAAATTGGTTAATTCTCCGGGCGTTGAGGCGATTCAAAAAAGCTTGCACAATTGCTGATTCCCCTGCTACCACACCGGATGCATCAGTTACATCTCAACAGATAACTCTCTCTGGACAGCGCGACCGAATTCTGTCACTCTCCCGCGGTCGCCCGAGTGATACGGCAGGGTGAGCGCAGATGCATACTTGAGAGAGGTTTGGACAATGGCAAGTTCTGAGCAACAGTGTTTAAGGTTCTTCGTTCTGGCGTGTTGTTTTGGGTTGCTGGTTGGGGCGATTGGTTGCGCCACCAATAACTGGTCAAAACCACTTTTTCCTCAAAATGGCTCCGGCAGTCGCCACACTTCTTTCAACTCCAATACAGGAACCAACAGGCCACACTCCACCGGGGAAGAACCCGCGACCTTACGCCAACAGTGGGGTCGTTTTTGGAAGGCCGGGTTCGGAACCTCCGCAGGTATTGACCCCAAAGCGCGCGAAATCGAAAAGAGCCTTGGCTACTGATCGGTAATTCGTCTTTGCTCCAACTCCTAGGGGGCCTCGATGAGCGATACATTTGTTGACCCCATCTCCAGTTTGTCGAAATGTTTCCTGAGGAGCCGTTTAGGCGACTGGCAGTTAGAAATTTACCATCCGTTGGCGACGCTGCCAGCGTCAGAGCGAAGCTGGCAGCATCGCCAACGATAAGCTATCAACTGCCAATCGCCTTATCGGGGAACCGTTCTTCTGCGCGATCGAAAAATCTCAACGTATTCGCGCTGCATGGCCTTGATGCGTTCCTGTTGGCTGGCGTCGTCCAGCAAGTCACCTTTGCGTTTCTCTTGCGGATTGTCCTGTAGGTTATAAAGTGCGATCGGCTCAAATTTTGACAACTTGTGATCGCTCTGCATAATTAATTTCCAAGGCCAACTGCGATAGAGGACTTCTTTTCTGGAACCTGCCTGTTGCACGATAAAATTACGCTGCCGGAATTCCCCCTTGCCTGTCAGTAACGGCAGCAGGTTATTGGAGTCCTGAGCCTGATCTTCGGGAATCTGGGTCCCGACGAGTGCGGCAAAAGTGGCGACCATGTCCTGGTTGAGTGCCGGTTCGTTCGTCACCCCCGGCAGGATGTGATTTTTCCAGACGGCAAAGAAAGGCGTTCGATGGCCGCCTTCCAGTGGTGAGTTTTTACTGCCAGCAAAACCACCGGCAACGTCGTGACCGGATGCTTTGGTGTTCTTGTTGACCTGTAGGCCACCGTTGTCGGAGGTGAAAACAATCAGCGTGTTTTCGTATTGGCCATTGGCTTTCAATGCGTTCACGATTCGCCGGACCTGTTGATCCAGATCGACAATCATGTCCAAGTGTTGCGAGGGTGTTGAACCCTTGATTTTCTTGCCGTCGAATTCATCCGGTGGGCAGTGCGGCACGTGGCACATGGGCGAGCAGTAATAAAGAAAAAATGGCATGTCCTTTTTTGCGTTTTGGTCAATGAAATCGACGGCCTTGGCCGAAATCAACTTGCCAATTTTGCGTGCGTCCCACGCCGAATCACCCATTCCTTCCCCTTTGGATGTCAGATCTTTGGGGTGGATCGCATTGGCCTGGTTTAGAAATACGATCCTAGAATCACTACGCATGGGGTACCAGTTGTCGTTTTCATAGGCAGTGTAGACGGGGCCCTGAATCCCGCACGGCAATGTGAAGTCATAATCGAATCCCCAGTCGCCGGGCCCGTTGCCGATGCACTTCGACAGGTCCAATTCCGCAGAAACATCCCGGCCGCGTTCGTTTGAACGATAAATGCCACCGGTTTTTAAGTCGCGAAAGTCACCGCCCAAGTGCCATTTGCCAATGAAACCCGTTGTATAGCCCGCATCTTTAACTACAGTGCCCAAGGTCACTTCTCCTTTTACAAACGCTGTTTCCCGAAATGTTCCCCACACACCCCAGGCGGCATTGGATCGATAATTATTGTTTCCGCTCATCACGCAATAGCGCGTGGGCGAACACAGGGCGGTTGCCGAGTGGCCGTCTGTGAACCAGAGACTTTCTCTGGCCAATGCGTCGATTGCAGGCGTTTCGAAAACGGGTTCTTTGTTTTGCCGGGTCCGGACGTGATGACTGACATCACCCAAGCCAAGGTCGTCGGCCATGATCAAAACAATATTGGGGCGTTCCATTTTATCCGGCTGGTCGGCCAACGCGACAGAAATAACGATCCCGGATAGAACACAGGTCGCAGCGAAGTATCTGGATAAGGTTTTAATAGTGACCATCGCAAATTTTCTTGGTTGGAAGGTGCCATTTGTCGCGAGGACCATTGGACCAATGGATTATTTTTCCTCGACCAATTTGATCGGAGGACGCTCGGCGTCCGGTTGGTCTTTCAGAGCGAATCCTCCTGATGCTGTTTTCATCCAGCCAGCGATCATCACAATTGCCAACATCATCACGCACAAAATGTTGGTCCAGTGCTTCTCATGCAGACGCATCTGAACCGCTTTTTCACTTCTGCCAGAGAGCCGCGCAGTGAGCCAGAATACTCCTAGGGCCAGTAATATTTTGACCAATAGGAGGCAGTTATATGCCGCGGACAGGTGCAGCGTCATTGCTTTTACGCCTGCATTATAAAGTCCCGATACAAGGAGAAGCAAAGTGCAGATCCCGATCCATTTAACCCAGCTCTTGCGAATTGCCTCCCGTACCGGGGCGTCAATGGAGCCTTCAGCGCTGGCCGTAACCAAGGTCAGTCGCAGGAACAGGGTGCCGCCCACCATCAAAATGGCGGGGATCACGTGCAACCAGCGGCTGATCAGATTCAGAATAAATTGAGTGTCCATCGGTATTGGGTGGCAGAGGATTGTGTTGTTGTGAGGATCGTATCCGGTGTATAGGCAGTGTCGGAGTGGAGACAGTGCCACGATTGGTGCGCCGACCGAAAGGATTTGTAACACCTAACCGACGGAAAGACCGACAGTATCCTAATCTTCGGTCAATTCCAGCCACAGATCTTCCGAGGCTGTAATTTCCGCAGAAATGGCTTCGATTTTTTTATGCAGCTCCATCGCTTCTGCGGGATCGTGGCAGGCAAGCATCTGTTCGTTGTACACCTTTTTCTCTTCTTCCAGGCGTTTGATCTTTCTTTCGGCGGCCTTGATCTGTTTTTGAACTTTTCGATCGGGCCGGGCGTCGGGACTGTTGCCGGATTTTATCGCCTTGCCACTGCTTTTCTCCCCGTCACGGCGCGATTTAGCAACGCTGTCCGAGTTGCGGCTGCGATAGCCCTCATCGATCTCGTGACTGACCGAATAGAGATAGGCATCGTAGTTGCCGATGTAGTTTTTGGCACATCCATCGCGCACTTCGATCACTGCGCTGGCGATACGTTTCATAAAATGACGATCGTGGCTGGTGAAGATAACTGTGCCTTTGAATTTTAACAGGGCTTCAGCGAGCGCCTCGACAGTTTCGACATCCAAGTGGTTACCGGGTTCATCCAGCACCAGAATGTTATAGTCACCAAGTAAAATTCCTGCCATGCACAGTCGCGCGCGTTCACCGCCCGAGAGCACTTTGATCTTTTTGTGAATGTGTGCATCGCGAAACAGCAGCGATCCCGCCACGGCAAGGATTTGCTGATTGGTAGTGCCGGGAATGGCTTTGTATTCGAGGTATTCCAAGACGGTGTCGTTTTCATCCAGTGTCGTATAGACGTGTTGGGCGTAAACACCAATCTTGCAATGGTGCCCCCATCGCACATGGCCTGCTTTTTCGTCCAGCGATCCCACCAGCGTACGCAACAGAGTTGTCTTGCCCTGCCCGTTGTCGCCAACGATGGCGGTACGTTCTCCATGTTCGATTTCCAGATTGATGCCTTTTGCCACCACCAGATCCGGATACCCAATCGCCAGATCGACGCACCGCGCGGCCGCCCCTTGGCGAGGTTCGACCGCCGGCGCGATGATCACAGCGGTTGGTTCGTTCGACGCAATTTCTGTTGTCTGAAGCCGTTCCAGCTGCTTCTTTTTTGATCGTGCCTGGCTGGCGGTATTGGCGTTAGCCCGATTCTTGTTGATGAAACGTTCCAGTTGCTTCTGTTTGGCGACGACTGCCGCGTTGGCGCGCATGTCGTGTTCCTTGCGTTGCTCCTGATACTCCAGAAACGGGCCGATCTTGCCGGGATACATGGTCAGCTTTCCCCGGGTCAGATCCAGCGTTTCGCTGCACGTAGCCGACAGAAACGCGCGGTCGTGAGACACAATCAGACATGCACTACGAAATGAACGAAGGAAGTTCTCCAACAGCAGTTGAGTACGCAAATCCAGAAAGTTGGTCGGTTCATCCAACAGCAACAAATTAGGTTCGTTCAGCAACAGCCCGGACAGTTTCACGCGTGTCTGCCAACCGCCTGACAATGCCGCGACCGGTCCGTGTAAAAAGTCCCCTTTGATTTCAAACTGCCCCGCGACTTCGCCGCACTTCCAGTCGGGCTGATCGCTGTCGCGCATCAAAAAGTCCATCGCCGATTCGCCGGGTTGGAACGGGTCATGCTGGCGGAGGTAGCCGATCTTCAATCGCGGATGGCGAATGACCTCCCCCAGATCCAGTTCTTCGTCGCCCAGCAGGACCCGTAGCAACGTCGATTTGCCCGCCCCATTGCGACCAATAAAACCAACCTTTTTGTCATCCGTGATGGTCGCCTCGGCACCATCAAGCAGGATTTGATCTCCGTAGCTCTTGTGAGCATTTCTGATTTGTAAAAGTACAGCCATGAAAGTGATTTGAAAATCTTGCGATTGAAGTGATGTGTTGAACGATGTCCGATAGAAGCGACGCGGTAACACGGTTAGTTGGGAAAGGGGTCGGCCATCACGGCAGGAAACCGCCCGTGGGCCGCCGCTTCAAAGGTTGCCAGATAGTACAACCGGGACGCCGAGACAATTTTTTTAAAATTGATTTTGTCGATGGAGTCCGAGTCTTCATGGTAGTCGGGATGAAATCCGCCAAACAGAAATGCAACCTCGACGCCGTGCCGAAAAAAGTTGTACTGGTCACTGCGTTTGAATACGGATTCTTCGTCGTATTCAAACCGAAATCCAATGTGTTCGTTTGCCTTGATGATGGCGGTATGTAACGCATTGCCGCCTTTTTGGCTGCCGACCAAGTGAATCGCGCCTTCGTTTTCAGCCGCCGTTTCTTTGCGCGATGATTCATTGCGGCCAACCATGTCAATATTCAACATGCAGGCCATGTTGGCATGCGAGAGCAGAGGATGATTGCAGTAGTACTCAGACCCCAACAGGCCGTGTTCTTCCGCCGCAAACCACGTCAACAGCACGCTGCGATCAGGTTTCACCGGGTTGGTGGCGAGTGCTTTGGCGATGTTCAAAACAGCCGTTGATCCCGATCCATTGTCGTCAGCTCCGTAGAATGTTGTGCCACTGCCAACGCCCAAGTGATCCAAGTGGGCTCCCAGAACGACAAACTCGTGCTGTAGGGACTGATCCTTGCCGGGGAAGAACGCGACGACATTGGGTACAGAGACCTGTAGCAGACGGGTCGGGTTGCTGATGGTGACATTGGTATTGGTGTAGATAACGCCCGCAAATTTTGCTTGGTCGATTCTGGCGGGCAAGACAAATCCCAGCCGTTTCAGCATGGCTTCAGCGGCAGGTTTGAGAATAGAGCCCTTTACCGGATCTTTGCGGGAACGGTCGGTCAGAATTTGGCCGATGGAAACCGGAGCATGGTCAATGATTCGAAATGCAGCCAGCGCCCGGTACTGCTCCATCTTGCGTTGGGCATATTTAAAATCATCTTCGTCGCACTGATAAAATACGATGCTACCGCGCAAATCAGTGCCTTGCGGAAACCGAAACTTGCCACGCGGGCAATTGACCGCGATCAACCGCCCATCGACTCGGGCGCTGTTGGAGTAACTGTCGAACCCGATGTTGTCTTTTGCCGGGATCGTCAGTTTGCCTGGTGCCGTGATGCTACAGTGCTCCACGATCGCAGACCGCTGTTGCAGTGGCAAGTAGTGCAGGAAGGACTGCGCATCAGCCAAAACGCGGCTATTGTTTGCCGGACGGAATTGAGGTTGGGCAACGGGCTGGAACCCCATCTCGGCTAGGTTATCGGCGACAAAACGGGCGGCCTTGAGGTACCCCGGTTGGCCGGTACCTCGACCGGCAAACTCGGGCCCCGCTAACTTTGACAGCCACGCGCGCGACTGGCCCCGGGTGATCGAATCAAAACCCGGTTTGAGCGCCTCGGGGCAGGGTTTCACCTGTCCGTATTGCGCCAGTGCAACAGGTTCGACTAAAACCCAACTGGCAATCGTGCAGACGAAAACGAGGAGTTTGAAGGGCATGGAAATCTTTGGTGATAAATGTCAACAAAAAATCAAACCAACATTGTAGCCCCGTCCGCTCATCTTCAGCAGGCCAAATTCACGCTTGAGATTGCCTTGCCGTGCTACCAGTGTCTCTCCAATGCCGGCAATGGTAATCAGACGCGCCAGTGTTCAACGAAGGCCTTTCCACTGTCCCGTAAGCGCTCCAATGGCGGACTTGATGGGAAACCATCAGTCCGGCAGCTCATGGGGCGTGGTGATGTCCCGGCAGGAATTCGATTCCCAACGCCAGCAAAACACCCAGCAGCAGCATCATCGACAACAGCAACCGGTCGTGCGAGTGAAAATGCACTTCCGGCAGCAGATCGCCAAGCGAGATACACAAAAACACACCGGCAGAAAACGCCAGTGCGACCCCCAGAACCATCTCACTGCCTTCAGCCATGCTGCCCACTCCGAAGGCGAACAAAATCGCCCCCAGCGGACACATCGTCGCAAAGACAAGGTTCACTACCAGTTGCTGGTTCAGGTTCCAGCCCTTGGCCGCCATCAACGAGGTGATCGAAAGTGCATCCAACGGTTTGTGCAACACAATCGCCAGAAACACACCCACCCCCGCCAAAGAAGCGACGCTGGATCCGGTTACTGCGGCCGCGAGTGCGATACCATCGATGATCGTGTGGATGGCCAAGCCCAAACAAAGCCCAGCCCATGACAGATCCACATCGCCGCTATGTTGATCACAGTGAACGTGATGATGATCGTGTGCGTCGTCGCATAACTCTTTTTGTTTGTGATCATGCTGCGTGTCGACCGCAAGGTCGTGCTGGTGAAAGTGAAACATGCGGATCAAAAAGAACATAAACAGCAGCCCGACCAGACACACCGCCAGGGCCATATCGCTGCTGCCCAGTTTCTGAATCGAATGGGGCAGCAAATGCAGCAACGCCACGCCCAACATCACTCCCGAAACGAAACTGATCGTTAGCTGGATTTTGCGATGGGTCAGCTTGATCAGCGTTGAGATAAACCCGCCCATTGCCGACGCCACTGCGATAATCGCACAGTAAATTGGCAGTGTCAAAAACATGAAAACGGAGTTCAGGAAGGGGAATGTAACAGGCCTTGAGGCCCGCATCGATCGATTCGCAGGCGAGAAGCCTATCCCACCTTCGGCGGGTGTACAAGGTGAAAACAAAACCCCCGCCGGGAGTTTCCACTTTCAGCACACTGACGTAGCGGGCGTTAGCACTTCCCAGTGCTTTTCAAATACGCCACCACCTGATCGGCCAGCGTTTCCACCGGTAGTTCACCTTGCAGACGCAGCTCCGGGGTTTCGGGGGCCTCGTAAGGTGCATCGATCCCTGTGAAACCTTTGATTTCGCCGGCGCGGGCTTTCTTGTACAGTCCTTTCGGATCACGCTGTTCGCAGATCTCGATCGGCGTATCGACAAATACCTCAATAAAGTCCGACATTGGCATAGTACCAGCGCTCGCATCTGATCCGGTTGCGCCCGAACCATTGACCGTCTGTCGAACCAGATCGCGGTCCTGACGGTACGGACTAACAAAGGCGGTCAGCGCCAGCATTCCAGCGCTGCAGAAAATTTCGGCCACACATCCGATACGACGGATGTTTTCGGTCCGGTCCTCCGGTGCAAACCCCAACCCGAAGCGGTTGGCAAAATCCTCACCAAAAACGGGAGAGAGAATTTCGCGGCTGGCGTTCAGTCCGTGGCGAATATTGTCGCCATCAAGCACAAAACTTCCCGCACCAATCTCATGAAGTTTCGCATCGACGCAGTTGGCAACCGTTGATTTTCCACTACCACTAAGTCCGGTGAACCAGACAACAGCACCGCGCGGGCGAGTGACGGTTTGGTCGTGCCAAGTGACAAACGTTTTCTCTGACATAAGAGTTCTGGGGGAAGTCGGTGATAGCGAAATGAGGGATGGTTTAACAAAACCACTCGAACCTCCCGTCCAGTCTACCTCCGGTTCCGTTTTCTGTCATTGCCTGAAATGCTCCCCGTCAGTTGCGTCCTGCACTGCAATGGCTTATTTTAAAAAGGGTGACTTTCCATCGAATTAACTCAGGCGACCCCGGAAATGGATCAGCTCAATCAGCATTCTGCGGCAAGCGAAAAACGCTCCGGTTTTGTCCAAGGCCTGTTTTTTGGAAAATTCAACGAACAGTCAGTCTTGCCATACTACGAACAGGCTGAATCCGAACGTGACGAGGGGGCTGCCACGGTGGCCAGCATCAGTGAATTTTGCCGCCAGTTCGTGTTTCCCAACCTGATCGATAAAGAACGCCTGTTGGCCCCGGACATCATTCGCGCCCTGGGAGACCTGTCGGTGCTGGGGATGACGCTGGATCAGAACTGCGGCGGGGCCGGCGTCTGTTATTTCAATTTCTGCCGCGTGATGGAAACCCTCGGTGGTCACTGTGGCTCGACCGCCGCTGCGGTCAACCAGATGAACAATTCTGCCATTGGTGTACTGGCCGCTTATGGAAGCGACGAACAAAAGAATCAGTGGCTGCCCAAACTAATCGCCGGCGAGACATCGGTGGCGTTGGCGGTAACCGAACCGTTGGGAGGAGTCTGTCCCGATCGGCTGCGGACCACCGCCAAGGCTACGGAGGATGGATTCAAAATTGATGGCGAAAAACGTTGGGTCAGCAACGCTCCTGTCGCGGACCTGCTGATCGTACTGGCAGCCACCCCCGACAGCGCTGTGGCGGACGATGCCACGACAGCTTTTTTGGTGATGCCCACTGCCAATGGGCTGACCGTCGAGGATTCACCAGGTGAAAAACTTGGCAATCGCGGCGTCACCGTGGGCGATTTGCATTTCGACGCGGTAAAGGTTTCTGCGGACGATACGTTGGGAAAAATTGGACAGGGGAATACGATTCTGGCCGACGTCAGACAAAACGAACACCTGAGTTACAGCGCTTCGATGTTGGGGGCCGGTAAAGTTCTGTTGCAACGCCTAGTTGAACGCGCAAACTTCCGTAAGCAGGCGGGGAAGCCGATTGCCGAATTTCCGCTGGTGCAACGCAAGATCGCGACGGCAGCGGCCAATTTGTTTGCACTGGAATGTGCCGTCTATCATACCGCGGCACACCTGGATTTTGCCGAGGAATCGATTGGCAACGAATCGATCATGCTCAAGCTGGCCGCCAATGCGTTTCTCTGGCAGATCGTCAACGACACGATGGATGTCTGGGGTGGTAAAAGTATTTTCGATGACCAGTCTCTGGAAAGGTTCCTGCGAGATATTCGCTACAGTTTAATCAGCGAAGGCACCAGCGATGTGCTGCGGCAACAGATTGCCGAAAACGCGATCGAGGCCGTTGGTGAGGACCTTAAAACATTGACCACCAACTGGTGGCAGGCTCCGGCGAAGATTTACGTCGGAACGCCTGCGATTCCGGTAAAACACGAGCATTTAAGATTCCATTCCCGGTGGCTGGGCAGTCAGATCGGAAAACTGGGCTGGAATATTAAAACGGCCTATGCCACCTCCGGCGCAGAACTGCCGGGCAAACAGCTTCAGTGTGCGCGGCTGGCGGATATTGCAACGGGGCTGTTCTTGTCCAGTTGCGTCTATGCAAAACTAACCGCAACGCTAATCAACGGTACCATCCCGGAACCCACGCAGCGTGCCGAGTTCGAAACGGGTAATCTATTTCTGCTAAACACGCGCGACAATAACGACAGCCTGTTCGAGCAATTGAAGATCAATCACGATGACGAAATCGCCAAAGTTGCCAAAGCGTGGTTGCATCACCGGTTTGAAGGCCCGGTCGAAGAGCAAACGATTTGATGGGGTTCGCCAGCGAATTGAGCAACGTCGGTTCCCGCCCTACCGTCTTCCCGCCGGTCTTGTCGGTCTCTGGAATCTCTACAGTGGCTGCGAGAACCGGCTGTTGATGACAATGTCAATTTGTCCCTGAGTCAGATCCGTAGAGTTACCGGCGCTGGACATCAAATTTTGGTCGCCCGGGTAATGGTCAAGACCTAGATTGTGGCCAATTTCGTGTGCGGCAACGGATGCCACCACGCTTCGACCACCTTCAGTGTCAACCAGGTTGTCGCCAACGTGCATCGCAATGCCATTGCCACCAAGGAAGGCAAGGCCATTGGCATACATGTCACCAAGATCCGCAAATCCCGGGACGTGTTCCACAAAATACATGTCGATCACCAGCGGGTCGGTATTGCCCACGCCACTGGCATCGCCGCCGGTAACGATTCGGTCAAGGTCTGCTCCGGCACGTTCGCCGGTGCTGGTGCCAACATTGGTGAACGTGTCGTTCACAAACCTGGTCGGCAAAAATTCAACGTCGATGTTTGCCTGAGCAAAAATGTCGTCGATGCGCGTTTTGATATCCTGTTCCTGTTGGGCGTTCCCAAAAAACTCTGCCTGGTTACTTCCATTGGTGTTGGACGCAATGATCGGTTGAACGATTACAACCTCGCGCGCGTTGCCCGACGGGTCGATTGGTTCCTGAGGTTGAGGTGGCGGAGCAAATGGGTCGATATTGGGATCCACCGGTTGGGTCGGGTGGTTGTGGTCCGGGTCTGGATCTGTAGGAGGTTCGGACGGATGAAAAGGGTGATTGTGTGGATCGCCGGGCGTTCTGGGGGCATCAAACGGAGCGTGGACCGGCCATGAATAAGTATCGGCAGGACGTTCGGGAACCTGGAAAAATGGTTCCGCTGGTTGCATCTGAACGGTTGGGTCCAACACCATGTCGGCCGATACGATCCCGTCTAAAAATGACATTTGCTCGACACCAATGACCAAGTCATCCGGCGCAAGGTCGAATCCAGACAGGTCTCTGACCCACAGATTGGGGCCTGATTGGCGTACTTCGTATCCGGATCTGGAGCCGAAGTAATTGACGCGATCGTTTCCCTGGCCACCGACCACCCGGTCATTGCCGATCTCCCCTTGGAGTATGTCGTCACCGTCGTTTCCCGCTACCACATCGGTACCGCTTCCGCCAGCAACCGAATCATTGCCCGCCTGAGCGTAGATGCGGTCATTTCCACCGCCGCCAGCAATCAGGTCATCGCCCTGACCACCGTAGACATAATCGACGCCACTGCCGCCGACGATTGAATCGTCGCCGCCGTTGCCGACCAGTGTATTATTGCCTGTGGCGTCGGAAATAAAGTCCGCGTCAACGCCACCATAGATTAAGTCGTCACCGACACCGCCAACGATGATATTGCTGCCACCGATGCCAAGAATGCGATCGTTGCCGTCACCGGCGTGGATGTTGTCATCGCCGATACCGGCAACCAGAAAATCATCGCCACCATTACCGCGGATAATATCATTGTCGCCGTTGCCAAACAGCCGGTCATTTCCCGATCCACCGATCAAAGTGTCGTTGCCATTTTTGCCAAACGCAATACTGGGAATCGATGTTCTGTTTTCAAAATAGTCGTCGCCACGCAGACCTACAAACAGAATGGAATTAACATCTGTGGCCTCAAAGGTACGTGTCTCATAACCCGCTTGGGTGACGGTCACCGTGTCGTTGGTTTGACTCACGATTGCGATATCGTCTGCGGCCGTTCCACCGATAACGATCTGCCCCGTGGCAGCGGTGAAATCAATCCCGGCCAGCAACATGCGGGGTTCGCAGCCTTGGTAACCCGGCTTGCTCTGTCGCGCTCTGCGGCTGCGACGCCCCGGAGAAACCAAACGATAGGCGGTGTTGCCGGTTGAATCAGCGTGCGGTACCGCAATGGCGAAAAAGTTGCGGGCCAGTTCGGTGATTGATTGATACATCGTGGATTGCTCTCAGAGACGAAAACCCTTGGAGAGATGTCTGTGCAACATCTCCATTCTGAAAGCTAAGTCGCAGTAGCCGCATGTCAAATTCTGATTGACAGTTTGTCGATATTTTGACACGTCACGGTAAAACTGCCGAATTTACCGGGCAAGTTGGCAATCCCGGAGCAGCGAAGCACCATCCCAGTTCGATCGAAAAACACTGTGAATGATGCTTTTTTGAAACATTCATCCGGTTCACGCTAAACCGCTAGACCGGACGCGAAAGAGGACTGGCAAGGATTCTTGCGATCTGGTCCGAAGTGAGGCGTGTGGAGCTGGCACCCTCGGACAACAGATTGTCATTGCCTTCGACGTGGGGAAGGCCAAGGTTATGCCCAATTTCGTGGGCCACCACGCCGGCAACGACCGAGCGGCCATTGGCGAAGTTCACTAGGTTGTCACCGACCTGAACCGCGATTCCATTGCCGCCTAGGAATGCCAAACCATTGGCATTGTTTTCACCCAGATTCCCAAATCCGGGTACCACTTCGACAAAATACATGTCGATCACAAGCCGATCCGTACTGCCCAACCCACGCGCGTCGCCGCTGGTGACAATGCGGTTCAGATCGCCACCGGGACGCGCGCCTGCCGAGTTCCCCACGTTAATAAACGTATCGTTGACGCGCCGCGCCGGCAGGAATTCGACATCGATGTTCGCCTGGGCAAAAATCTCGTCGATCCGCCGCTTGATGTCTGCTTCCTGCTGCGCGTTTCCAAAAAACTCGGCGGCATTGGAGCCATCAGAATTTGCCGCGATAACTGGCTGAATGGTGACGACCTCCCGAATGTTGCCCGCTGGAGGCTGTGGTGACGGGGGGGCTGAAGGAGGTGGTGTGGGCTGCGGCGGGTTGGTTGGCGGCACTGGTGTGGTCGTCGGATTGAGCGCCTCGCCGGGCGTTCGGATACCATCTCCAAAGGCAATCTGTTCAACACCAATGACCAAATCGTTCAGCCCAAAATTGGGCCCGCGTAGATCGTTAATCTGCAATCCGGATCCGGCAGCGGTCACCTCGTAAGACGCCCGACTTCCGGAGAAATTTGCCCGGTCATTTCCCGCTCCCCCAACAATGCGGTCGTTTCCCTGTTCTCCCTGAAGGATATCGTCACCGTCGTTTCCGGCCACGATATCAACCCCACTGCCGCCGGAAACCGAATCGTTCCCGGCTTGGGCGTAAATGCGATCATTGCCGGCACCACCCAGCAACAAATCGTCGCCAGAGCCGCCAAAAATAGTATCCACGCCGCTTCCGCCACTGATCGAATCGTCGCCACCATTGCCTGCGATAGTATTGGTTCCGGAAACAACGGTGACCACATCAATCCCGTTGCCGCCAAATATCAGGTCGTCACCGGTTCCACCTTCGATGGTGTTATTTCCGTTGATCCCCAGCACCCGGTCGTTGCCGGCACCTGCATCGATGGTGTCGTTGCCGATTCCGGCAACCAGAAAGTCATCGCCGCCGTTGCCACGGATGACATCTTCCTCACCGTTTCCGAACAAACGATCGTTCCCGGAACCACCGATCAAAGTGTCGTTGCCATTTTGCCCAAATGCAATGCTGGGGATTGCGGTTTGGTTTTCGAAAAAATCATCGCCACGCAAGCCGACGAACAAAATCGAGTTAACGCTGCCGGCAGAAAAGGTCCGAGTGTTGAATCCCTCGTGGGTCACGGTGACCGTTGCCCCCGATTGCGTGACGCGTGCGACATCGTTGGCGTTGGTTCCGCCGATCAGAATTTGTCCGGTCGCAGCAGTGAATTCAATTCCCGCCAACAGCCGCCGCGCCTCAAAGGTCTGGTAATCAGGGCTGGCAATTTGCCGTGTCCGAAAATTCTTGGACACTTTGCAAGGGACAAGTCGGTAGTTGCCTATTTGGCTGGCCCGGAACCGTTGGGCGATACGGTTAACCAATTGGCCGACAAACTGGATAGATCGATACATGAATGTCTCTTCTAAACTGGGCTGAATTCGAAATTGTTCCCGCATTGAATACGGGGTTGGGAGCCTGAGTGGAGAGACAGTCGCGCGGCTGGAAGGATGACAGGTACCAACAACGCGTGAACTATATGTCGTATCGCCGACATGTCAAAAGATGATTTGAGTTTGGTTTGCTATCCTACAGTTCTGCCCAATGCCAGCTAAAGTGCAGCAGTATTGAAAGCACTACCGGAAAATACCGCCATTGAATCGGGATACCAGCCGTTGAATCAGGGTGCCAGCCGTTTTTTGGACCATTTTCCCTGGTCCTCGCGCACATACACAATTCGGTCATGCAGCCGATTGAGCCGCCCCTGCCAGAATTCGACACGAGCGGGGATGATGTGATAGCCGCCCCAATTCTCCGGCAGCGGGATTTCCTGTCCTTCGAATCGGGATTCCAGTTCCTGTTGCAACTGTTCCAGTTCTTCGCGCGAACCAATTTCCGCCGATTGACGGGAGACCATCGCGCCAATCTGGCTTCCACGTGGGCGCGAGTGAAAGTAGTTTTCGGAGGTCGCCCGATCTGTTTTTTCGATGGCTCCCTCAAAACGCACCTGTCGCCCCAGCCAGGGCCAGTGAAATGACGCCGCCGCGCGCGGGTTGGTGGCAATCTGCCGGCCCTTGTCCGAATCGTAGTTCGTAAAAAACTGTATCCCCAGTTTCGTCACCCCTTTCAGCAACACCCAGCGGCACGAAACGTTCCCGTCGGCGCCAGCAGTGGCGACCGCCATCGCGTTGGCCTCAAAACTTGCATCCGGACAACTCTCCGACGCAGCCTGAAACCATTGCCTGAATGCTCCAATCGGTTCTTCCGGCAACCTTGCGGGATCAAAACCGGCCGTCTCGTACTCTTTCCGAAGCTCTTTAAAGTCCATGTTGTTCTCGATGTTTGTTTGCCGGGACGGCAGATACCCGATTCAAGCAGGCGGCCGATCACGATATGATGGCAACGATATGATCATGGTCGCGTAACCTGTCTCTTAAGTCGGCCACCACACGCAATCATACCGCCGCGCAGCAGAAAGATTAATCAGATGGCAACAGAAAAAACGCAACCGCATCCTGAAGTTCGAATTGAAAAAGACTCGATGGGAAAAATCGAAGTCCCGGCCCAGGCCTACTACGGTGCCCAGACCCAACGCGCGGTAGCGAATTTCCCCGTGTCTGGTTGGACGATGGCCCCGGCAATGATCGCGGCTATGGGACGCGTCAAGTATGGCTGCGGTGTCGCCAACCACGATCTGAAAAAACTGACTGAAACCGGTAAAAACCCGCTCAGTGACCAACAGGTTCAATCGCTGCTGGCGGCCGCACAGGATGTGATCGACGGAAAGCTGAACGACCAATTCCCGATCGATGTCTTCCAGACCGGCTCCGGCACGTCCAGCAACATGAACGTTAACGAAGTGATCTCCAACCGCGCGATCGAAATCGACGGTGGCGATCGGTTTGCGGAAGCCAAATCCATCCATCCCAATGACCACGTCAACATGGGACAGAGCACCAACGACACATTCCCGACAGCGATCCACGTGGCGGTCGCGGTCGAAATCAAAAACAGTCTGCTGCCGGCACTAACGCGACTGGAGCAGGTATTGATCGGCAAGGCCAAAGACTGGGACAGGATCATCAAGATTGGACGGACGCATCTGGCCGATGCGACGCCACTGCGGCTGGGGCAGGAATTCGGTGGATTTGCTCGCCAAATCACGCTTTCCATCGGACGGGCACAAAAGGCGCTCGATGCCGTTCTGGAATTGCCTGTCGGTGGGACGGCCGTTGGGTCAGGAATCAATACCCATCCTGAATTTGGCCAGCGCGTTGCCACTTCCCTAGCCGAACAGACCGGAATCCCTTTCATCGAAGCGCTCAATCACTTTGAGGCCAACGCTCAGCGCGATGGTCTGGTCGATTGTCATGGCCATCTGAAAACGATTGCCTCCACGCTGTTCAACGTCAGCAACAATATACGCTGGTTAAGCGCCGGTCCACGCTGCGGATTCAATGAAGTCGTTCTGCCGACCCGTCAACCCGGAAGTTCCATCATGCCCGGCAAGATCAACCCTGTCATGTGCGAGAGCATGATGCAGTTGACCGCGCGCGTGATGGGGAATGATCAGACGTTAACGATCTGCGGTGCGGCGGGGGGGCAGTTTCAGCTGAATATCATGATGCCGGTGATGGGACATACGACATTGGAGAGTGTCGCACTGTTGGCCAGCGGCACCGAAGCGTTTATTGATTTTTGTGCGGCCGAGATGGAGGCGAATGAGGAATCGTGCAACGCAGCGGTCGAGAAAAGCCTGTCAATGTGCACCAGTTTAAACCCGTATATTGGTTACGAAAAAGCAGCCGAACTGGCCAAAGAAGCATTCAAATCCGGCAAGACGATTCGGGAACTGTGCATTGAGAAAAATGTGTTGCCCGAGGATCAATTGGCTGAAGCACTTGACCCGATGCGCATGACCGAACCGCAGATGTGATGCGGTGAAATAGGTCAGAACCACAGAGGATCACAGAGAGACAAATCTGACGCATCGCTGGCAGTATGGGCAAGAACACTGCGGACACGGGCTGTTGTAATGGCGTGATGTCCCCTCCGTGAAACTCTGTGCTCTCTGTGGTTATTCATTTCTGCACCTATCTCTCACCAAGGCGCATGAAGGGCGCACGACCAACAGATAAATGCACGCCTTGGTCTTGCGGGTATTAGCCCAAAGCGTTCAGTGGCTTGATGTTGACAATCGCGTATTTTTTCTTCCCACTGCGAATGACGATGACGGACTCTCCCACGAGGTCTTTTTCGTCAAAGCTATAATTTTGCTCCGTGATTTTTACGTTGTTTACATAAGCGCCGCCCTGTTTAATCAGCCGCTTCCCCTCGCTTACACTTTTACAAAGCCCCGCCTTCGCCAACGCATCAGACAGGTAGAACGTACCATCGTTCCAATTTGGCGCATCGTACTCAAAATTTGGCACGTCAGAAAATATCTGTTTTAAATCCGCATCCGAAAAATCACTTATTTCGGCACCTTGATGCAGGACTTCCGTCGCTCGATGGGCTTTGTCCAATCCCGCCTGCCCGTGAATCAAACGCGTAAGTGATTCGGCCAGCTGTTTTTGGCTGGCGCGTTGATGCGGGGCCTCGGCGCGGGCCGCGTCGAGCGTTTGGATTTCTTCCCGGGACAGCTCAGTCAAGAACCGCAGGCACATGCCGACATCATTGTCATCGACGCGCACCCAGTACTGATAAAATTCATAAGGGCTGGTCCGATCCGGCGACAGCCAGATCGCGCCCGATTCCGTTTTTCCCATTTTCGCACCGTCCGACTTTGTCAACAGCGGGCACGTCATGCCGTACAGTTGTTTGGACAGCATCCGGCGGCCAAGGTCAATGCCGGCGGTCACGTTGCCCCATTGATCACTGCCACCGATCTGAAGTTCACAATCGTATTGCTGGTTCAGATGCACAAAATCGTAGGCCTGCAACAACATATAGCTGAATTCGGTGTAACTGAGTCCCGCATCGCCGCCCAGCCGAGATTTCACACTGTCCTTGGTCAGCATCACGCTGACCGGGAAATTTTTTCCAACGTCGCGCAAAAACGTGGTGTAGGAAAATTCCTTCATCCAGTCGTTGTTGTTCACCAAAACCGCCGAAGTATCGCCCGATTCAAAGTCAAGAATCTCACGCATCTGTGCTTCGATACCGGCAATGTTCGCATTTAGCTGATCCTCCGACAGTAGATTACGTTCGGCACTTTTCCCACTGGGATCGCCGATCATGCCGGTGGCACCTCCAACGATGGCGATCGGCCGATGGCCCGCAGTTTGAAAACGCCGCAGCATCATCAGCGGTAACAGACTGCCCACGTGCAGACTGTCCGCGGTTGGATCGAAGCCGGCATACACGGTACGACTGCCAGCATTAAGCCAGTCTTGCAGTTTGTCATCGGCGGTGGTTTGGTGAATCAGTCCACGCCATTGGAGTTCAGAAAAAATGTCGTTCATAAAATTTTGTGTTTGCTTTGATAGTGGAGTCTGGATCGCCACGCTAGAATGATGGGTTTGCAGGCAACGGCGGCCGGCCAACAGAATAACAGGTTTGGCTCTTTTTTTCAGCGCGGCACATATTTCATGGAATCAGCGGGCAGAAACGGAAATCCATCGCCGCAGACCGGCTTGCTGTTCTGTGCGCCGTGGATTGTGGGGGTGATGCTGCTGTTTGCGTGGCCGTTTGCCGCGTCCTTGTACTGGAGTTTTTGTCGATTTGACATCATCAATCCACCGAAGTTCGTGGGGCTGGAAAATTATTCCCGTATTGCCGAAGAGGTGTCGCAGGGGCGCGGTGCCGGCCAAGCCGTCCTGAATACACTTTATTACAGTCTGTTGTCAGTGCCACTGTCAGTGGTGTTGGGCGTGAGTCTGGCCGTGCTGCTGTCGGCCAGAGTCAAGGGACAATCGCTGTTCCGCACTCTGGTATTTCTGCCATCGATTATTCCGGTCGTTGCCAGCAGCATTCTGTGGGTGTGGATGTTGGATCCGGATACGGGGCTGGTTAATTCGATCTTGGGCTGGGGCGCGATCCCACCACAGAACTGGCTGAACCAGGCGCGGTCGGCCATCAGTATCGAAGGTGCCGGTCAAATAGCGGGGTGGTTCCGGGGCGACCGGTTGCTGCTCTTTGGCAGTAAGGACGCGCTGGTTTTGATGACGCTCTGGGGCGTGGGAAACTTTGTCGTAATCTACCTGGCAGCGATTGGCGACATTCCCAAAACACTCTACGAAGCGGCCGAGATTGACGGGGCGGGCTGGATCAGGAAGCTACTCCATGTCACCGTGCCGATGCTCTCACCGGTTATCTTTTTCAACCTAGTAATGGGTCTCATTCGCAGCGTCCAGAACTTCACCAATATTTACATCCTTAGCGAGGGCACGGGGCAACCGGGCGATTCGTTGACAACGATTTCGCTGAAGTTGTTCCTGTCCGCATTCGCCGACTTCGAGATGGGGTACGCCAGCGCGATTGCATGGATCCTGTTTGTAGCGCTGGTGGCAGCCACGTTGATGTTGGCGCGCGTGTCACGGAATTGGGTGCACTACCATGCGTATTGAGCGCTTGATTTTTCCTGGTCGAACATATGCCTCCCGCCGGTGGCTGGTTGCTGCAGTTGCGATGCTGGCCATCGCGTTGTCCAGTTGCACCTCGGAAGTGTCGAAAGAAACGGTAGAAAATCCTGGCACTTCTGAAGCGGCAGCCACAACCGAAGATGTCGTCTTTTGGCATTTCTGGGGAGGTAAAGATTCGGCCGTCGTCGAATCAATTATCAACCAGTTCAACGCCAGCCAATCGCACTACCGCGTACGCGCG
The DNA here is from genome assembly GCA_937967505.1 of uncultured Pirellulaceae bacterium. Classification (GTDB taxonomy): domain Bacteria; phylum Planctomycetota; class Planctomycetia; order Pirellulales; family Pirellulaceae; genus Mariniblastus. The sequence goes on along the minus strand of CALCJM010000009.1, from coordinate 13,890 downwards.
GTAGCGATGCCGGGTAACAACCTGCAGGCCAAACTGTTTCTGGCCGTTGCCGGAGGCGACCCACCGGACCTAGTTAATCAGGACGATCCGGTGCTGGCGGATTGGGCAAATCGAGGTGTGATTATGCGCTTTGGTGATTTTGTTGACGACGAAGAAATTGAGCTTGTTCGCAGCCAGCTGTTCCCGGCGGCGCTGCGTCTGTCCTCGGTCGATGGTCGTTTGTGCGGTCTGTGTAACGGGCTGGACATTCGCGCGCTGTACTACAATGCAACGGCGCTGAAGCGTTCTGGCTTGCCGGTGCCAACGACCCTTGGCCAGCTTGATGCGATCGCCGAACACTTCGCGGCACCCGGATTGACGCGGTTACCCCAAACGGTGGGCTACTTGCCCGATACGCGTCGATTGTGGGCGTGGGGGCCAGTCTTTGGCGGCGAATTCTATGACTGGCAGTCACAGACAGCCACCATCAACCATCCGGGGAATGTCGCTGCCCTGAAGTGGATACGGTCGTACCAAAATCGTTACGGTGCCGATAATCTTGCGTCCTTTCGTCAGGCCGATCAATCATTGCCAGGCAAGACGTTCCCGTTATTACCGGTCTCCGACGATGCGGATGTGGGCAGATACGTGATGCTGATGGATGGGCAGTGGCGAGTCCGTGATATCGACGCGTTCGGTAACCGCCGTCAGCGACTGGGACTTGCGACGCCGGAGTTTGGTGTGTGTGCGCTGCCGTTTCCGGACGCGGATCGTGACGGGGTTGGCGATCACGGAGCGCGGAAAGATGCAGGCTGGGTTAACGGGAATTTCTTTGTCGTGCCAACCGGGGCCAATTGCCCGCGCGGTGCATGGGAGTTCGCCAAATTTTGGATCGGGATAAACAATGCCCCCTCCGCCGCCCAGTGGTACGTGGAAGGCGGCTGGATCCCGGCAACTGAACGCGTTGTCCGAACCAAAACTTTCCAGGACTACCTGGACGCGACTCCCTTGTTCAAACAGTTTGTCGGTCTCGCCGGCAGCACAAACCAGTTCCCCGTTCCAGCTGTCTCTGGTGCCGCCGCGTTAAAGCGATCGGTGGAATCGCTCGGATACGACGCGCTGATGGTGCCGATGACCGACGAACAACTGCAACAACGACTGCGACAGTGCCAGCGCGAGGTGGACAGCTACCTGAGAGGCAAGCCATGATGTCCGTCCGTGCAAAAGTAACGATTTATGGCTTGCTGATTTTTGTTGGCCTGCTGTTTGCGTTGCCAATGCTGATGATGATCAGTGGAGCGTTGCAAACACCGGAACAATTGGCGCGCAATCCCAACGGGTTTCCGGATGACCCTCGATGGGAGAATTTTCCACTGGCGCTTCGCAGTATGCCATTTGCCCTGTACCTGACCAACACGTTACTGATGTGCGGCGGTTGTGTGGTTGGAACAACACTTTCCTGCTCTCTGGTGGCTTATGGATTGTGCCGTGTGCAGTGGCGCGGTCGTCGGCTGGTATTATTATCGGTGGTTGCGACGATGTTATTGCCATGGCAAATCATGATGGTGCCACGGTTCATCCTGATCAGTGAATTGGGGTTGTACAATTCGTTGTGGGCGATCATTGGCCCAACATTTTTGGGAGACGCGTTTTTTATCTTTTTGCTCCGGCAGTTTTTTATGTCGATCCCTGAAGAACTGCTGGAGGCGGGGCGCATTGACGGGCTGAATGATTGGGGCTTGTTTTGGCGAATTGTGGTGCCGCTTTCGACACCGGCATTGGCGACGGTTGCCCTGTTTCAGTTTGTGCAAACGTGGAATGACTTTGGCGGGCCTCTGCTGTATTTGAGCGACCCGGACAAATTTCCGCTGGCATACGGGTTGGAGCGGTTTGTCAGTTCCTACACCGACCAAACGCACCTGTTGCTGGCCGCAGCGGTCATTTTTTCCATTCCAATGATCCTGCTGTTCTTTCTGGCCCAGAAAACCTTCATTGAGGGGATCCGCACCAGTGGCATCAAAGGGTAGCGGTGTCCTTGGAGGGTGAAGTAGACCGCCAATCGCAGCAAACGCCGCAATCAAGATCATCAGTGGAAATTCGACGGCGATGTATTCGTCGCCTCTGACGAAATCGAAACAACGAGCGAAGGTGTGCTTTAGGCACGTGCGTAAAACCATTTTGTCAGGCCGGCAAAGTCGCAACGCGGTTAGCCATCGGAGACCGCCTCCGACAAGGCCCGAACGATCGCAACCGCATCGCATGCATAGAGATCGGCTCCACCAAAAGGATTCAATTCGAGAAGACGTAGTTCACCATTAGATTCGCAAACGTCAAGAATATAAGCGTCTACAGGCGATGGTATACCGTAAGCAACCGATTGTGCAAAGTTCCATGCATTGCTGGCGGGTCGATCTACGAGCGCAGAGCGTGTGGTTGCGTCGTATGCAGAACCAGCGATCACCGAAGATTGAAAGACAACGAATCGCCATTCGCGTCCAATATCACAGATGGGGCAAGCAACAATCGGCAAGGATTCATCGTCGAAGTAGAAGCCGTGATCCAACTTGGCAAGCGAGATATCGGCCAGATCGAGTACGCGCCCGCTGAAAGGTTTGAGTGGACTGTCCGGCCGCACGAAAATTCGGTCAGTGCAACCAAGTGCAGCGGCCACGTCGGTAACGGTATCCACAAATGTATCAGCAGGAAGAAATCGCCAGTCGGAATGAAGCAGCCACTCACGCGCAGCATCATACCAAGAGGAGCAGCAGAATACGGAAGGGTTACAGTACGAACCGGGTGACCAACCAAGTTCGGTGTGAATCCGGGCGGCGTTGCCGAGTGAGCCGTGAAAGAACGTGTTGGCATTATCGATGTTGCCAGGAATGCCATCGATCCACCAAGCGTCGTCCCACTCCACGAGACGCTGGCCCGTGTCACGGATCGCCGCACGAAGGGGGGCGTGCGAATTAGGGAAAATGTCAGGTTCAAGCACCCATGTCGTAGCGGTCATTTGATCTGGGGCATGAAACGAAAGGCTTTTACAACACCAATCCCAACCGAAGGCGGTGCACTAACAGTGAGGTGATTGTATCAATCCATCGTGTTTTTGTGTATCGCTCTTACAAAGGAGCGGTGAAGTGGACAGTTTAGAAAAAGAAGACGAGACTAGTCCTTAAACAAGCATTAGTTTGCTTTTGAGGAATTGAAAACTCGAAACCCGCCCGAGAAAATGCGGTTGAATTGATGCTTAAACAAAATCAAAGCATCATCTCAAAAACGGATTTCGAGTGAATAAAAACCATGGCAACAGCCCCGTAAACGCAAGCGTAAACTCGACAAAAGAATCGACAAGTCGTCCGGTTTCTCCGAGTCCCGAATTGATGGCTCGAAAGTGAAGTTTGAACTCTCTAAAAAACAGCAAGCCGTTTCCGCGTCCGGCATCGCGTTGATCCTTGAGCTGACCGAGCAACTCAAACTCAGGAAACATATGAAGCCGAAGTCTGGACGCTTCGGTATCGCACAAACGCCCAACCCAAGAGAGGCTCGCACCATCAAGCACCGACAATTTATCCATTTGAACTGCGTGGCACTGCTGCGGCGCTATCGATGCGCGACCAAAAAAGCTGCAAGAATCTACAAAGCAAACGCTTGTTTAAGGATTAGTTGCAACTCGAAGTTCGATGAAAGCCAAATTTCACTGTTATCTTGCATCCAACTCAATTGTAGGATTACCGTCGGGACAATGTCTGGTATAAACGCGTTGAGCAGCCTCCGAACAAAGCGATGCCCAGTAGAAAAACCTGAATCCACCATTGGTCTTTTGTGACAGCGGGGCCGTTAGCGAGCCAAAGTATAGGCGCGAGTGCGGCAACTACCCAGCACGTAAATTCTATTCCCGGCGCAAGGTCAGCAAAACGAATCTTTTCGAAGTCTCTGTCACTCATGATGTAAGCTTGTCATCCCTTTCCGATAACTCCACGACCTGCAAGCAGTTTCGCGCCTAAATAAAAAGACATATGGCGTCACAAAAACATCCTTGGGTGGATTACGATTGGATATAGTAAACATCTTTCTGCCCGCTTTGCAAGGTTTGCTAACCCTTGATTCAGGTGAAATTTTGCAGTTGCTAGACATGTGGGGGTGGCTTATCTTGAATTGGCTTTTTCGACGCAAGAGTTTTCACCGCCAATAGTGGCTGCCTATCTGAGTCATACCGTTTTCGAACAGCACTCGAGTTTTGAACCGCGAAGCTGATTGGAGACGATTTATGATTTATAGATTTAGTGAAGAATCAAACCAAATGGCCTATCTCGAGCGAATCCATGTCAGCTTCACGGTTTGGTGTCGTTTTCTCGATCAGCCAACGATTGCAAAAAATGCAGTGATTGTCTTGCTGCTAGTTCATACCGGATTGTTGGCCTACAGCGGCTATGTGCATAGCCCTACGTTTAATGAACCAGCGCATTTGGTTGCGGGTTTGAGTCACTGGGAGCATGAGCGATTTGAGCTATACCGCGTTAACCCACCGCTAGTCCGCATGGTGGCCGCGTTACCAGTCATAATGGCGGGCTACAAGGAGGATTGGACTGGCTTTCGTGAGGCACCCGGTGCCCGTCCAATTTTTTTAATGGGCGAAGATTTTGTCGCTGCCAACGGTAAACGCTCTTTCTTTTTGTTCATGATCGCTCGTTGGGCCTGTATCCCGCTCAGTTGGATTGGTGGAATCGCCTGCTACCTGTGGGCACGTGATTTGTACGGCAGGCTTGCCGGAATAATGGCCTGCACACTTTGGTGCTTTTCGCCAAACATCTTGGCTCATGGCTCCCTGATCACCGCCGATGTCGGAGGCACAGCCCTAGGGATCGCCGCTTGTTATTCATTCTGGCGCTGGCTGCAACGGCCTACTTGGACACAGACGGCGCTGACGGGCGTGGTGCTGGGATTGGCCGAGTTGGCCAAAACAACTCTGATCCTCTTCTATCCCCTTTGGCCGTTGCTGTGGCTTGCCTATCGCTGGCAGGATCGAAAACGTATGAACAGGAAAAAATGGTGCCGCGAGGCAGCCATGCTGTGCTTGCGGATGGCGATCGGGTTGTACGTCCTCAACACGGGCTATGGTTTTGAGGGCACAGGCAAACCGCTGAAAGACTTCCATTTTGTCAGCCACCTGTTCACAGGAAAAGCGGATGTTGCCGAGGTAGGTCCACAAGGCATCCAGAATACTGAGACGCTCGAATCTAGTAATCGTTTCGCAGATTCGTGGCTTGGCGCAGTGCCAGTGCCCTTTCCAGAGAATTACTTGTCGGGCATTGACGTCCAGCGCAGAGATTTTGAAAACTATGACCGACCCTTTTACCTGCGTGGCCAATGGCAAGACCATGGCTGGTGGTACTACTACCTTTACGCTTGTGCGATCAAGGTACCGATGGGCACGTGGCTGCTGGCGATCGCAGTGCTAGCCTTCTGCTTGGTCGGCCGTCAGAGTTCTGTCCGCCTGAGAGACCAGTCAATACTGATCTTCCCAAGCGTCTTGATCTTCGCAGTGGCAAGCGCAAACACGGGGCTCAATGAGCACATGCGTTACGTCTTGCCTTGTTTTCCATTTGCCTTTGTCTGGCTAAGCCAAATCGTCAATCACGTGACCGACACAACCGTCAAATCGGAACACACCATAGGCATCAGCCACAAGACGCGGAGTTTTGCATATATTGCGGGCGTGTTGATGATCTGGTCAGCCACCAGCAGCTTGTGGATTTACCCGCACAGTTTGAGCTACTTCAATGAAACGGTTGGCGGGCCGCGTAATGGATCAAAACATCTGCTGCACAGTAATATTGACTGGGGGCAAGATCTGCGATACCTCGACTGGAGGTTGTCAGAACGCTCCAAGGCAAACCCAGTAAAACCGTTGTATCTATCGTATTTCGGTTTCTTTCAGCCGGTAGATGTTGGATTCACCAACATTCAGCCTTGGCCTGAAAAATGGCCGCCGAGTCAGAAACCCGGGGCTTCGATGGGAGAATCAGAAAGACTGGCGACTAAGGTATATGCGGTCAGCCAGACGCTGCTGAAAGGATATCCATGGATGGTCTTCGGCAGCGACAAGCCAAGCAAAGCGGGGTACGATTCTGCTATCAAGGATTTAAATGGAATGGAAGATTTTGAGCCTGTCGGATACTCGATCAAGATCTATCGGCGATAGTTGCCTCGCATCCCGAATTCAGCCACCCATCTTTCCCAAATCTCGAGTTAAGCGCGGGGCGGCAGCACTAGGTCGAAGGCTTTCGGGCCAAAAAACACCGCGTATCACCGAAAACAGCTTGAAACGATCCTGCTTACACAACGTTGCAGACAATTTTTCTTCAAAAAAAATGTAACAATTTTCTGGCATCTTGTTGAATCAAGCGTTAAGTTGATCTCTCTGCACGCCAACTAATCAAACCTGCAGGCGCTTTTGACAAGTGGTCCCTCTTACTCAGTTGAGATTGTAGGTAGCGTGCCAAATTAGAAACAGAGTTTCTAGTGGACTCGGTTTTTCATTTCGTTAGGGCGAACCGATGGGTACTTTTTTGAAAAAGAAATACCGATTCAAAGTGTTAGCTTGGTCCTCGTTGCTTTTTGTCTTGGCCTTCGCGATTGTGTGGTTCAATTTTGATCGCTTGGGCAGTTCCGATTCGGAGGGAGTTCAGAACCATACAAGTCATCTGGTGCAACAGATTGATTTAGAGGAGATCTCTGAGAAAACGGACGAAGGGCCGTTTTTCTTTTCGGTTGCCGAATCAGCGAGCGCCATGAACGGACTTCCGCCGTTCGCTAATCGAGTGTCGAGCGTTTCTGGTTTATTGCACGGATTGATTCTTCATCGGTTTGGTGATTTAGGTCTGACCGGGATGGGGCAGCCAACTACGGGATTAGATGCTCTTCGAATTCTGACTGACGAGCGCCGTGCGATCGGGTTTTTTGGTGAAACTCAATTTGTCAGGACCAGAAACGGCCTGCGATTTCGATTGCAAGGGCTTGATGGAGGTGGAGATGGCGATTGGAGAGGGGAATCGCATCGAGACCAGAGTTTGAGCACATTTGCGATGCTGAAGTTGCCAAAAGACATACCAATCGATCTTGAAGATGAGAAACTTTCGATCGCTGATTTGATTTCAGAATCGGTTGCCAATTTTACTTTTAAACAAGGCGAGATGAACTGGACCGCGATCGCCTACGCTCATTACCTGCCGCCCGCAACTCATTGGACAGATCGCTTTGATCGAACGACAACATTTTCAGAACTCACGGATCATCTGATTGAAACTGGGTTTGAGGGACAAAGCTGTGGTGGACTGCATGTGTTCCAAGCGGTTGCTGCCATTGAATTAGCCGATACCAAACACGGCATTTTAGACCAAGAAACGCGAATTAGGTGCCGTAACTTTGTCAGAGAATCGTTGAGAAAAGCGAAGATAAGACAGCAAGAAGATGGTTCTTGGAACAGGTATTGGCACTTAGACGACGCGACGGAATCAAGTAAGGAGACGTCGTTAACCAACCAAATCGTTGTTACAGGACACATGTTGGAATTGCTCCACAATCTCGACCAGCCAGTTGATGCCAAAATGATCGTGGGGGCAACCCGATGGATTTACGAAATACTGCAACAGGATGTACCTAAAGATGTCGGAGTTTGTCCGCTCACGCACGCACTCAATGGTGTGCGATTGTCGGCCGAACGCCGAAACTCATCGTTGAATCTGGTTGAATCGTTCGCCAGATAGTTAGTCTGTTTCTTATTTTAAGGCTTTTGACTATGAATGTTTCATTTTGTGTTACCTCGGTTCTCATGGTAGCAATCGCGTTTTGCGGTTTGAGTTCAGGAGATGCGACCATCGGCTCGCCGGTTTCGGATTCGGTCGCCGTAGGGTTAAACGGGGGTTGTGGATACTCCACACCTCAGTCTAGTTTTTGCGACGATGCTCCTTGTAGCGCTGACGCCTATCTAGCGGGTGCAGGGGATAATGGCTGGAAACCGGCAGGGAATAGTAGCGGCACGTATTGCACAAAGAGGTTGAATGGTGAGAACGTTTGTAAAACCTGCTCTGATGATTTAACCGAGTGCAGCGGTTAGTCGGTTTGGACGTGCATAAGTTGAGGGGAGCTTTGGCAGCTATCGCCAACCTCCCCTTTTCAGATTCGCCCCCCAATGTTGCGTTGCGTGTTCACATTTAAGATAAGGCGTGTATCGATGTCGTTCCTTTGTGGATACGCGGCGCTATTCTTAGTCTTTGCAAACACTGGTCATGCCTGTGGCGGTGGGCCCCCCCCGCTGGTTATCGCCCGCCCCGAGAAGCAATAATTTGTGGCCCCAACGCTGTCTTGCTATTCCTGACGCTATGTGGAGTGGAGGTGGATGATGAAGACTTAGCGGCCATTGACGTTGGTCTCGAAGGAGCGTCCCTGTCACAACTTTCCGAATTCTGCAGCCAGCATGGTCAACCGGTCGAAATTCGACAGGTCGATCCAAATGATCTGGCCAAGGTGCCGATGCCCGCCATTTTGTTGTCAAACTTTGACCACTTCCACGTTGCTTATGACACTACCGCAGAAGGCGAACTATTGATCATCGAGTCAACAACTGGGCACAAGAATACGTCAGCCCCCCAACGTTTTGAAAAGTACTACTCTGGCTACGTGATGGTCCGCAAGCAGACCATTTTTGGCAAGTACAAGTGGCACATCACTATTTTAACAACTTTTACTTTGCTCCTAATTTTATGGCGTTCTACCAAATCGCAGACTGAGGCAAAAACAAATTGATGGTTAGTCTCAAATTACTAGTGTTATTATTCTTGATTTTGGAGGCACCCCTAGACTCTTCTCAGCCATCCATTGCAGATGTCTGGCGAGACGGACAGCATTCCGGTTCCAATGCTGTCTGGTGTTTCCTCAGAATACACAGTGAGAAAATTGACGCGGCCGAGTTCTCGACGGTTGAAAATCAAGTAGGCCCGCCGCAAAACGTCGCTGAAGTATTGGCGTTTGCCAGACAATTAGGATGGGCGATGGAGGCCCGTTCCGTTAGCCCCGAAGATTTGGACGCCATTCCCTTACCCGCTATCGTTCAGTTGGACGGTGATAAACGGAGCGAGGGATATTTTTTTGTGTTGTTGCAGGTTCAAGGATCGAGGTGTATTTGTTTGGAAAGTGCATCGGCCACAATAACTACGATGGATTGGGAACCATTCTTACGACGCTGGAGCGGTGTGGTCGTAATTCGCAGCCATTCAAGCTATTGGAACTCGAAACCTATGATTGCTGTTGGTCTTTTGGCTGGATTTTCAATTCCAGCTTTACTTATCCGAGGAAACAGGAAATGAACATAATCAGAACATACAGATTGAGCAAAATCAGCGGCTTCGTTTTGCTGCTTACATCCATTGTTTCAAGCCTGCACGCAGCCGATGAATTCCAGCAAATCGAGAATATTCCAAGCGAAATATCTGAGGTTTTGAAAACAAACGAGCTGTCGCTCAATATTTTGGGGCTGAAGTACTCAATCGACTATGACTATGCCAAAAAAGGTTTGCGTCGAAAAGTATCGGAAGAGTTCGACCTTTACTACGAAGACGGGAAAGTTTACGTCTCAGGTGTGTCCAAGTTTCCGAAGGCAACCGGATCCAAAGACGTGAGATCAATAAAAGTATTCGATGGCGATGTTTTCTACCACGGGAGTGGCACGGGCACTGGGAGACTGCAAATGACAAAATCTCTAGGTCAAAATCGAGAAAACAAAAACGCCAAGAAGTTCAAGCTCCGCTTTGATTATCTGGAAGATGCTGGCTATCGTTTACCGAAAACGATTTCAAAATGGGAGGAAGCCAATATCGAGTCGGATGTGATAGCGCTTGGTAAGATTGCCAAAAAAGTGAGGATCAGGAACACCGATACGACAACGGAGTTGGAGTTTTCCATCCCTGAACCCGCCGTCGAATACGCCAAAAAACTCGACTTGAAAAAATTCCGCGAGCAGTTTGCTCAAAGCGATGCCGCTGAAATGCGGCAGGCTGTCGATCACATTCGGAAGTTGCGATCAAAGAAGATGTATCGCATCGTCCAGATTGCACTTGATCCTGAGAAACGGTTTGCGGTCACTCACCGTGTTGAGAAAACCGAAACTGGTCGCCTGCTGTTTGAGACAACTTGCGATGACTTCAAATACTTCAGCAGTAAGGATGTCTGGCTGCCGTATACCTGTATCAACAAGCGCTTTTTAAGTCTTCCGATGGAATTGAGTGGGTTCAGAGACGTCCCGGACGTGACGACCGTGACACTTAAGGAAGTTTCCTTGGACGAGAGGTCTGACATGGATTTTTCGGTCGCAATTCCCGCAGGAACGCATTTGACCGATCAGAGTACAGAAGCTGGGGATGATGTGAAAGCATATTTAGTTCCGGCGGACAATGCGACTTTGCGAGAAATTGCAGGATCGGCCCGCACGCGATCGTGGTTGATAGCCGTAAATGTGACTATCGTGGTAGTGTTGTGCGCAGCTATCTGGTGGCGTAAGAGGAACGCAAATAATTAGGGCTAGCTGACATACTTTTATGGCTTGAATTTGCGGCCCCCAGAAAATCAATCTTCAATCAATGAACTAAATTAGCATGCCCTAATCAATCATGAAATTTCTCCTGTTACTTTTTTGTTTAATTCTCGGCGAGTCACTTTATGCCGATGAAGAGATGAACTGGAGCAAGATCGATCGATGGATGATCGAATTGGAATCTGAGTTTGTTTACAAGAGAGGGCTGGCTGAAGGCACGTCACTTGGTGCCAAAGCGGTGCGAATCGTCGGCGGTGATGCTAAGACTGGGGAATTATATTATTTTGCGGGACACGCTGAAAACCTTCGGCAACAAGCTTCCAAAGCTGTTGTCGGGACAGATTGGCGTAATGAGCCGTTTAACTTCAAAGCATCGTTGAAAGACCAAGTCTACACGGCGTTCCATGTGTTTAATCGAATGGTTAAATTCGAACACCTTAAAGCTGGGGCTAGGGTTCCGCCCGTTTTCACAAACGACATGTTCTTTCAATTTTTCCCCGTCTGGACCTGTAACGACCACCCGCCACCAAGTATCAACAAGAGCGCAAGCCTGATCGTTTATGATGCGATCAACATCGGCAACTACGAGCGCAAAGTCGATTACGAAATCCTTTTGGGTGAAAGGTGTAACTTGTTTCAGTCACCCAATGGCGTCGATAAAATCTGGGTGGCAACGGAAAAGCCATACTGTGTATTGAAACGGCAGAGGGTTGACCCAAAAACTGAAAAAGTCATGTCGCAGCTTTCTGCGATTGAAATAGCCGAAGTTGCTCCGAGCCTATGGCTTCCCATTAAATTGGATAGTCGAACCTATAGTAGAAGTGGCGATGTCGATTTAAATGTGACCGTACGACTCAGAGATTGGAAATTTGGGTCGCAAGTTCCACCGGATGGTTTTCAACTTGAACTTCCTTCTGGCACGATTGAGAAAACAAAAAAAGAGGGACAGGAGAAATATAACCAAATATCGAAGGGAGGGCGGATAGAACATTTTGAGAGGGTTGCCACTTTCTATCGCGACATGATCGGTTTACCGATTAATCAACGATCAGCCGATCACAAATCCATTTTAAGATTCTGCGGTGCTGTTTTTACGGGCATGCTGATTGGAATATTTTTTCAAAAATTCAAGCGGCGAGATTCATAGTGGCTAAATCGTATTGATCATATTGCGGAACACGTTCAATCGGATCAGGGCGTTCGACAATTTTGTGCGGAACGTAACCTCCCTGAAAATCCATTTTACCGTTGGCGAAAAATAATCGAAGCTGACTTACCATCATCTGGTAGCACGCTGCCAGAGAACCACAAGTTCATTCAAGTCGAACTGACGCTCGCTTCTGTTCCTAGTCCGATTGAAATTCGCTTGCCCTGCGAGGCAGTGATCTATAGTCAGACAGTTTCAACCGCACTCAAGCCGCTGCTGGAAGTGCTGCTGAAACTTGAAGAGTCGAGTAGCCCGGGGGAACTTCCCCCCCAGGCCCTCACAGAACCGGACGTGAGCCTCTCAACTCATACGGCTCTTATTGCCCAACCATCGGAACCGCTCCAAGCTCCCAGTGAACAAACAAATCGCGCTGACGATGGCATACCTGCCGCAGCCACGCGATTGCCTGTCTCCGATGCTGACGCAAGTGGCGGTACTTACGGCGACACCAGTTCACCAGCTGAAACGCCAAACTCCATAACACCCTGATAAACGCAGAGCGATAAAAGCGGCCATAGTAATTCAGCCAGCCACGTACAAAGCGGTTCACATAATCAGCGATCTGATCAATGCTCAACCGCTGAAGCCGGCGGCTAAGACCCCAATCGCGAATCGTGCTGCGAATGCGTTTAGACGCCTTCAAGCTGATCGCAGGTAAGAAACTGAAGTACAATTTCCCCCAGCGATTCTTCGCCATCCGGCCTCGAAACGTATAACCCAGAAAATCAAACGACGTTTTCACATCTACCTCAACTCCGGCGTCGCGGTCTTCGTCCTTACAGTAAACGATCTTTGTCTTCTCAGGATGTAGCTCCAGGCCACACTCCAATAGACGACTTCGAAGAGCTTCAAGAAGCGTTGCCGCTTCTTCGTAACTCTCTGCGTGGATCACCGCATCGTCGGCGTATCGAGCAAACTGCACCGAAGGATAATTCCGACGCAGCCAACTGTCGAAGGCATAGTGCATAAGCAGATTCGACAACAAGGGACTGATCACAGAACCCTGCGGTGAACCTTTCGTTCGTTCTTCTTGCTGGCCGTCGGCGTGCTCCACCGGAGCACGCAACCAACGTTCGACATACAGCAACACCCACCGGTCTTCACTGTGATGAGCGACCGCCTTAAGTACCAAGTCCCAATCCAGATTGTCAAAGAAGCCTTTGATATCCAGATCAATCACCCAGTCCTTCTTCCAGCAGCGCTGCCGAGTCACTCCGACGGCATCCAACGCCGACTTGCCCGGGCGGTACCCGTACGAGTCCTCGTCAAAGATCGGTTCAACTTGCGGCTCCAACACCTGTTTCACAACCATCTGAGCAATCCGGTCTGCGACCGTTGGAATGCCCAGAGGCCGCGTTTGACCAGAGGTTCCTTTGGGAATCTCAACCAGACGCACCGCCGGTGGAAAGTAACTCCCAGAAGACATTCGATTCCAGAGCTTGAAGAGATTGTTCTCCAAGTCGGCTTCGAAGTCCGCCAGCGAGACTCGATCCACGCCCGCAGCGCCTCGGTTCGATTTCACTTTCTTGTACGCTTGCCACACCAGTTCTTTGGAGATTGCAAACGGTTTTGCTTTCGGCATGAACTCCTCCTTTCAAATTAGTTGGTTCAAGTCAATTGCTGAACAATCTGGCCCCTTGGCTCCACGTTCATTACAAACGCTTCGACGCTACTACGAGCCAGTCCGTCCCTGATCGCTGTATTGGTACTCAGACTCTTGTGGGACCACCACTTGAGTCGCTCCCTTCGGTCGAACTGATGGCCAACCTTCCTTGGTTGGTTACTGTTCTTATCGAGAAAGTTGCCGCTCCGCAGAGCTTTCACTTTTCCGCACCAGCGATCAGGTTCTCAGGTTACTTGTTTGAGCCTGAAACAGAATCACGCCACCTCTACGCCGGACACCACACAAGCCGTAAACGGATCGGCGCTTGCGCTCAAGCAACGTCAAATTCGCTATGCAGATTCGCATCGCAAATTAGACGCCGTTGCCTATCCCAAAGTAGGACGTACACTCAGGTTTTAGTGTCACCTTGATCTTACGACGCTTCATCGGTGATTCATTTGCATTCGTCTTTCTGTTTCACACCTGACAGAGTCACTCATCCACAGGACGCCT
>CALCJM010000008.1 GCA_937967505.1 uncultured Pirellulaceae bacterium | reverse complement strand
GGCAACGTCGTCGACGTCGTCGTTCTGGTGGTGGGGGCGGCGGTAATTCCGGTGGAGGAGGGGCGTCCAACAATCGACGCCGACGTAGCGGAGGTGGTGGCGGTTCAAACCAGGGAGGGAACCGAAATAGCAATCGAGGCCGTCGGCAGAATCGTGAACCTGTCGAATTTGATGATGCAGAGTTGGTCGAAGGCAAAGGCCTGCTGGAGATGCATCCCAATGGCTACGGATTTCTTCGCAGCAAAGAAAATAACTACAGCCGTGAGCGATCGGACCCGTTTGTACCCGGCACGATGATCGAAAAATTTGGCTTACGTGCGGGGTTGATGCTTAGCGGGAAAATTCAGCCCGCGCGACGTCAGCAGGGGCCTCGGCTGCGCGAGTTGACCGACATCGACGGCATGGATCCGGAGAAGTATCCAGAGGTCAAATCGTTTGACCAGCTGACACCGATCAATCCCGAACAGTGGTATCAGTTGGAAACGGGGCCGACACCGTTGACGACACGTGTCATGGATCTGCTGACGCCGATGGGCAAAGGGCAACGGGCTTTGATCGTCGCGCCGCCGCGCAGTGGCAAGACGATCATGATGCAACATATCAGCCAGGGAATTGCGGAAAATCATCCTAATTCCAAACTGATTGTGTTGCTGATTGATGAACGACCTGAAGAAGTCACCGACATGAAACGGAATGTCAAAGGTGGTGAGGTCATCGCCAGTAGTCTGGATGAAGACATCGAAAGCCATGTTCGATTGTCGCAATTGACCATTGAACGCTGCAAGCGATTGGCGGAGATGGGCCTAGATGTATTTTTGTTGATGGATTCGATCACGCGGTTGGCGCGAGCGTTCAACAAATGGGTTGGTAACACTGGCCGGACAATGTCCGGCGGTGTCGATATCAAAGCCATGGACATTCCCAAAAAATTATTCTCTTCGGCGCGTGCGTTCGAGGAAGGCGGATCGTTGACGATTGTCGGCACCGCGTTGATTGATACCGGCAGCCGTATGGATGAACTGATCTTTCAGGAGTTCAAAGGGACCGGAAACATGGAACTGGTACTCGACCGAAAACTTGCCGACCGACGGGTCTGGCCGGCGATCGACATCAGCAAATCCGGTACCCGGCGCGAGGAACTGCTGCTGGGCGAGGACAAGCTGGAGGCCATCACAATGCTGCGTCGCACGTTGACGACCATGCCCCATATCGAGGCCATGGAACAACTGACACGACAGTTGGGGCGATTCAAGACTAACGATGAATTCATCCAGTTGATCAGCGGGAAAATGGGAGACCTCTGATTGCCAAACGGCATTGTTTCGAACAGTGCCGTTCCAATCAGTAACATTTCAATCAAAAACACAAGCCCGTGCACCGTCATGGGCTTTTTTTGTGACGCCAAAATAAGATCCGTCCCGGAAGAGTTTGCATGGGCCTATTCGATCTATTTCGCTTCAGTAGTGTCAACCATTTTCCGGACTCTTATGCCGTGGATCGGGAGGTGCTTTACCGTCTGTTTCGTCCGATGCTGGAGCAGCAACTGGAATTGAATAAAACGGTGGTGCTGGCGATGCATTTTCCTGCGGAGTTCTTTGTGGCGCAGGACCTGCTGGCACAGTGGGGGATCGAGTACACCGTGATCACACGTGCGCTCGATCGCCAGTGGTTTCAGGACAACAAGAATGCCGATACGCGTCGTCCTTTTATGGCGCTTTCGGAACTGTTGATCGACACGGAGTTTCCCCGTGACCAACCGTGGCATACGTCACTGGCTTTGATGATGTTGGACCGACATCCGCGCGGCACCAAAGACGAGGCTGTTTCGCAGTTTGCCGATCGTTTTCCCGGCAGAGCAGAAGTTGGGTATTTTCTGTCGTTTGAAGACGATGTGGTCAAACGGACCATCGACAATCGGATGCTGGACTTGCTGATTCAGATGGGAGCAAATGATCATGGGTTGATCGCCAGCGCGATGCTGTCAAAACAAATAAAGAAGGTCTTGAAAAGAAAATCAGAGTCATTTTGTAGCATCGACCGGCCCGCAGATTCTATCGCTCAGTGGTATGACCTGAACGAGGTTTGATCTACTCACTGACGGCAGTCCCCGACGGTCGGGGCGATCAATCGTTGGAGCCAATGTTAGGGCGATTCACGCTCTGGTGAACGTCGCCACGAAATAGATGGCGTCCGAAATAGTGACAGCAGACCCAAACTGCCTATTTTGTCTGACTGGTACGCTTTGCGATATCAGTGCAATCGAATTGCGGCCTCGACGAAGTTCGCGTTGATCTCAGGCACTCTGCCCGTCGATACCACGAGAGACGTTTTCGAATGTGACGACTTTGCTCGTTGCAACGATTGTCGCGTCCGCCGCTTGTATTCGGGGTTGTTCAGGCCCCGCTTTGGTCAAAACCAAAATGCAACCGGTGCCCTTTGTCCCGCTGTACTTTATATCCGAGCGTCTTGATGACTCAGCCTATGTCGATAAGGAAACTCGCTTCGTCGCTGCTGTTGGGAGTGGCGGCGTGGACGGTCGTCTGCCCACCGGCAGATTTTTCTACTCGCGTCTGCTCTCAAACGGCCCGGCACCCGGCCAACGCAGACGCACAGACACTGGACAGTGAATTCGCGGCGGCGGCCGATCTGTACGGACAACAGCGCTGGCATGAAGCGGCGATCGCGTTCGAATCTTACATCGAGAAACATGGCGACGCGAAACAGGCAGCGGCGGCAAATTTCTTTCTGGGTGAATCATGGGTTCAGCAAAATGATTTTGAATCGGCGTACCCGTGGTACAAAAAATTTGTTCATACCAATCCACGTAACGCATTTACCGCTCGGGCAACCTTTCGCATGGGCGAATGTGCATGGCGTACCGACCAACACGAAGAAGCGTTACGCATTCTTGAAAAATTTACTCACGACTATCCACAGCACGAACTGGTCGAATTTGCGTTACCGTATTTGGGACAACTGCGTCTGAATCGTTCGGAGCCTCAACTGGCCAAAGCCGCTTTTTCTTTGGCGTTGAGGCTGTACCCCGACAGCGCGATGAAGGTTGATAACCAAATGGGCCTTGCAAATGCACTACAGGCGCTTGGTGAAACGACCCGTGCGTTGGAGCTGTACACCGCCGTCAGCGACAGCGACAGCAATAGTGCGGAACACAAGGCTGTCATTGGTCGTGCGAAGCTGCGATTGGGGATTGTTGCCTTTGAGAATGAGCAATATCCGGCGGCCGTGACAATGCTGGCCAACGCACTTGACCGCTCCACCGGAGAAACCAAAATTGAGTGCGGGTATTGGCTGGCGCGTGCGGAGATAGCCAGCGGCAACCACGCTGCCGCAGTGGAACTTGTCTCTGCACTGATGGTGGCGTTTGCCGATTCACCAATGCCGGAATCAACCGGTAGCGTTCTGCTGTTTGAGGGTGCGATTGCGGCCAACAAGATCGAACGCAATGAATTGGCCTGTATCTGGTTGGACAAACTGCAAACCTGGTATCCGCAACATCCGCTCTGTGAGACTGCGTGTGCCCTTGAGATTCGGCTGCACCATCAGGCCGGGCGATCCGATCGCGTATTGGCCATGTTCAAACGCCTGCGAAAGACGGATCCGGAAAGTCAGCAGCTGGTTGTGGCGGCTGAATTGGCCGGTCGGGCGTTTTATGCCCGGGGGGACTACGCACAAACGCTCGAAACCTTTCACATGCTATTGAAGAAAACGGCACCACAGGATGACGGCGATGTCACGCCCAATCTGCGCAGCCAACGATCGAATTGGTTGTATTTGAAAAGCCTTGGGCACCTTGGTTTGCGGCAATACGATGAAGCGCTAAAAGAGCTGGAACTGGCTGAGGCATACAATCGGTCTGCGGATTTGAGTGCGTTGATATCTTTGGCACGCGGCACGGCACACTTTGGCCAGCAGCAGTTTTCCCGTGCCGTCGAACACTATCATGAATATCTACGCAACAGTGAGGAAGGCGAAGAGGCCGTCCGTGCCAGCTGTGAACTGGCGTTGTGTTTTGTTGAACTAAAACAGTGGGATGATGCCCAACACGCATTTTCTGTCATGCAGGACCTAGGCGCTGATGAGATGATCACCGAGACAACCCGGTACCTGGCGGAGAAAGCGTGGGAGGCGAATCACAAAGACGCCGCTGAAACATTTTATCAGGCGATGGTCGCGGGCGGGAATAGTCAGCCTGTTGTCACCCGGGGGCTTTCGGGGCTGGCATGGGTGAACATGGAATCGATGGATCATCCCAAAGCCTTGAGCTTTTTTAAACGTCTGATCGACGAATACCCGGACAGCCAGTTTTCACGAAACGCGGCGATGGCACGTGCGAAGTTCTTGGATGACGCTGGCCTAGCAGCCGAGGCCGCCGAGATGTACGCGCTGGTGATACAGCATTATGAAAATTCGGACGCTGCCAATGTCGCGCGGCTGCGGAAGGTCCGCCTGTTGCAGTCGATTGGTGGTCGCAGCAATCTGGAACGCGCACGCGATTTGCTAAAAGAGCAATTGCAGCAACCCGGAAACCGGGCCGAAGACGAATCACTGTATCAGCTTGGTTGGGTCTTGGTGGATCTGGACCAGGCAGAAGAGGCCATGGCCCGATTTAGTCGCCTTGTGGATCAGTATCCGGACAGCAAGTATTGGGCTGACGCGGCGCTACGTATCGCATCAAGACAGGTTCGCGCTGGCGAGGCTGTTGCGGCGGACGCGTTGGCGGACAGAATTTTGAACAATGAGCATGTCTCAGAACAGATCACTGACAGAACGATGTTACTTAAATGCCAACTGGCGGCGGAAGCAAAGGATTGGCCGGAAGTGACGCGGCTGATGAAGATCGTCAAAGGTAGCGCTGATGAGCGCGACGCAAGTCCAGACGCCTCTGGCAGGACCAGCAAGGCCGTCTATTGGCTGGCCGAATCATTGTATCAGCAGGCGTTGTACAACCAATCCTCGCAGGAGTTCGCGTCGCTTGTGGAAGATGTGCTGCTGGAGGCATCATTGCGGCCGTGGGTGCGGCTGCGACTGGCACAGTGTCTGGGGAAACTGGGGCGCTGGACCGATGCGGCCGCCGTCGCGGAGGATGGGCTGGCGACCTTTGGTGATTTCCCCCACACGTATGAGTTTACCTTTGTCCAAGCACGAGAACTGGAAACGCGTGGCCTGCTAAGTCAGGCGCGGGAGAAGTACAGTGCGGTGATTGATTCTAATCCGGGTAACAAAACAGAAACCGCCGCGATCGCTCAATGGCGGATCGGTGAGATTTATTTTCACCGGGAAAACTACACTGCGGCCATTGAGTCGTACCGCAAAGTCGATGCAAACTACAGTTTTGCCCAATGGAAAACGGCTGCGATCCTTCAGGCCGGCAAGTGTCAGGAGCACTTGGGCAACTGGAAGCACGCCGCCAGGCTCTACACGCAGTTGATTGAACGATTCCCACAATCCGTGCTGGCCGGTCAAGCCAAACAGCGCCTTGTCCTGATCGAACGACAGGCTCAAGCCCCTTCTCAGCCCAACGCAGAACTGAAACGCCGATAATCAACGTCCGCCGTTGAACTTAGGATATTGCCATGCACATCATCAACAAGAGTCTATCCGTTACGCGTGAGAAAATAGCGCGATTACTATGCCACGGTGCCGTCAATCTCACAGTGCTGTTCGTACTGGTACTTTTGTGGAACGTGCCCTCTGCATTGGCCCAGCAAGTCGGTGGTGAACCGTTGACCGGTTTCGAGATTCCGCAGCAGGTTGTCGAACCTGCAACCACCGCTGACGTGCTTCCAACGGCAGCCAGTGACGCCGGTCAGAGCACTCTGTTGCCACAATCGGGAGGCAATGGCGTTGGTGCGGCGTCGAAACGCCTGTTCGATGTACTTCGCAGTGGCGGCATTCTGATGGTCCCCATCCTGTTGTGTTCGTTTGTTCTGGTCGTATTCATTTTTGAACGCATGATCAGCCTGAGAAAGGCACGGGTTATTCCGGGGCCGTTTTGCACGCGTCTGTTGGACCAGCTGGAAAACGGTGATCTCAGCCGCCAGTCGGCGATCGAACTATGTGAGAGAAACAACAGCCCGATTGCCCATGTGTTTGCCGCCGGTGTGCACAAATGGGGACGACCTGCCGTCGAGGTGGAACAGGCAGTGCTGGACGAAGGCGAGCGCACCTCCAGCCGGTTGCGGAGCTACCTGAGATTGATCAACGGTGTGGCCACCGTATGTCCCCTGTTGGGGATGTTGGGAACGGTGTTGGGAATGATCAACGCATTTGATGCGATCGCCAACGTCGATGCCTCGATGGGGGATCCCAAAGCCATGATTGCAACCGGAATCAGCCAGGCGCTATTGACGACGGCGGCCGGCATGACCGTTGCCATACCGGCATTGATTGCTTATCTGTTTTTCTCCAGTCGCGTTGACAAACATGTGATGGAAATCGATTCGTTGGGAATGAAAGTGGTCAATCTGATCTCCGCCGAGACGCTTTCGGCAAAAAAGCCGACGCGTTCCACCAAATCCAAAGCGGCGTAACTCCTTATCGTCTCGAAAAATACCATATAACGCTCCCGTATATTTAACTGTATTTTCGGTATCACATGCCACTTAAAACCCAACAAGACGATCAAACCCAGATCAATCTGACGCCCATGATCGACATCGTTTTCCTGCTGATCATTTTCTTTATGGTGGGTTCTCGGTTCAGTGATTTGGATCAGGCCGAACGGGATATCGCACTCAAGGTGCCGCAGGTTCAGAATGCCCAGGCACTGACATCTGCCCCGGACAAGCGAATCGTTAATGTCTATACCGATGGAAAAATTACGCTTGATCAACAACCGGTCTCGCTGGCCGAACTGGAATCGCAACTGGCTACAGCGCGCGAACAGTATCAAAAACTGGGCGTTGTGGTTCGGGGCGACCGCACCAGCCAGTTTGAACGGGTCGCCCAGGTGATTGCGACCTGTGAGCGCGTCAAGATTCGCGATCTGAACATCGCCGTCAGTAGCAGTGGCGAAGGTGTCGTCCGATAGATCGCCGGCGTGGCATAGGGCTGCCAGGGAAAAGTGCTCTGATAGTCGAGCCATAACAATCGACTAACAATAACTCTTATTGGAAATTGACAACACGCAAATCAATGTTTCTCCTAGCAAACTCCATCGAACAACTGCTCCAGTGGTGCTTTAGCAGCACCAACCTGCAAATACTGTTGTTGACGGGATCGGGAGTTTTGGCGATCGGACTATTGACGCTTGCGTTGACACGCTGGGGGGCATCACGACCGGTCTGGAAGTGCGTGATCCTATCGGTGATGGCTCACGTGCTGCTGATCGGATATGCTTGGGGAACGCACCTGATTACCTACAAAAAGAAAGACCAGTTAGCACTTTCTGAACCGATGCGAGTCAACTTCCAAGCCGACTCTGGAGAGGCGGCCACGAAATCTGTCGCTGATGCAGGGGAGCTTGCCGGCCCTGCCGCCGAAAATGGGTGGGACAATTTCTCGGTACAGTCACCGCTGCCCAGTCTCGTTCCAACCGACGAACTCGACCGTCCCGGAATTTCTTCGGCGCTGGTTTCTGTCGATCGGATTGTGCCGCAACGGAACCTTTTGAAAGGCATCCCGCGCAACACCACCCGGCCGCCGACAATGCCGGAGTTCGCGTTGCCTGAACCGATTCCATCGGCCGCCGTTGTCGCAAGTCAGCCGCCGGCGCTGATGCCTGTTCCGCAATCCCGGCCGGAAATCGCGGCAGTTTCCGTACCGCAACAGCCGATCGCCAGCGAGTCCGGTGATACTCAACAGCGTGACGCACTGGCTCCCGTTGCGACGCTGGAGGCGTTTGCGAACACCTTCGAGGAATCTGCGATCAATGCCGGAAGTGATGATCGCTTCCGGGCACCGCCGGTTGCCGCAGGGCAGTTTCAGCCATCCCGACCGCTGACGGAGGATCCCGCCGTGAAAATCACCGCGACCGGCACGTTTCAACCATCAACCGACGCAGCGTTGGAAGGTGCACCACGATCACCGCAGATGCCAGCGCCACCGGAAATCGCAGCGGCAGATTCAGATAATGACGCGTTTCGAGCGGTCGCCCGGGACGACGCGATAGCGCCTCGCCGCGCCGACGGACAGCCGCTGCCGCAAGTTTATTCGTTACGGACGGCAGCCAATCGAATGCAGACGGTGATTGAGCGCGGTGGTTCTCCGGAAACCGAACGTGCGGTCACCAGAGCATTGCAATGGCTGGCCAACAATCAATCACGTGACGGGCGTTGGAATCCAAGGAAGCTGGGTGGTGGGCGAGAGGATCGTGTGCTGGGACATGACCGCGAGGGGGCCGGCAGTCAATCGGATTCGGGTATCACGGCATTGGCGGTATTGGCGTTTTTGGCCAATGGTCACACCCATCTGGAGGGACCCTACCAGCACGTGATCCAGCACGCGTTGGAGTATATCGTTTCGGAACAAAAATCAAATGGCGACCTTGCCGGCCGGGCAAAGCTGTTTGCCCGAATGTACTGCCACAGCATGTCGCTACTGGCGATCAGCGAAGCGTATGCGATGACGGGGGATCGGCGACTGGCCGTGCCGGCCCAGCGCGGTGTCAATTTCTCTTTGCAGGCTCAAAACCCTAGGGATGGCGGCTGGCGATATCAACCGGGTGACGAAGGTGACATGAGCCAATTTGGCTGGCAGGTGTTGGCATTGCACAGTGCCGAGGCAGGAGGGATTGATGTTCCGCGTTTCAGCAAACAGAAAATGGTGCAGTTTTTGGACGCGTGTTGCATCAGTCCTCACAAAGGCGTCGCCGCCTACCGACCGGGACAAGGCCCCAATACGACGATGACGGCCGAGGCATTGGTGTGCAGGAATTTGCTGGGGCAAAGGCTATCGAGGCTGACAGTTCAGGAAGCCCAGCAACGCATGGCCAAGAGTTTGCCTACGCCTGACCGTGTCAACATGTACTACTGGTACTACGGAACGCTGGCGATGTACATCAGCGGTGGCGATGCCTGGAACCAGTGGAACCGGCAGATGAAGGCGACGCTGCTGACGCTACAACGGACCAGTGGTCCCGACGAAGGCAGTTGGGATCCTGTTGGATTGTGGGCCGGGTATGGCGGCCGCGCCTATTCAACCGCAATGGGCGCCTTGACGTTGGAGGTCTATTACCGGTATCTGCCGGTATACGACGTGGCCCAACGCAATCGCCGCAATGAGTTGCGGTAAAATTGCGTCACTGAAAGTGAATGCCGGCGGTTGCTGGCTAACGCACGTCGGATGGGCGTCTACGTCCGTTCATCCGGTGGAAGGTTTCCTGATCCAGGCAGACAGGTCGGACGTGGACGTCCAACCGACGTGTTACTCAAAATATGAGCCGGTGGAATCGAGCGAGCTGGACCAAGTTGGACCAGTTTGAGCAGGGCAGGGCAGGGCGCGGATTCCACCGTGTACCAAGACGGAATCCGACCCACGCCATGAGTTCCTGCATCCAAGGTTTTCTACTTGCCGCCGGCCGCAGCGACAATCGCTTTCGCGGTGATGCCGAAGTGCTCGTACAGTTCCTCAAAAGGAGCCGATCCGCCGAAGCTGTTCATGCCGACAAACTTGCCCGCCGTGCCTAGGTATTTCTCCCATCCCATCTTGATGCCGGCCTCGACTGCCACGCGATTGGTCACCGACGACGGCAGCACCGATTCTCGATATTCGTCAGACTGATCGTCAAACAGTTCCCAACAAGGTACGCTGACCACACGTGTCTGGAGGCCCTGCGATTCGAGTTGTTCGGCGGCCTGAACACACAGCACCAGTTCACTGCCGGTGCCCATCAGAATTGCATCGGGTGTTCCGTCGGTATCCTTCAGGATGTAGGCCCCTTTTAACACGCCGTCGGCCGCGCCGTAAACCGAACGATCGAAGGTCGGCATATTTTGACGCGACAAAACAATTACGGTTGGCCGTTTGTTGTTTTCCAGTGCTGCTTGATAACACTTGGAAACCTCGTTGGCGTCGCCCGGTCGCATCACGAGCACACCGGGGATCGAGCGACAGGCAGCCATGTGTTCCACCGGTTGGTGTGTGGGACCGTCTTCACCAAGTCCGATTGAATCATGTGTCATGATGTAGAAGACCGGTTGATGCATGATGCTGCTTAAACGCAAGCTGGGACGCAGGTAATCGGTGAAGACAAAGAAAGTCGCACCGTAAGCCCGGATGCCCGACAGCGACATGCCGTTACAGATCGCCGCCATTACATGTTCGCGGATGCCGAAGTGAAAGTTTTTCCCTGAGTAGTCATCGGCACCGAAGTGGCCGGCAGCGGGATCGTCGTTGTTTGATTTGTTGGATCCCGCCAAGTCCGCCGAACCACCGATAAACCAGGGAATCGCCTTACAAACCTCTTGCAGAACTTTTCCGGAACTGGCGCGCGTGGCCATGCCCTTTTCATCGGCCTCAAACACCGGCAGCGCATCCTGCCAGCCCTCTGGCAAGGTGTCACTCTGGATGCCTTGCAGTTCTGCCGCTTCTTTGGCGAACTCTTTCTTATAGGCCTCAAACTTTTCGTTCCAGGCCGAAAACGCTTCGCCACCACGTGTGCCCAGGTGGTTGCGGAAGTCTTCGTAGACTTCATCGGGGACATGGAACTTCTCCGCGGACCAACCGTAGTTCTCCTTTGCCAGTTTGATCTCATCCTCTCCCAGCGGAGAACCGTGAGCCCCGGAGGTGTCCTGTTTGTTGGGGGCACCGAACCCGATGATGCTTTTGACAATGATCAGTGTCGGTTTGTCGTCGGTATCTTGGAACTTCTTATATGCCGCCGCGAGAGCGCACAGATCGTTCGCGTCGTCGATCGTAATGACCTGCCAGCCCAACGCTTCAAATCGCCCTTTGACGTTTTCACTGAATGCCAGTTCTGTGCGGCCTTCAATAGTGATTTCGTTGTCGTCGTAGACCCAGCAAAGGTTGGACAGCTTCAGGTGACCGGCCAGAGACGCCGCTTCGCAGCCGATTCCTTCCATCACGTCGCCGTCGCTACAAACGACGTAGGTGTCGAAGTCAAACAGGTCGTAACCCGGTCGGTTGTAGGTCGCACCCAACCACTTGGCCGCGATCGCGGTGCCGACGCTGTTGCCCAGCCCCTGCCCGAGTGGACCGGTGGTGGTTTCGATACCGGCGGCGTGGCCAAATTCGGGGTGACCTGCACAGGGACTGTTCATTTGGCGAAAATTTTTAATGTCGTCGATCGTGATCGATTTGCCGTCGGTCAAATTGCCGCCCTTGTCCGTTTGGGCAACTTCGGAAAGGTGGATCATCGAGTACAACAGCATCGACGCGTGACCGCAGGACAGAATGAAGCGGTCGCGTCCCATCCATTGGGGCTGAGCCGGATTGTAGTTCAGGTGATGGTTCCACAGTTGATAGGTCAGCGGAGCCAGCGCCATGGGAGTTCCGGGGTGACCACTGTTGGCGGCCTGCACGGCGTCCATCGAGAGGGTTCGAATGGTATTGACGGCGGATTGCTGAATGTCGACAGTCGAAGTTGACATAAATGTTGTTTCCTTAAATGGTTTTCTGTCTCTGAAATGTTCAGGATGGTGGCTGGTGTACGGCATCTGGATTTTCACCAGGCTTGTCGCTCGCAGAAGCTCGCAGAAGTCGCAGGAGCTTGACTTAGTGGGGATGTTTTGTCCCTTTCAAACGCCTGCGAGATCAGCGAATCAGATGGTGCCGCAGTTTCCGTCTGATTTTGACGGAATGCGCGTGACAGGATAGACTATTGCACGGACTATTTCCATGGGCATACGCATGAAATGCCGGTTTCGCCGCCAATCTGGCACGTCGAGAGATCATCCGCGCACTTTTAAATCAACCTTCCGGGGGCCTGTATGGCCGACAAAATGAAAAACCGTAGATCGTTCACTCCCGACCGGCGTGCCTGGCTTAAATCAGCCATGGCCATTTCTGCTGCGGGGGCCACTGGAAGCATGTTTGCATCGGGAGGTCCGTCCGCGTTAGCCAAACCCGTCACGCTTTGGAAGCCTGTGCAGCCGCTGGATCGCCAGAATTCACCTAACGAGAAATCGCCGGTCGAATTGATGACGCCGCCAACGCAAACCACGATCAACAAGGCGTTGAATTTTCTGTTAAGAAACCAGGTCAAGTCGGGCCGCAACCGCGGTGCGTTCGGCAACGGAGGTTACAGCGGTGGCGTGGCGACGGCATCGCTGGCGGGATTGGCATTTATGTGTGCCGGTCATACGCCGGGGCAAGGGAAGTTTGGCAAGGCGATCGATTACTGTGTCGAGTTTATTTTGAAGAACGTGCGGGAGACGGGGTATATTTCCCGGTCGGAAACCAGCAATGAAAACATGTACGGCCATGGTTTCAGTATGTTGTTTCTTTCGCAAGCCTACGGCATGACACAGAAAACGGAGATCGGAAAGAAGCTTCGCAAGGCGGTTGATTTGACCTGCCGGACGCAGAACGATCAGGGCGGTTGGCGCTATCAGCCGGCTAAAAGTGATGCGGATCTGTCCATTACCGTTTGCCAGATCATGGGGTTACGTGGTGCGCGGGATGCGGGTATCGATGTGCCTGACGAGGTCAGAAAAAAATGTATCGAGTACGTCAAAAACAGTCAGAAAGATAATGGTAGCTTCCGCTATGTCCAGGGGGGGGGACACAGCACGTTTGCGATGACCGCCGCCGGCGTTACCTCGCTGTATAGTGCCGGCATCTACGAAGGAGAAAGCGTTGAAAAAGCGCTCGTTTACCTGAAAAAGTTCAAACCTTCTGGTACCAATCGCTCGTCGCATTACTTTTACTCAAATTACTATGCGGTGCAGGCAATGTGGCACGCTGGTGGAGAGTACTGGAACATGTGGTACCCGGCGATCCGCGATGAGTTAGTGAAGTCTCAGTCGGCAGACGGTTCATGGGCTTTCAGCGAGGCTGAGTTGCCGTTCGGTGCGGCAATGGGATGCATTATTCTGCAAATGCCGTTGAATTACGTGCCAGTGTTTTCGCCGTAGCATCTTCCGATTGGTAAAACGTGGCTACCGTCGCCAGACGGTGGAAGCGTTTGGGTGAGGCTGAGCCTTGTCCGGCAGGCTCCACGCTCTGGCGAGCGTAGCCACGTTTCGGAGCGGTGTATGAGTCTTGTGCTGTAGCAAAGCAGGCGGCTACGCGTTTCTTGCGGCGACCATTTCGCCGATCACGCGTTCAAGAATTTGGCACGCAATATCCAGATGGTCGTTGGTGACACAGCCGATTGGCATTAGGAACCGCACGCGCGCCGGGTTTCCGCCGGCCATGAACGACATCAACCCTGCATCAAACAATCTGCGGGCCAGTTCGTTGGAGTCCTCCGGTTTGCCCTCGAACGGGGTTAGCGCCACCATGCCCCCCAAACCATAGGGACCGGCGATCGAGCCCGGGTATTTTTCACCGACTGCTTTGATACCAGCGACAAAGTAGTCGTGTAATTGCTGGTTACGCCCCGCTGTACCAAAATTTCCCTGCTTGATTAAATTGCTCACGATTGCGTTGGCGGCGTTGATGGCCATCGTGCTGCCGGTGAAGGTTTGACTGATCAGACCGGGTTTGAATTTGTACTGATCGGTGAACAGGGTTGCGCAGACCTGCGAGATTTTTCCAATCGTTACCACATCAACCATTTTGTCCAGCCCGAAATGCTGAAATGCGTACGGACGAGTCGTTCGGCAAAATGTCTGAACTTCGTCGGCGATGACGCAAATATTGTTTTCTTTTGCGACCGTAATCAGCGCTTCGAAAAAAGCCTTGTCGCCCGGGTAGTAGCCCCCCTCTCCCTGGATCAGCTCCATCCACAACGCCGCATGTTTGCCGGGGTGACGTTTTACCAAGTAGTTCAGGTGATTAACCGCAATTTCGGTGCTGCGTTGCGGATCCTGATGATCAAAGAATGGCAGGTAATCGACGGCGATGGTGTCGGGCAACCCAACTCGGTATGCTGCCTTGTCGGTGACCTGGGCGAGAGCCAGTGTTCTGCCGGCGAAACAGTGACTGAACGCGATCACGCGGTTGGCGGGATGGTTTTTCTGAAAGGCAATCTTTAAGGAATTCTCGTTGGCCATTGCTCCGCTGGTCGTGAGGAAGCAATGTTTAAAATCGGCTCCGGACTCGTTGGCCGTGTTCACTAACAGTTCAGTCAACTGGTAGCTTTCAGGGTTTTGTTGCAGGTTGCCCTGCATGACGGTATCACTGACTGCCGTGTCGATAGCCGCCTCGACCAATAAAGGATGGCTGTGCCCGTATCCGTGCACGCCGATGCCGGTAATCATATCCAGTTTCACACTGCCGTCGGCCAGTTCGACGAATGGACCATTGCCAAAACCGCTGGACAGGTAGGGGAAGAACAGCGTGCCGTTTCGCAGATCGCCAAATTTCTCCAGCATCTGCTGGTAGGACTGTGCCAGATCCGGGTTGGCCGGTCGAACCGACTGCATGGTCTGTTGATGTTCCGCGACGGTTTCGAGTATCAGACGTTTTGCCTCTGCCAGACGAGGATCCTGTTTAAGTTGGTCTGCCTGAAGTTGGGGCTGCTTCGTCATTTCCGCGTCCTGTATGGTTGATTGTTTGGCAAGGTCTGCTGCGATAGAAACGGCTTATTGCACTACATTCCGCCTTGGGAGTCAAAACTGATTCCGGCGGTTCACATGAAAATAAAGTGTTTTTGGTTATTGACCGACGGCAGTCTGCGTGCGTCTCGCAGGGCAAGCGAGCGAAGTGAAACTCTTCGTTAAACAGACCGGAATTGGCCAAGGGCTATTGGTCATCGCGAACAGAGAACTTGATATTTGTTATACCGCGAACATGTTGGTTTTCTTTGGTTTTTCGTGGTGAAAAGAGCAAGTTGTGTAATGGTCAATGATCACTTAGAATTTTGAAGTGGAAAATTGAAGCCGTTTCTCTCCACTTTTGACGGATTAGAAGTTGAATTATTTAGAGTATTTAGCAGATCACTTAAAAAGACCTTCGAATCGTCGGGGGAGAAAGTTAATGGTTCTTGACCTGTTCGCAGGTTGCGGAGGCATGGCCCTTGGATTTGAGTCAGTCGGTTTTGAGACAATTGGATATGAGATGTTGGGGGATGCATGTGATACGTATTCGTCAAATCTATGTGGTGAATGTCACCAAGTTTTCTTGGAACCCGGTATGGATTTGGGTCCCGACGCAGATGTCATTATTGGCGGTCCTCCGTGTCAGCCATTCAGTGTGGGAGGTAAGCAGGGTGGGAAAGGGGACAGGCGTGATGGGTTCCCTGCGTTTATTTCCGCAGTCGAAATGTATCAGCCTCGATTGGCGATGTTTGAAAATGTCCGCGGGATGCTCTATCGGAACAAAAATTATTTCCACTCGATAGTTACAGAACTGATGGCGTTGGGTTATGTCGTCGAGCACAAGCTAATTCGGGCGGTAGAGCATGGTGTGCCTCAGAAACGCGAGAGACTTTTTGTGGTGGCCCATCGTGGTGAATGGAGGTTTCCGAAGAAGTTGGGCCGAGAGTATTTTACAGCTGGTGATGCAATCGGCGACATTGCATTTGCAACGAACGAAGACTCAAAATTTCTCACCAAGAGCATGGATGTATACGTTGCCAAGTATGAAAAAAAATCGCAGTGTGTACGTCCGCGGGATCTGCATCTGGATCGGCCATCCAGAACAGTCACATGTAGGAATTTAAATGGTGCAACAGGAGATATGCTTAGGGTTAAATTGCCGGATGGCCGAAGGAAAAGGTTGACGGTTAGAGAAGGTGCTCGTTTGCAATCATTCCCGGATTGGTTCAGGTTTTCCGGTAGTGTGGGAAGTCAGTTTAACCAAATTGGCAATGCTGTTCCTCCATTACTCGCGCGAGAATTGGCCAAATCGGTAATGGAATATCTTAACAAGTCTCCAATTCTGACAACGAATGAAATCCAAAAATTGAATCAACCGAAACAGCCGTTGTTATTTTGAGTAAGTCCGCGAAAACGAAAATCAAAGATGCAGTTGATTTGTTAATTGCATTGGAGATAACGCCAACGAAAGATACGAATCGCCGTTGGGAACGTCTGGGATTGGCGTTGTTGGGTTGCGCAAACCTGAAGCCTGTTAGTAAATGGACGGATGCCGCAAACGAATCTGAGAGTAAACACAAAATTACTACTCGGCAAATGATTGAGTTTTGGAACAAGCACTACGGACAAAAGCTGTCGCGCGGTTCATACGACGATGTCAAGCGACAAGAACTGGATGTATTGATCGTTGCCGGAGTAGTTTCAGAGAGTGCGGGCAATCCTGATGCAAACTACAATGACCCTACACGAGGATACGCAATTTCAAAAACGGCGGGCGAGATTCTCAAATCGTTTGGGCGTCCCGATTGGGAGGAAAAGCTTGGCGAGTTCAAGAAAGTTGCCGGTTCGCTCAAAGTCAGAATCAATAAGAATCGTGAAAAGATATTCGTCCAGATAAAAACGCCAGATGGAACGAGTTTGGAGTTGGACCAAGGACCCCATAACCAACTTCAAAAAGAAGTAGTTGAGTCATTTCTCCCGCAATTTGTGCCGGACGCGCTCTTACTGTACGTAGGTGATGCAAAAAACAAATCGCTATTTTTGGACGAAGACTATCTGAGGAAGCTTGGAATGAATGATTTGGCCCATGCACGGCTCCCGGATGTGGTCGCGTATTCTCCAGCAAGAGCATGGATAATTCTTATTGAGGCTGTGCATTCTGCGAATCCTGTTGATCACATCCGCCATCTGCAAATGGAAAAAAGCATGGGTACCTGCAAAGTGCCGCGCGTATATGTAAGTGCATTTGCGAATCGAGCTTCATTTCGAAAATGGGTTTGCGATATCAGCTGGGAAACTGAAGTTTGGCTATCGGACGAACCAACCCATTTGATACATTTTAACGGAGATAAATTTTTGGGCCCCTACACGGGAGGATAGGCCGAGTCTTCGTGCTTCGTTGAATAAGCACTGCCTTGATCGGGGCCAATGGCAGTAGGCTTGCTACTACGGTGCAATAGACAACCTTACGAAATCAATATTTGCTGTTGGTGCCGAACATCTCTTTTTTTGACCGACGTGGGCGGACTCGAACTGAATGATCGGGTTCGCCAGTGACACGATCAAATTCATCGGGTGTCCGTTTGGTCGGTAAAAAGTCGTTGGTCCTTTGGGTCCATTCTTCCAATGCACCCATTAGTTCCGCTCGCACCGATTGGTAGGCCGGATCATCAATCCGGTTAATCAGCTCGGCAGGATCGCGCTGCAAATCAAACAACTCCCACGCTGGACGCGGCGACACGAAACAATTGCGTTGAGGCGGCGATAACTTCCCCTCTGTCTCCAGTTTCAGCATTGCCTGCCAGGTCAATCCGCGCCCTGCATCGGCAGATGGTGTTGCCGGCAAGTCAGGATAATCGTTGCGTATCAGCTTGTATCGCGGAGTTACGACACAGCGCGCATGGTCTTCGTAGTCGTGCCAGTGGTCTTCGGCAAATGCATAAGTTCGATGCGTCAAAGAAGGATCGAACAGGACTTGGGAAAAATCAGATCCATCTCCCGGCAAGGCAGCGCTGCCAATGTTGGCCAATTCCAAAAAAGAGGCTGCGATATCGACCGAACTTACTAACGCATCGGTGGTGTTGCCGGCGGCTATTTTTTCCGGCCAACGCACAATCCAGGGTGTCCGAATCCCGCCGTCATACAACGAAGTCTTGTCGCGCGGGAATGGTCGACCGTTGTCGCTGATGAACAGAATCAGTGTATTGTCTGTAACGCCCTGAGATTCGAGTTTGGCGACGACTTTCCCCACATACAAATCAAGACGACCGATTTCGTCGTAGTACAGCCGCAGGTCCTCCCGCACCTCGGGCGTATCCGGAAGGTGCGGTGGAACGATCACATTGTCACGACGATGAGGTGGATCAAGCGCACCGGGCGTATATTCACGATGAGGATCCAGCGCAGCGAGCCAAAGAAAGAACGGTTTATCGCGCGGGCGATCCTCGATTGCATTCTCCCAGTCCTCACATCCGCTGGGTTGAGCCGCTACCATTTTTCCTGATTTTCCATCTTCGCCAGAAGGCAAGACGAAACCGGCGGCAGAAGCCTCGTAAATGCGATCGAAATGATCGCGCACGTGGTCTCCCAAATGCCATTTACCCGCCGCCGCAGTATAGTAACCCGCCTGCTTTAATTTCCGGGCGAAAGTCGCACTTCCCTTTGGCAACGGCCAGTGCAGTTGCTCCGCCCCCGTATTGTGCGGATACTTTCCTGTCAAAATGCTGGACCGGGAGGGGCTGCACGAGTTCGTCGTCAACCAGGCATTCTGAAAACGCAAGCCGTCACTTGCCAATCTGTCGATATTGGGCGTCCGAATTGCGGGATGACCGTAGGCCCCACAGTCATTCCAGTTCATATCGTCGGCGATGATTAAAACGATATTGGGAGGCTGAGCAGACGCGTCTGAGCCATTGTCGGCGATTAAATGGGTGGTGGTTATCATCCAGCAAGCTGTCAGCAGACAGAAAGCACAAAGTAACCTCATCGTTTTTTGCATCACCTAACAACCTTATTAGTTTTAAAATGTTACGCCAGCGCCGTACGCTGAATAATCTTTAACGCCCGATTCACGGACCCGCCAGCGGTTGCGTTGCCAGGAAGTATGGATCCGGGGCAATTTAGACTACTTTGTTTCCGGACGGTAATCAGCGCGGACGGCAATCAGCGATATGGTAGCCAATCGAGCAGGAGGTTGCCAGCAATACTTCTGCGGCGTCGGGCCGTTTGGCAAATTAAACACGCAGGTTCGAAAATGGGGATGCCGTGAAAGACCAATTGGAAACATTCGGTTGGCTTTCTGATTGAACGGGTCGTTTGAACAGCGGCAAGCTGACTTGGCGGGCAAATGGGTTATACTTTTACCGTTGATGATTTGTCTACCTCCATCCTTGGATCGACCATGTTTGCGATTTCCCGAGAGTATCTTGCCACGACTTTCCTGATTCTGTTTCTGTTCTCCACCTGCACGGTCTGCGTCGGCGTTGCGTCGGCCCAGGTGTCAGACCAGCGACGGGCCAACCGGCGAACTTTTGTTGAAGGATTGTTGCGTGGCCTGCTGGAATCACAACTTGAGCAGGCTCAGGACCCCCGGCAGCAGCGTCCCGGTTTTCCGCGCCCGCAGGCACAACCGCTGCCTGCGGTTCCTGCTCCCGGTCGCCGTCCCACCCCGGGCACGATCAACGTCAACGGTGGCGGGCAGATTTTAACGGTGCGAAAAACCCTGCGCGACTGGTCAGATGAATGCGACCACTTGATCGACGATCTGCGACAGATTGAACTTTCCATACCCGGTGTACGGCCGTTGTTGGCCGACGCGCTTCAACTGCGTGTCAATATTGATCTGTTGGCGCGGAAAGCGCAAACGGTGCCGCACCCGATGTATCTGGTGGATGATTTTCGCAGCGTTGATCAACAGTGGAGATTGCTCAACTACCACTTGCAAAGCGCCCCGGCCGTGTTACAGAAAAGCCGCCGAGGTATCGATTTGTGCGTTGGGTATGACAAACGGTTGGGAGAAGTGCTGGGGGTTGCGCCCCAGTTTGACAATCAGCGGGTGCTGCAGTTGGCCTCGCAGCTGGCGACCCATCTGGATCACCTGTCGCAAAACCTGCGTTATGAGGTGCGCGAACAACCCGCGTCAACGAATATGATTCGTCAGTGTCAAATGCTGCTGTCGGTGATTCAGCAGTCTGCTTCAGTTATTCGGCGGGGCGACTACCAGGCGGCGACCGCAATCTATCAGGACGGAATTGGCCAATGGAGACAACTAAGCCGTCAGATCAGTAAATACCCCAGTCAACGCTTGCGACATGACGTACAGGACATTGAATCGATCGGTCGGCAACTTCAGGAGCAACTATTTATTCCATACGAACTGGACCGCGAATATCTTGCCCAATTATCGTCCAATGTCGGTGTCAGTAGCGCGCAGGTCTTTCGGCAGATTACGTTACAGGATTTGCTGTCGATGGAAAATCCGGCCGACATTCTTGTCTCGGCCAAAACGTTTCAACAGCAATGCGACCGGTTCAGCGGTTTGATTCGCAACAATGGGGGCGTTGGCCAATTGGCGACCGAATTTGGTCAGTTCGAATCAAATTGGAACGGTATGTTCAATCAGTGCAGCAGCCTGAACAATCCGTCGCTGCGACTGGAGTTGGACGAAATTAACTACTCGATGCAAACTCTCCACGAAGCCTTTGGTACGCAGCCCTTGCTGGATCATGGATCCATGTTACGTGTTGCTGCGGATCTTGAGCAGTTGTCGCATGAACTGGAGAATGCCGCCGTTGGTGCCCCGGCCACCATCACTCGTCCGGTCAAGAATTTCCATCAACGCTGCTATGATCTGCACAACCGCACGATGACTGACCGGTTGTATGACCCCAAGCCCGCGCAGCTGAACAAGATGTTCAAGTCGTGGATCCAGTTTAAAGACAGCTTGGTGGGCTATGCGGGGACCAACGCGCCGGCACTCAATGCCTATCGACGACAGATTGAACCTCTGATGGTGAAACTTCAGGTGGTTTATCATCAGTAAACCCGTAAGGCGATCGTACACTCCGCCTGTAGAAATTTGGACTGATCCCGGGATGATTCGGCCATCGCGCTTGACTGCTAACGTGAAGTGAGGATCCGCAGCCGGGAGGCAGCTGAAAATTTTCGAATCTGATTGTTCATTTCAATTCACTTTGTTTGCAAGAACTTTGGCAACCGCACGACTTTGCCGGAGGGGTCCACAGCTGCGACGGTGGTCTCACCACGCACGATCAGTTCATCGGCCAGGAAAATCTCATACTGATTGACGATTCGGACTCCCTTGGCCTTCAGGACCGTTGTCTTCATCCTGAGCAGGTCGTCGTATTGGGCACCTTTGATAAATTCGCATTTTAAATCGACCACCACCAGCATGACGCCCGCCGCCTCGATATCACGGTATGACCAACCGGAACCGCGTACCAGTTCGGTCCGTCCCATCTCGAAATAGTTGGCATAATTCGAGTGGTGGACGCGTCCTTGGGCGTCAGTTTCCTTGTACCGCACGCGAAATTCAATCTCGTGACTCTGGGGGATTTGTCCGCCAGCATTGACCGATAGCATTGGAATCCTTATTGTGAATCTTTGTCGAGGCCGACCTGAACCAGTCGATCGACGATAATCTAACGATTTTTTAGTGACTTTACGAGATTGCAATGAGCCAAGCCGATGATGCCGGAGCCTCGATTGATTTGCGAACCGGGCGAGGCAGAGACTATCCCACGATTCGGCAGTTCACCATTTTCCTAGAAAATAAGGTTGGAGCGTTACAGGCATTCCTGCGTCGGTTTGTCAAAAGCGATGTGCGCATCCTTGCGATGAGCATCAACGATTCGACCGAGTGCAGTATTTTGCGGTGCATTCTCAGCCACCCTGAACAGGGACGCGAGATACTCGAACGAGCGGGGCTGGCGATGATCGAGAGCGATCTGATTGCGGTTCAACTGCGCGATTGCTCTCAACCGCTGATGGATGTCTGTAGTGCGTTGCTTCGCGCGGAGATCAATCTGGTGCAAACGTATCCCTTGATGATTAAATCCGACAATTGTTTGACGGTTGCAATTATGGTGGACAATATTGACCAGGCCATGGAAACACTTGCCAACCACGATTTTCGTATGCTTAACGAAGACGACTTGATGGAGCTTTATTAACGATGCCTATTCAGGTCACCTGCCCCAAATGCCACACGCGATTCAAGGTCAGTGAGAAATTCGCCGGCCAAAAAGGCCCCTGCCCCAAGTGCAAGGAGGTCATCAAGGTTCCCAAGGCGGAGGAGGAAGTGGTCATCCACGCGCCGGTTTCTGGCCCGGTGGATGGCAAGGGGCGTCAGATCCTCAAACCCTTGAAACGCAAGGACAATAAATTTTCGACGTTGCAGCTACTGACGATGGTGGGATCAATCATCGCGTTTTTGATTGGAGCGTTGTTTGTTCAATTTTCTGTTGAGGATAAATTGGGCATGCCGATGTGGATGATGGTTGTGCCCATGGCAATCGTCGCCCCGATGGTGGCTTACGGAGCATACAACATTCTCAAGGATCAGGAGCTTGACTCGTTCGTCGGACAGGAGCTTTGGTTGCGTGTGGTGATTTGCGGTGCGATTTACGCGCTGCTGTGGGCCGCAATGCCACTGGCCAAATACGCCTTTGGTGACCGCTACGATACAGGATCGTGGATTTTGGCATTGATCGGGATGTTGGGGGTGGGCGGCGCGACAGGCATGCTCAGCTTCGATTTTGATTACACGATGGGGCTGATCCACTACGGTCTGTTTCTGGGGCTGTGCTTGATCGCACGTGTGTTGGCCGGTATCGGAGTTTTCCCCGGTATGCTGGAACAAACGGATCAACCGGCCGGCAGCGCTACCGGGCTGTTGGAGATCGAATACCTTCACGCACTGTTGGCAATGGTCGCCGACCATTGGCATTGTGTTTGCTGACTTGAAGCACCCTGAATTACCGCAGCAGCCAATCGATCCGTCTGTTTCTATGGTTTGCCGGGATAGAATCTGATGATCGCATAAGTTAGCGGCAGGCTGATGGATCCGCAGATCAACAAACCAACCATCACCAGCGGCGGAACATCTAACAGGCGAATCGCCAGCATGAATACTGCGACCCAAAACGTCACCGCGAGAATCTGCACAAGATTAAA
Organism: uncultured Pirellulaceae bacterium; assembly: GCA_937967505.1. GTDB lineage: Bacteria > Planctomycetota > Planctomycetia > Pirellulales > Pirellulaceae > Mariniblastus. The sequence goes on along the minus strand of CALCJM010000008.1, from coordinate 94,312 downwards.
GTGCCACGCGTTAGACATCGTTGGCGGTAGCGACCCGGGTGCAGGTGTTAAAGGTGGGAAGAAATCTGCCGATCCGGAAACCCCGAACACGCATAATGCCCCCAGCGTCATCGCAATGACAACCCCGGCAAGCACCAGTCGCATTTCAAAACTGGAGCCCGGTAAACGGGCGATATCGACCAGCGGCATGCACGCCACATATCCTGTGATTGAACCGGCAACGCAGCGTGCGATCTTGGGTGGAATAGCAAACCCGAGAGAAGCGTTGATCAGCAAACCGGCAGTCCAGATCGGCAGCGAAACAAATAGCGCAATAAACATACCGACGCCGCCTCCAATGACAAACCCCAGCGGACTCGCAACCAATCCACCAATCAAGATCAGGATCAGTCCTCCGACAACCGCCCCAAAAATTGCTCCGGCCACGCCGGCACCGGCGATTCCGCGCATGTATTGGGCAACCTGATCTCCTGGCGCTGATCGCCGTGGCGGCAATGGCCTGGTGGCTATCTCGGGGAAATCTTCAACAGGTTCTTCCAAGCCGGCCTCCGGTAGAAATTTTCTGGATGTTTTTCAAAGGTCGTTACACTCAAAGGTCATTATAGCGACTGCGACGTAGAGTTGTCCGGGAGAAAATTGTCACCAATGCAACGGTCTGTTTGATCCAACGGCGCTTGGATTCTGGCTTTTAATCCCCTACACTGAAGGTTATCAAACCAACACCCCTACAGGAGATACCTCATGCCGAGCGATGATATTTTGATGGACACCGAAGAACGGATGAATAAGGCGATTGAGGTTTTGAAGAAGAACCTTGGCGGGATTCGCACCGGTCGTGCCAATCCGGGGCTGGTTGATTCGGTGCGCGTGGACGTTTACGGTTCGCCCACGCCGCTGAAGCAAATCGCATCGGTTGGAGCTCCTGAACCGACACAGATTGTGATTCGCCCCTATGACGCGGCCGTGATCAAGGAGATTGAAAAAGCCATCGTGTCGGCCGATTTGGGCTTCAACCCACAAAACGACGGACGAGTCGTCCGCATTAACATTCCAGCATTGTCAACCGATGTTCGGAAAAAGATGGTGGGGCGTATCAAGGAGTTGACAGAAGAGGCAAAAATTTCCATTCGTAATGTACGCCGCGATGGCAATAAAGCTGCCGATGGTGAAGCGAAGGACAAGGTCATTTCTGAAGACCAGCGCGACGATATCAAGCAGTCTGTCCAGGATCTGACCAAAAAGTTTGAAGATCAGGCCGAAGGTATTGCCAAGGGACGCGAAAAGGAAGTAATGGACGAAGCTTAGTCGCACGTTTTCCTTGATTTCTCCGTGACCAAAGACGAACGATTGGCCTGAAAACGGGCTGCCGGCAAGACTTTGATCGCTTTGGAATGATTGAAAACGACTGGAGTAATGCAGGGCAGGCCCGACGCGCTATTGAGTGGAATCCCCGAGGAAAATTTCCCGCTCGATAACGCGTTCGGGCCTGTCGTTTCGTAACTGGAAACTATTCATCTACGGGTCGCATTAAATGAATGAATCAAATCAACACGAGAAACTGAATTACCTTGAAGTCCCCGTGCGTGACCCCGAAGCCACGCGTGCGTTTTTTGAATCCGTGTTCGGGTGGAGTTTTACCATGTACGGACCCGACTACATGGACAGCGCCAGTGGAGGGATAATGGTGGGATTCTTTCGTGATCCGCACCCCGCACTGACTGAAAATGGTAGCGTCCTAGTGACGTTTTTCAGTGACGACCTAGAGGCAACCCAAGCCAAAATCGAAGCGGCTGGTGGGAAGGTGATCAAGCCAGCCTTCGACTTCCCCGGCGGCCGGCGTTTTCAGTTTACCGAACCCGGCGGTAGTGAATTTTCAGTTTGGTCAGACAAACCGAAACGTTAGAGGCTGGCGATGGCTTCGTCGATCACATTTTCATCGACCCAAATCGGCAGCGGCGGGTCCGTCGTGACCGCGATGGCCAATGCGTCTGACGGTCGGGCATCGATTTCGATCAGTTCTCCGGCGCTACGTATGCGCAGTTTCGCGTAATAGGTGTGGTTCTTCAGGTCAGTGATCACGACACTGTCCATCTCACCCCCCATGCTTTCGACAACGCCGACGATCAAGTCATGCGTCAGTGGACGAAGCCGCTCGACCTTCTTCACCCGCCGATCGATGCTGGTCGCTTCAAAGATCCCGATCAGGATCGGAAACTGGCGGTCCCCATCAACCTCCTTGAGGAACACATATTGGTCTTCGTTGATCTCGCTGATAATAATGCGTGAAAGCTGCATTTCTACTGGCATGGAATACCTTGAATCTTCGTCAAAGGAGAGGTGCGATTGTGCGTGACTGTCAACGGAAGTGACACTACAGGTATAACAGTTTTGTCAGCCTTTTCCATCGTTTCAGCCCCGCACATCACGTAGAACGAGAAAAATTATTATAGCCAAATTTTCCCTGCGGAGCATTCCATCACGCGACTGACCGAGTGTCCACAAGGGTTTTATTCGCCGGTGTGGACGGATTGGGAAAGCCGTTTTATTCTGCCTTGTTTGGCTGTTTTTCCAAACGCCAAAAAGACAGCGGCAGGCCGGCAATTTTTTTTGTCGGTCAGAAGTCCGGAAATCGGTTATACTATCGGTTATACTGCTACTGTCGAAAACGACCTTTTTGGTACAGCTCAGGATACCGTTCGAGCCACGACAGAACGTTTCCGAACTTCCGCCAACTTTCCTTTCTTCGTATTCCCTTCAAGGACGATCTTGATGGAGTTTGGTGATCAACATTCCGACCGCTCTTCCCCAGACAGAATTCCCGAAAAAGATCGAGGCCCATGTGCGGATCGAGCATCCGACGGGCGTGATGTCAGTCGGCCCGAACTTCGACGGCGGCGTCCCAATCAAGTGGCCGACCAAATCGCAGCCTATCAGCAAGAGCAAATTCGTGATGAAGGCGTTGCTCCCGCGCAAGTTGGCTCACGGGATCAGGCAATAGCTTCCGGAGTGATGGATAGAACGCGTGAGGCTGGCGATCGGAAAAGTAAAGGACCGGATGCCGAACACCGATCGTTGTTACCCGCCTATGCACTGTTTACTTCTACGGTGTTATTGCTGGCGGCGTGGTTGATTGGTCCGCGTATTGTGGAAGAGTATAATTTTGCGGCGACGCGCGGCAAGGTTCGTGCCGAGTACGAAAATGCGATTGAACTACTCAATGATAAACCTTTGGAAAATGTCTCTCGCGCCTTTCAGCTGGTGGCCCACAAGATTCGTCCCAGCGTGGTCAGTATCCATGCCGGACGATCCAACAACACGCATCGCGGTTACGGATCGGGCGTCATCATGTCGCGTGAGGGCTACATTATCACTAACGCCCATGTGCTCGAAGGGGCAAACGGGTGCACGGTGCAGCTGCATGACCGCAGTCAATACCGGGCGAAACTGATTGGAGTCGATCTAGTTAGCGATCTGGCGGTCTTGAAAATCGACGCCCACAATCTTGTGCCGGCGATCTGGGGCGACAGTGAATCCGCTGAGGTAGGTTCGATCGTTTGGGCGATTGGCAGTCCCTACCGGTATGAACAGACGGTGACATCAGGAATCATCAGCGGCAAAGACCGTCCGGGAGATAAGTTGCGGAAGCAAAATCTTTTGCAAACCGATGCCGCAGTTAACCCCGGTAACAGCGGTGGACCTTTGGTCGATGCCAGCGGTAACGTGATCGGCATCAACACCTCGATCTATGGTGAAACCTTTCAGGGAATCAGTTTTGCCGTTCCCAGTTCCACTGCCAGGTTTGTCTATGGTCAGCTGATCGAAAACGGGGCGGTGGTTCGGGGATACTTGGGCGTCTGGCCCGAGGAAGTCGATTATCAGATGGCTGCACAGGGGATTTCGCCGGACCTCAACGGGGCGGTGCTGACCCGGGTGTTCAAAAATTCGCCCGCCGATATTGCCGGCATCCAAAAAGGAGATATCATTCGGCAATGGAATGGACAAACTGTCAAACAATACAACAGCCTGTTCCAGCTGGCCGAACGCTCACCCCCCAATTCCACGGTGGAGGTGGTTCTAATCCGTGATGGCCGCAGTTTGAAAAAAAATGTCGTCGTGGGTGAGCTACCGGACCCGACGGCCAAGTATTTTCTGCCCCGCCCTGCGTCGCCGGTGCGCTAATTCACGCTGGCGATCTCAGGATTGGCATGGGTTGACCGAAGTTGCCAAAAATTGCGGCGTTGTTTGCAGGCATTGCTCGTTATTCGCGGTAGTTTTACAAAAATTCCCAATCTTGCGTCCGGATTGCTTACCCCCCCTTTGTCTGGTTAAATAAGCGTTCATAATCGCTCTGGAAGCCGTGCCGATTCTCGTCTAGTCTATCAAAAGAAGACATTTAGGCAGGCTCGGCAGCAGGTGCCAGCGATCAAATTGCACCGATTCATTTGCGTCCATTGACCTGTTTGCTGTCGCTGCCCTTACTTTTGTCCCCCCAAAACTACCGTACTTCTGTGACATCAATGGCCATCGTGTTGATCGCCAGAGTCAGATTGAAAACTGCGACAAACTGATCGATTGTTAATCGACCGACTCACGCCCAAACTAGGTAAATCATTATGTGTGGAATTGTTGGATACGTAGGCCCTCGTGTTGCTCAGGATTTCCTGTTGGAGGGTCTTCGGCGTCTTGAATATCGGGGCTACGACAGTGCCGGAACCGCCACACTGACTGGTGACAATGATATCAAGATCACCAAATCTGTTGGCCGCATCGCAACTCTGGCACAGGAAATTGCTGCCGATCCTTGTGATTCGGGGATTGGAATTGGCCACACGCGTTGGGCCACCCACGGTGCCGCCACCAAATCGAACGCTCATCCGCACATTGGAGGCGAAAGAATTCTGGCGATGGCTCACAATGGCGTGATCGAAAACTTCGCCGAATTACGCACGCAACTGAAGCAGAAGGGGTATACGTTTAATTCGGAAACGGACACCGAAGTCGTCGCACATCTGCTTGCCGATGCGCTGAAATCGAAACTGGCAGCGCAAGAAAACGGTGGCCCGGAACTGACGACGCAAGACGCGGTTGCGGCGATCAAGGAATCCATGGCAAAACTACGCGGCACATTCGGTCTGGCGATTATTTTCCGCCAGTGGCCCGATTCAATTTTCGCGGCACGACTGGGCAGCCCATTGGTAATCGGTGTCGGCGACGGTGAACATTTCCTTGCCAGCGACGCTCAACCTCTGGTTGGTTTTACCGACCGGATTGTTTACCTAGCCGACAATCAGGTTGCCGTACTGAACGCAGACGCGCTACAGGTTTCCCATCGCGATGCAGGTGTCGTCGCTCACGACGTAAAGCCGCTGGACGTTGAATCGAACCAGGTGGAGTTGGGCAACTACGATCACTACATGCTCAAAGAGATCTTTGAACAGCCCGAAGCGCTTCGCAACACGATGCGTGGACGCCTGAATGAAGACGACGCCACGGCGGTGTTTGGCGGCCTGAACTTGACACCGCAGGAATTGCGAAAGGTCAACCGGATTGTGTTTACCGCTTGCGGAACCAGTTGGCATTCGTCCCTCTTTGGCGAATACCTGATCGAAGAAATCGCGCAAATTCCCGTCGAGGTCGAGTACGCCAGTGAATTGCGATATCGCAACCCGCCGTTGGACGAATCGACGCTGATTTTTGCGATCACGCAAAGCGGTGAGACGGCGGACACCCTGGCTGCGCTGCGGGAGATGAAACGTAAGGGGCACCAGACACTGGCGATTTGTAACGTCGTCGGCAGTTCGATCGCTCAGGAAGCCACGGGGGGGATCTACCTGCACGCCGGCCCCGAAATCGGCGTTGCATCGACCAAAGCCTACTCGTGTCAGTGCCTGTCACTGGCGCTGCTGGCCCTGTACCTTGGGCGGCAGCGTCACCTGAGTTACTCACGTGGGCGCGAGATGATCGAAGCGATCAAACAACTACCCGAGCATGTGGAAGCGGCGCTGAAGACAAACGAAGCCGTTCGCAAACTTGCGGTGAAGTACCAGAAGTTCGACAACTTCCTGTACCTTGGCCGTCACTTTAATTTCCCGACGGCTCTCGAAGGTGCGTTGAAGCTGAAAGAAATCAGTTACATTCATGCTGAAGGATACCCGGCGGCGGAAATGAAGCATGGACCGATCGCCTTGGTGGATGAAAAGACGCCGTCGGTATTCGTGATGCCTCACGGATTCATCTACGGGAAAGTCATGTCCAACCTCGAAGAGATCAAGGCCCGTGGCGGTCCCGTGATCGCGATCGCCGGTGAGGGGGATGATCGCATCGCCGAAGTGGCCGACGACGTGATCTACATTCCGAAAGTCGCCTCGTACCTACAGCCAATCGTTGCCGGCATTCCACTCCAACTGCTGTCCTATCACATTGCGGTTCTGCGTGGCTGCGATGTGGACAAGCCGCGTAACTTAGCCAAAAGCGTGACCGTTGAGTAAATGCTGGTGGAGATAGGGTTCCGTCAAATGCCGTTGCCCAATCCGGAAGTTATGCCGGTTTCAGGTTCGTGCGCGATTTCTCGACACTGCGGGTGATGTTGTTATCGTCGTCCACCAATACGATCTGGGCAGTGTGGTTTTCGACCTCTTCTTCGTTCATCTCGCCATAACAGCAGATGATGACAACGTCATCGACTTTCACCAGTCGAGCCGCTGCTCCATTGATGCAGATTTTCCCTGATCCGGCGATGCCAGGAATCACGTAGGTGTCCAGACGGCTGCCATTGGTGACGTTGTAGATGGATACTTTCTCAAATGGAACCATCTTTGCCGCGTCCAGCAGGTCGGTATCGACGGTGATACTGCCCTCGTAATTCAGGTCCGCCTGGGTGACTTTGGCGCGGTGAATTTTTGAACGAAGCATGGTACGTAACATGGGGATCTCGTTTTGGGTATTTGTCCGGCGTTGCGACGGGAGAGCGGTTTATTCGGGGAATTTACCCATTTCTCGGGAACGCTGCTCCCTCTGAAATGGCGGTTTAGTGGCCAATAGTGTGGTTGATGGTAACTTAATTGGCAACCCATTGCTGTTGCCACAGCAGCAGTTGCGGTAAATTAGTGCGAACCCATCTTCAGTACGACAGTCAGAGTGTGGATGCCATTTCGAAACCATTTGGCAAGTATCCCGGTGCCAAAATATTTGGCCCTCGATTTCCACCCTCATTCTGAATCAAATCTGTTCTTCCCCCCGGAGCTCGGTGAGGCTCCTTAAAATGAATCCATCGAAGCTCAGGCGCCAAATCGCCTTCCAAGCGGCCAGGCTGATGTACGACCGCCAGGAAACCGAGTACTATCGCGCCAAACATAAGGCAGCGCGGATGGTTTGCCGGGGCTGGGTGAAGCCCAAGGATCTTCCTGGTAACGCCGAAATCCGCGAACAGGTACAGCACCTAGCACAGATGTTCGAAGGCCACACGCGGCAGGAGCGGTTGCTGGAAATGCGAATCGCCGCCGTCAGCATCATGAGGATGCTGGATGCGTTCCCGACATTTTTGATTGGCAGTGTGTTGACCGGCCACGTGCGATCCGGATCTGATATCGATATCCACGTCTTTTCTGATTCCATCATGCGAGTGGCCGCAGTGCTGGATCAACACGGACTGGATTACAAGATCCAGGAAAAACGCATCGTCAAAAATAATGAAAAACAACTATATCAGCATATCCACATTCGTGATCGATTTGATATCGAACTGACCATCTACGCGCGTTCCAAATCCAACACAAAATTTATCAGCTCTATCACGCTCAAGCCGATTGAGAAAGCATCGCTGGCCGAATTGGAATCCCTGATCAAAAATCAATACAGCGGCATCGATGTGGATGATTCGGTAGAACAGGCGGCGGAGATCGTCGATCGTTTTCAGGTTTTTCAGGTGTTGTTGTTACCCTTGGAAAACGTCAAACAGAACCCCGCTTGGCACCCGGAGGGGGATGCGCTGTACCATAGCCTGCAAGTGTTTGACCTAGCCTGTAACCAACGACCGTATGACGAAGAGTTCCTGCTGGCGGCGTTATTGCACGATGTAGGCAAAGCAATTGACTACCGGGACCATGTGACGGCGGGGGTTGAAGAACTGGTGGAGTTTGTAACCGAACGCACGCTATGGCTAATTAAGCACCACATGCTGGCGCACCAGATCCACGCCCGCACGATCGGAGCGCGGGCGTTGCGTCGGTTACAGGCACATGAAAACTTTGACGACCTAGTGTTGTTGGGGGAGTGTGACCGCAACGGTAGGAAATGCGGTGTCGAGGTGACCGAGGTGGACGATGCCCTGGAATATATCCGGTCTATCGAAACGATGTTCGATTGATGTCGTTAAACGCGACCAGCCATCCCCCGCGAAGAGGATGGCTGTTGAAATAGTGTTTTAATGGGGCTCGTGTGTGTACGAACCTGCGCGGTTTACAGGATCCCGCCGTGGGTACGCAAGGGCTGCATGTGGCTGGGCTGGTCAAGGAACCAGAAGCGATGCCATTCATCACGCAAGTGACGAAGGTCTTCCGAGGTGTGGATTAACTGGCGAGCCCGGACTGCGGGGTCCGCGTCGTAGATTGGCATGAAACAGCCCACGTTTGTTGAAATCGTGGTGGCCATGACAGCACAAATGAAAAACTGGGTAAACCGGCGTCGGAGTTTCTTTTTAGATGACACGTCAAGCGTCCTTGCTTCGGTGTTGTAAACGGTCGCGGTAATCACAATGGGTGACACAACAGTAACTTCGTCAGAAACCGAGCGAAGTCTTTAACCCTCAAAGGTAAATTCATCGACAAAGTTTAACTGTGCTAGCATCCTGGCCACCCATCGTTCCGGCTACATCTCAATTATTCCTCCAGGCACAGCAGCGCCATTGCCGCTGCGTAGCAGCGACCGATCGGTCTTGCACAACGGCACTTGCCGGCGTGGTCATGGTGACCGACCACACCAATGACACGATCGCAGTCCAGAACCATCCGCCACCGGCGGTTGCAGCGCCCGCCCTAAAACGGAGCATGTCGTGACTCGTTTCACTCACGGTTGGTAGCAAACAGCAAATGGCAAACAGCTGTATAAGCGTTATCTTCTGCAAAACCGAACCCGTCCCGGCGCGCGACCGACGGTCTGTTGCAACCCGACGGGGCTTCTTTTGGGTTTCGGTCAACTTTGACACCGGTTCTTTGACAGAGGCTTTAACGAAACCTAGGTTACAGCGGCAGCGCTGCATCGATTGTCGGTGTTGCGTGGATATTTGTAAACTTCCGCCCCACTTGTCGCCCCAAAAACGTTCCCCAGAGCTACTTGAATCATGGATCCTTCAAACACCGCAAACAATGACATGGCGCTCGACGCCATGCTCGAGCGAATCAACGGTCTGGCAACAGGACAAATCCCTGCGGAAGCCCCCATCGCAACCATGCCGCCGGTCGCTGTTCCGATGCCTGCCGCCCCCCAACCCGTTGCCCAGCAACCTGTTGTCGGTCAGCCTGGTCTGGAGCAACCACCGGTGCCCGTGCAACCCGTTGCGCCACCGATGGCCCCGGTAGTTGACGACCGCCCCATGGCCCCTGAAGGCCACAGCCTACAGCCTGCCCCGGCACCGCCCAACCATGTCCCTACCGAACAAGAGCGCGCCCGTGCTGACGGCAACACTTTCCTGCCCAAAGAGCCATCGACGATGGCAGAGGCGCGGGTCAACGGTGCCCTTATTGAAGAGATCGTCGTCAAATTCTTGCTGGCGCGTGGCGAGGCTTCCATTCGCGAAATCAGCGATCAGATTTGCCTGCCATTTAATATGATCGATGAAGTCATCGTCCGACTGAAACAGGAACAGGTCTTGGGGTACGTTAACCAGGCCGCGATGAACGACTATATTTGCCGATTGACGGAAATGGGGCGCGAGCGCGGTCAACGTTACTCTGATATGTGTTCCTATTTTGGCAGCGTCCCGGTCGCTTTTGATGACTACGTCGCCAGCGTCACCGCACAAACGATCAACAACCAAAACCCGTCCCAGGAAGATCTCGAACGAGCGTTTTCTGATCTGCTGATTGATCCCCAACTGATGGTCAAGCTTGGCCCGGCGGTCAACAGTGGCAAAGGTATGTTCCTGTTTGGTTACCCCGGAAACGGAAAAACAAGTATCGCTGAACGCATCACCGCCGCGTTTGGTCCTTACGTCTGGATTCCACGCGCCATCACGATGGACCGGGACATCGTTCGTCTGTTTGATCCAATGAATCACGAAGAAGTTCCACTGGAGAATGACGCGAGTCTACTGGCCAGTAATTCTTTTGACAAACGATGGGTGCGAATCAAGCGTCCAACGATCGTCGTCGGTGGTGAATTGACCATGGAGCATCTCGAGATCCAGTACAACGCTCAAACCGGTATCAGTGAAGCCCCCGTGCAGATGAAAAGCAATACCGGGTTGCTGCTGATTGATGACTTTGGCCGTCAGCGCATGTCGGTCGATGAATTGCTCAACCGCTGGATCGTTCCACTGGAAAAACGCTACGACTTTCTGAACACCAGTAACGGTAAAAAGATACTGGTGCCGTTTGATCAATTAGTGGTGTTTTCCACGAACCTTGAACCCAAAGATCTGGTTGACGACGCATTTCTCCGTCGTATCCCTTACAAAATTGAAGTCGAAAACCCGTCGATCGAAAACTTCGTCAAACTGTTCGAGATCATGTGCAAGATCTACAAGTTCGAATGGCGTCCGGAGATGATCAAATATTTGATTGAGAAGCATTACCTGCCAACCGATCGCCCATTCCGCAACTGTCACCCGCGTGACCTGTTGTTGCAGGTAGTGAATTACAGCAAGTATCTCAAAATCGACCGAGAGTTAACCCGTCAGTCACTCGACTTCGCTTGCGAAAATTACTTCTCGATCATGTAGCGCGATAAGTGCCCACCGCCCCCCGGGCGATCCGTACAGTGGACGCCCTAGTACGTTGTCTACGACGGGCGGCGATACAGGTTCGAGACGATTTGTGCTTCGGATCCGGTTTCCCCGTTGCGATGGTAGTGCCAGTCGACGGAATCCGGGACGTGTTCCGGATTCAGCGGCCAAGGCAAAAACGGAGCTCTTCCAATCGCCGTTGCCAGACGCTGTGAGTTCATCGTAACGTTCCCGGCGCGCGGCGGAATTGGCCCCGCCTCGATCCTCGGACAACCGAACAGCAAATCAGGATCATAGCCACCGACGCGATTGACGATCTGAGCGATCTGGTACAGAGACAGTTTCCGGGGCCCACCACAATGGTACAGCCCGCTCATTTCCGATACCAAAACGTCCTCGATCGTTTCATTTAAGCATTCGCAATACGTCGGTGTGCGGACCTCGTCGAAATATAACGTCGCTGGCTTGCCCTTTTTGAAGCGCGATGCGATCCAGTCGATCGCCCCTGCGTGTCCATTGAAACTAATCCCCATCGGCAACGAAATTCGCAAAATACAAGCATCCGGCCTGCCCGACAAAATCAGTTGCTCGGCCTCTACCATGGTCTTGCCATAGACGGTCACCGGGTCGGGGTGGTCCGTCTCGACGTGTCCGCCATCACCAGTTCCCGAATAGACCAGATCGATGGAAAGATGAACCAGGCGTATCTCAGTCCCCGCAAGGGCCTCAAGCAGTTTTTCAATACAAAAGACGTTGACCCGCCGCGCCATCGCCGGATCCAGTTCGCAAGCCTTCAACGCACAGGTGCCGCCGCAGTTCAGCACTGTTTTGATGTTTCTTTCTTCCAGCAGTTTACGAAAGGCGACCGGATCTTCTAGGTCGGCCCCGATGATGCCCTCACCAGAGAGCGGCCAGTTCTTCGTCGGGCGTTGACCAAAAACGGTGTTGCCGTATTTTTGCCGTAGCTGCAGAAATGCATTGTAGCCCGAAACACCCGCGACCCCGCACACCATCAGTGGCAGGGCATTGTGATCGGCCAACAACTTGCGGTCGGCAATGTGACGAGTGTAATGTAGATTAACGTTCATGTGCGGTGGGGTAATTGGCGGTTGAGGGAACTGAAAATCATCTTCGCTTTGCGGTAAATTTCAACACCAATTGATGCCGCTTTTACGCCTGCCGCCGAATTTCGCCCAGCCTCGTTCGCCATAACTTCCGTTTGGCCGACGCGGTTGCTGATCCGCCGGGCTCGTTGACTCCCTTCCCTTTGAGCATGGAAGCGGATACGCTTTTCCTGCGGGCTTGGCCAGACAATTTCTACGCGATTACCATGAAGTTTCCATTCCATACGAAAATCTGCGGCGTCACCACCGTGGACGATGCCATCATGGTTGCCGGCTCTGGCGCAGAGGCGATAGGGTTGAACTTTTATCGCGCAGGCAAACGCTTCATCGAACCCGAAATCGCCAAAACCATTGTCGCTGCCATGGCGGCAACTCATGTCGATATGGTTTCTGTGGGGGTGTTCGTCAATGAAACCTCGGCAGACATCCTCAACATCGTCCAAACGGTTGGCTTGATGACGGTTCAGTTGCACGGTGATGAATCGCCCAAAATCGTCCTCGAACTGAATCAGCGCGGTAAGTCTGCGGGGCTGGAGTTTGACATCATTCGCGCAATTCGTACGTTACCACACAGCGCTGCGACTGCCATGGACCGCGATTCGGTAAACCACGAGGTGCAAACGTGGGTGGAGGCTGGCGTGGCTGCCGTTTTAGTCGATGCCGCCACACCGGGCCAGTTTGGCGGGACGGGTAAACAGGTTGACTGGCACGGGGTCGCCAAAATCCAATCGCCAGTTCCTGTCTTGCTGGCCGGCGGGCTGACCCCTGAAAATGTAGCCAACGCGGTTGCAACGGCCAGACCTTTCGGAGTCGATGTCGCCAGTGGTGTCGAAGACAGCCCCGGGAAAAAGAACCGCGAAAAAACATTGGCGTTTGTTGCTGCTGCAAAAGACCTCTAACTCAGTGGGACATTGCGCCCTGTAAATTCGTGCTGACCACCGGCCCGGTTTTATAACACGTTTTTGACTGACACGTTTTAGGCGACTGGCAGTTAGGAATTTACCATCGGTTGGCGACGCTGCCAGCGTCGGAGCGAAGCTGGCAGCATCGTCAACGGTAAGCTTGCAACTGCCAATCGCCTCACAACACATAAAACATACACCGAAACCCCAGTTCATTGCGCTATGAAATGCTATACTTCTATTGCGTTTGGGTTGTTTGTAATCTGGACCGGGATCCTGCGATCGATCGAGGCACAGGCATTCAAACCCAATGCGTTTTGGTTCTGTTTCGTGATGGGGCTGTTGGCGATCGCTGGCGGTTATCTGTTTCGTCTCGAGCGACGCCGTATGGCAATCGCCGTCGCAGTGCTGGCCGGCGGGATTGTGCTGTCTTTTTATGTGAACTGCTTGGTGGTGCAGCCCGAAAAGGACGCTAGTTACCGGGTGGGACTGGTGATTGTGGCGGCGGTCGCCCATTTGGCATTTGCAGTTCTGCCCGCATCGCGCGAATCGACGCAATGATTTCGCCGTCGTAACATTGTCACCGCCAGCCCTGACGATTTGGGTTAATTGAAGTGCGTCGTTTATGTCCCCGGGCTCACGACGGGGTTGTCAAGTTTCAATTGGGTTTTGGCGACCGCTTGTAGCCATTGAGGCTGATGTGTGACCGCCAGAACCGTGACCTCATGTTCGTCTACATAGTTGATGAACCATTGAATCATGGAGTCGCGCGTCGCGCCATCCAACGCCGCAAACGGCTCATCCAGACAGACGATGTCGGGATCGAAGGCCAACGCACGACCCAGCGCCACGCAGTGCTTCTGACCACCGGACAATTGTTCCGGAAAGCGCTGTAGCAAATCGGAAATCCCCAATGAAGCGCTCAGGCTGTTCACGCGTTCCCGGGTACTGGCCGGGGACCACTTTCGCGCCGCACATGCAAAACCGAGGTTCTCTCTGACGCTCAAGTGATCGAACAGAGCGACGTCTTGCGGCAGGTAGCCAATCGATCGCGCGGCGGGACTCACCCCGGTGACATTTTCACCACGCAATTTTACCTGCCCCGAAGCCACCGGTTGCAGACCGCAAATCGCTTCGACAACCGATGTTTTACCGACTCCTGTTTCACCGATCAGCAAGTGGATGCCGGGTTGCCCGAAACACAACGAAAGTTTGTCCAGGCGAAAGCTGCCGCGTTTCAGACTGACATTGTCCATCTCGATCATCGCCGTACACCTCCGCGCTGAACCCCTCCGGTCAGGCGTGTCACGGAAAGCACGATAGCGGCGATGACGACCATGATCAATGCGATCATCACCGCACCATCGAGATTACCGCTGTTTAATTCCAGATAAATCGAAACGGGCATGACCTCCGTGCGACCACGGATGCTGCCCGCAAACACCAGCACGGGACCAAATTCCCCAAACGAACGCGCCCACGCGATAGCCGCTGCCGTCACCAAGCCCGGGCTCGCTTGAGGGAGTGTGATTTTACAGAACGCGCTGTACCACGAACAACCCAGCGACTGCGCAAGTTCCTCCTGACGCACGGGCATCGAATCAAAGGTTGCCTTCATCGTCCGATAGACAAATGCCACGCCCACGATGGTCTGCGCCAGTACAATCGCCGGGACCTGAAACGCGATCCCGAACAGGTCATCCAACCGACTGAGTGGGGTCTGTCGAAACAGGATCAACAAACTAACCCCAACCACCAGCGGTGGCAGAAAAATTGGCAAATCCATTAAAAAATCAACCAGTGGTCGAAACGGGAAACGGACGCGACTGATCAGATATGCGATCGCCGTGCCGATCCAAACGCTCAACACAGCGCTCAGCAGGCTGGTGCCCAGCGACAACAGGATGGCCTGCTGAATCTCCGGGCGCGTTAACGTCGACCAGGCTGATTGAGGATTGCCGCTGACCAGAGCAACGTGCGCCCACACCATCGCCAGCAATAGCCCGACGTAAATTAAGGCCATGATTCCCATTACCGTCACAAAATATCGGCTGCTGCGGATCAAGGCTGGGCCTCCACCGCATCGTTTTGTGCGGATGAATATCCATGCCGTTTCAGAATCGCACGCGCGCTTTGGCCAGTAACAAATTTAACAAACGATTCGGCCGCCTGCCGGTCCTGGGTGGACGACAAAATTGAGACACCAATGCTCGAGCGGTGTGCCTGCCAGTCGGGGACATCCAGCGTGCACGTACGGGGGAACTGGTGAGCCGTCGTATTCCAAGTGATTCCCACATCGACCACCCCCTGATCCACGTCGCTGGCGACCTGAGTAACTGTCTCACGACTGACGGTCGCTTGATTTGTGATGGCACGATACTGGTTGTTGCCAACGATCGACGCCACAAGGCGACCGATCGCGGCCTGAGATGATTTGGGGATCGATGTCCGAAATTTCCCGGATATCAATGCGTCCTCCCATGATTCTGGATGGATTGTCTGTGGTTGTACGATCAGGCAAGGATGCTGCCGGGCGATTTCTACCGGAGCATTACAAAGCCCATCTTCGACCAGGTGTTGGTGATAGTGCGTGTCCGCCGCGATCAGGAGATCGCCGGTTTTCCCAACGCGCTGTAGCGCCACAAGTTGTGCTGAACCTTTGTAATCGACAGCAACCCGCACACGCCGACCCGCCTCCAGTTCAAACGCCGTTTTCAATTCGTCCATCACTGGTGCCAACCCTGCCGCACACAATACCGTAAGGGTAGGCCGGGATGCCAGTGGCTGAATTTTCCTCTGTCGATCGCCGGCGAGGAAAATCAACACCAGTGCAATGATTGCCAGAATCAGCGAAGTGACAGCCGGACGGATCATACTTGATTCAAGGCTTCGACAGCGGAGATAATCTCATCTTCTGTCGTGCACAGGTGGGGGGCAAAACGAATGTAGCCGTCGCGCGGTGTCATGATGATGTTTTGTTTTTCCAACTCCGAAGTAATCGCCGGTGCGTTGGAGACTTTAGGAATCAGCGCCAAAATACCCGAACGCGATTTTGACGGATGAACCACAGCCTGATATTTGTCGTGATCCAGTTTCGACAGCGCCAATTCCTGTAGTCCAAAATTATGATCGCGAATGGCCTCCATGGAATGTTTGAGGAAAACCTCTTCCAGTCCGACCGACAGACCATCCACAAGGGCATAGGATACGGTTGAGTATTCAAATTTTTGACCGGTTGTGTGTGGGTTCCAGGTGTGATCCAGATACTGGGTGTCCTGAATCATGTGGTCCGCGCCACTCATCGTGATCGCGATCTTCTCACGGAATTCCGGACTGGTGTACATCACGCCGGTACCGACAGGGCCCAGCAACCATTTCCAACCTGCCGACGCAACTGCGGCAATGCCCCATTGCTCGGGATAGACCGGCAAACAGCCAAGTGATTGGGCGGCGTCAATGACCAGGTCGATACCACGCTGCTGGCAGAGTGCCCCCAATTCCTCCAGGTCAGCGGTGAACCCGCTGGTGAACTGGACGTGGCTGAGTGCGATAATGCGCGTCCGGTCAGTGATCTTTGATTTGAGTTCATCTAAAGACCATCCTCGGGCAAACGTATCCGGAATCGCATGGGTGTATGCACGGTCCTCCTGGGGCACATCGGTATCCGACAGCAGAATCAATTCAACGCCACGATTTTTTGCCTGGATCACCCACGGGTAGTGGTTAGCCGGATACTCGTTGACGTAACTGATAATCTGATCGCCGGGCTCAAACGGGTAACCATTGGCAATCATACAGATCGCTTCGGAAGTGTTGGTGGTAATTGAGATGTTATCAGGCGACGTTTGCATCAACTGGCCAAAGTTGCGGTGAAAACGATTGGCAATGTTCTCCTGGCCGGTGTATTCGAACAGCAGGCCACGTCCAACCGCGACGTGCCGGTCAAGAAAATAGGCGGCCCGGTCGGCGGCAGGTTTGCTCAGGTGCGAAACACTACAGTGCGCCAAAAAATTGATGGACTGCTTAATCGGGAAATGGCTGTGGTCGGTCGAAATGGTCAAAGTGATGGCTCAGTTTCAGGGCAAATTATCTGGATGAATCGAATAAGTTTTAACTATCGAGAGTCGGGTAAACCCGACTTTGGGTGAATTAAGTCCCCTACCGCCGCCGCTAACGGCGCTTGCATATTTGCCAAATCAACTACCCGCATTGAGTTGCCAACACGTTGTCGGGGGTCCTTGTGAGGGGTGCATGTCAACGGTAGTCTTTTCGCTGTCAGAACCCTGTCAAGCCCCGGTAGAAAAAAATATCGGTGCCTTTTCAGGTTTGATCGCTTTAGCGCAAATTGGTTTTAAACTTGATGAACAAGACCATGTCCCACTCGTTTACTCAACTGGGACGGAGTGTGTTCATCACCTTTCAAACCCACCCTTGGCCGAGTAATGGCCGAGTGATCTACCGTCTCGTCTGAAATACCAGCGGCCTCAAAGGAATTTTAAACCAAAGGAATAGTGAATGTTAGTCCTAAGTCGAAAGGCAGGGGAACGCATCTGGATTGGGGATGATATCTCCGTGACAGTCGTCCGAATCACCGGCGGCGGTGTCCGCATTGGAATCGAAGCTCCGCATGAGATGCCCGTTATTCGGGAAGAGTTGAAACGGAAGATGGACTTGGAAGAGTCCAATGAATTTGACGACCAGTCCGCCTGCCACCGGTAGGCTTGACCACCGATTGCGATGATGAGCAGCTTGGGCTGCCTGAGCGTCCCTTGCGTGGCGTAAACCTACGCGGCCTCTGATTGCCGGTCTTGTGCTTTGGCACGGGCCGCTGCGGCCATTCGTTTTTTTGTTTTTCGAACGGGTTTTTCTTTCCAGCGTCGGTGCACCCACCAAAATTGATCGGGATCTGCAAAGATGGCTTCGGCCAGTCGATCGTTGTACCACTGTGTCAGCGCGGTAACGTTCTTCAGCGCCGGATCCAGTTCCAGCGGGTCGGCGACACCAGTGCATCCGATCTCAAATTGCAGCGGCGTTCCGATGTGTTTGCAATAACTGACCATCATCGGTGCATTGCCACTCAAAGTGAACAGCGCGATCGCCTTGTGGCAGGCCGCCGGCCGCCCCAGAAAATCGATCCAACAACCTTTGGTTCCTGCATGTTGGTCACCCAAGATGGTGAGGATCCCGCCGCTTTCCATGACTTCCTGAACGGCGGTCGAGCTTCCATCTTTGGGGAGGATGAATTGTCCGTTGTGCCCACGGAATTTATTAATAAAATCGTCCAGATAGGGATTGTCCATCTCGCGCGCGACGGTGTAGCTGGGCATGCCCAGCAGGCCGGTAACGTATCCGCCCATTTCAAAGTTACCATAGTGACCCGACACGGCCACCAGCGGTCGGTAGTCAATCAGATAATTGGTCATCTGAACGACGTCCCTGATATAAACGTGCTTTCGCCAGTTGGTATCGTGTATCTTCCGGGGGGCCTGAGCAATTTCGATGCCCATCAACAGTAAGTGATACCACATGGCTCGACTCATTGAGGCAATTTTTTCGTCGCTGGCGTCGGGGAACACGCCCAAAATATTCTCGCGGATGATTTTGCGGCGAAACCCGATGCGGTCACTGATCAGTGTGGCGGCCATTTTGCAAAACCGGTCACACATCTCCAGCGGCATTACCTGAAACAGGCTGATCACCAGCTGAATCAAAATGTATTGGGCGAAGTTGCCCGTTTTTTGGAGAAAGTCAAGCTTCATCGAATCAGTCAAATGGAACATTTGTCAGGCACGCCGATCTTTGGCGTCACCTGTATCGCAGCTGACGCATATTGTGCCAGTAAACCATCGGGTATCAAATAGTGATCGCGCTGTTTGAGAAGTGTTGCCAGCACATTTTTTTGTCCCCGCCAGCAACGTGGCAACGTTCGCCAGAGCGCCGAAGACGAGCAGCGCACCTTTCCGCCCGCTGTCCACGGTGGCGAAGCGCCGCACGGCGGAAGCAACCTGCATCCTTTTAATCGAACCACCAATGAACCCTGTCAATGCCCAACTGCTACTGCTGAAATGCAACGGCGACGAGATCTGGCCTGAGCACGTTTGTGTGGCTGCTGGCGTACCTCAAGCTTGGATTGAGGAATTGATTGATCAGTATGAATCGGGGTTCGACACTGATCGAAACACGATTTACGTGGCGGATGGCGGGGCGGGACAAAAAATGACAAATCAGTTTCGTGGCGTGTCCGATCTGCTGTTAGCGTATAAAATCGCTGAACAATTGGGCATCGACTGGCGGCGGGAAACGGCACATTTGATGGACCGTACCTCCAAGGTCAACGCACTGAAAGAAGCGTTAGACGAAATTTAGAAACATGAAAGTAGGCGGGAAATTATGGATTTCAAAGCAAAATTCGAATCGGGCTACGGGTATGGAGAATTTCTGGAAAAATACGGCTCCGACGCTGACCGGATGAAATGGCAGATGGTCCATGATCTGGTGAAATTATCTGACGATCAACAGGCGTTGTTTTCAGGATTCGCGCGGCAGATGAACGTGCTGGTGATGGCCGGTGCATGGTGTGGGGACTGCGTTTCGCAGTGCCCGATTCTGAACCATTTTGAAACCGCTGCGGATAAAATTCGAATCCGCTACGTCGATCGGGATGCGGATCCCGAACTGGCCGGGGAACTGAAGATCTGCGGTGGATCGCGTGTTCCTCAGGTCGTTATCATGAGTGAAGATTTTCTGCCGGTTTCGCGCGATGGCGATCGCACGTTGTCGCGCTACCGTCAGATGGGCGAACAACAATTTGGCAGCGGGTGTCCAACCGGACTGGGTTTGGACAGTGACCCCGTTTTCCCCGCCGTCGTGCAAGACTGGACAGAGATCTTCGAACGAGCTCAGTTGATTTTACGCCTGTCCCCGTCACTGCGTCAACGTCACGGCGATTGATGATCAGTACTCCCGCTTCGCCGGGAGGCAAAGGGGACGGCATATTTTTAAGGATCAGTCGGAAAATTAGTGTCTGATTTGTGGAGTTGCGACGTAGTTCCATTTTCCTAGGAAGTCATCGTATTTAATCCGCAACTGTTGTTTCATGTGCTCGGTTGCCTTTCGTTTTGTTTCGTACATTCGGCGAATCACGTTGACGGTCGTTTTCAATCCCGTGCTGGTGCTCGTCCGTCGCATCAATTCCACGACGCGATCAAGCGTATCGAAGAGCATGCCGCTGCAAGCCCGACCGACGTGTGGGAAGAAACGGCGTTCGATTGGATTGTACTTTGAGCAATACGGGGGATAGTGTGCAATCCGTATTTCCAGCCCGATCGCTTCGCTGAGTTGCTGGAGATCGTGCTTGAAGATGTATTTCCTCGACGAGTTGCTTCCGCCACCATCGCAAGCGATCAGGATGGATGTTGCGTCAGGGTAACGCTGCTTACCGATTCGATTCCAAAACCATTGAAAACTGTCGCAGGCAAATTTACTTGTGTCATGCGAGAGGCCGAGATTGATGTGTCCCCGATTTACGCGACGGTCGTAAATTCCATGCGGAATCACGACGCCATCAGCCCAAGACGGGAAGTCGTGGTCAAACGCCTCGAAGGGCGCGCTGCAACGGACTCGTCCTTTGCGATACAGCGTCCCCAAGTGCTCCTTGGCTTTAGTATCCATTGAAAACCAAGGGTCTCCAATGGACTCGTACTGCTCGATCAACTCACCAATACGCCCGAACTGCGCGTCGCGATCTTTGTGCTCTCCACCTGGCAGCACCTTGGCAATTTTCCGATGGCGGATCCCTGCATCATGAAGCCACGTTGCGATCGCATCCCGTCCCGCTGGCGTTCCCATGCCGGCAAGTCGAGACGAAAGTTCGCTTGGTGTCATGTGCGTAAAAAAGACGTCTTCCCGATCCGGATCGCCTGCAGTCCTAGTCTCTAGGCAGGAAATCAAGTTTTCCTCTTCGGCAGACTCCGTTGCGATCTTTTTTTTCGACCTGCACCAGCTTGGCGAATGCGGCCAGCTGCTGGATCATTCGGCAGGTTTTCGAGCTCAGCCAAACCGCGTTCGACGGTCTTCTCACTACAACCGATCACTCTGGCGATGTAACGAATCCCACCGTGCCCTCTTTGTTTCGCTTCCACGGCAGCAAATCGGCGTCGATCTTTCTCGTTAAGAGTGGCCGCAAAATCACGCAACGACTGTTCGATTTCTGAAGTTTCTATAAATTTAAACGCCATCCTTGGCCTCATGGGGAATCAGCGAGCGAAACGGAAAAGATCAGTCTATGCGTTTTACCAAAATTCTCCGACACTAATTTCCCGATCGGTCCTAAGCCAGAACGTTGTCGGTATTTTGTTAATTTGAATCTGATTGCGCAGCTGTCTCAAAGACACCCCAATAGGTCGCAATTCGCTGTATCGCTCAATCAAATGATCCTTCATGCCAAATCACCCCATCTTCGCGCCGACGTTCCATGGTGACGTTGCCGCTGTAAAGAAGCTGCTTGACGATGACGCAACACTCATCAGTGTGCGCGATGCAAAGAATTTGACACCGCTGCATGTTGCCGCCAGTCGTGGGCAATCCGCAGTTGCTCAATTACTGATTGACTACGGTGCCGACGTTCAAGGACCTCGCGCTGCTGACGAGTGGACGCCGCTGGTATTTGCTGCGTATCGTGGGCATGATGAGGTGGTCAAGGTGCTGATTGATAACGGTGCGGTGGTCACTGCTGATGCGGGCAACCCGATTCACTACGCTGGACAACGCAAGCACAGAGATATCTGCCGAATGCTCGTCGAGCACGGTGCGATTGATGATTTGATTGTCTCCAATGACGATGACGTGATGAATCTATTCCGCGCTGCTTACAGCTATGACTCCGATTCCGTCAACGAGATCCTTGGACGCCGCCCGGAACTTGTTGACCGCAAGGATAAATATGGTCGCACACCACTTCATGAGGCGTGCACGCATGGCGACACCAAAACGGTTCGTGCCTTGCTAAAAGGTGGCGCTGACGTGACGATCCGGGATGCCAACAAACAGACTCCGGCGGATCGGGCAATGGCCCACAATCAACATGCCGTCACTGCGATACTGGAGAAACACGGCAGCGCAACATAACGAGGCATGTTAGAATTTCACATTGTGATCAACGGGCGGACAAAACAAGTAAGCGACGGTCATGAATCAACTCCAGCGGGAAAAAGTGTTTTCCGCGTTTCTGCTACGCCGTCAGTGTCTCTGCGCGGATTAATGAGTCATCCTTGTCCGACCGGTTGCACGAGGCGCTAATCTCTCTGAAGATTGGACCGGAATGCCTCCAGCCGATCGTCCATCGCAGTGGCCCGCGCTGTCCAGCAATACGTATTCCTAAAATGCAATTTCAAACTTTGTGCGATGGAGTGGTACTTCTTTGGGGCCAGCCAAACCGATTGAATCAAGGCGGCCGCATGGTCTGGTGTTTCGAATCGCACCAGATCGGCATCCGGAACTCCGTGGGTTAACTCCGGGTATGCCAATCCATCGGGCACTACCGGAAAACAGCCTTGGCAAACGGCTTCAACGAATGACAGCCCGAAAAACTCATGGTTGGCTGTCGACAGAAAGACATCGGCTTCGGCAAATACTTGATGATAGATCGATCGTGAAACAAACCCCCAATGGTCAATCTGGTCGGCGAACTGATTCCAAATTTCATCAAATGAAACGGGATGCTTGCGATACTGCTGGCCGATTATAGAAATTGAAAATTTGACGGGCAATTTTTTTAACGCTGACAGTATTTGCAACAACTGTGTAGGTCCCTTGTCGTGTTCCCATCTGGCCGCCCAGACAATTTTGATCGGTCGGCCTGCGGCAGGCCGCACTGGACGGCCCGGTGCACCTGCAAAATCGACATCAATCCCGGGCGGCTGGATTATGGACTTTTGACGAATCGTTTCGATCGAATCAGTCGGCCGGTAGTCCGGGAAGCGCTTAAGTGTGGCAGTAATTGCCTCCAGCATTGACGATCGGTTAAATTCTGAATTGAACCAAACCTCATCTGCTGCCAATGCCGAAGTGAAATTGGTGAACGGAAAATGAAAATCGGGTTCTTTCGCAAACCGGTTGGGGTACGCAAACTGGTTTTCATGAAAGTAGGCAATGGTCGGTGGCAGGTCAGGGCGCAAGCCCTTCATCGCCGCAAGATCCAGCATGTCCGTACAAACCACTATGTCGAAACGCCTGCGCGCGTTGGGCAGGTTGGAGATCTGTTTGGCGAATTCGATCGGAGCATGCCGCATTCGCCATTTCCAATGCCGGTCCGGCAAACTCAAAACGCTCCAGCGATGCCGACTGTGCCGCCGCCAGCCTTCGTCAAATTGCCTATGACTGCCGCCATAAAATGGTTGCAGCGACAGGATTTCAAGAGGAGCAGCCATACCCTAAGTGTACCCAATTTTGTGAGATCCGGACACGCGTTAAGGCGATTGGCAGTTGAAAGCTTACCGTTGGCGATACTGCCAGCTTCGCTCCGACGCTGGCAGCGTCGTCAACGAGTGGTAAATCCCTAACGACCGGTCGCCTAACCATCGGCCCGCACGCAGCGCAAAGATTCACCGTGGGTGTGGTCGGGAAAATTCATTCCCCAAAACAAAGCGACATCGGAGGTGACGTTGGAATGCAGCGGACATGCTACGTTCGAGGGCTCGAGAGATTACTCGAGAGGTTGCCAAGCCTGATGTTTATTCGTAGATTGGAAAAAATGTATTGAAAGCCGCCTCGCAGAATTGGCCGGGATCGTTGAATCGCCGGTTCAGATTCAGTGCCGAGATTTTCTCCATCTGTTCCTTTGTCAGTTCAAAATCAAAGATCGCCAGATTCTCTTCCAGTCGTTCCACGCGCGCCGTTTTGGGGACGATGGAAGTGCCGCGTTGAACGCCCCACCGCAACACCACTTGACCGGGGGTTCTGCCGACGGCGGCAGCAATCTCCCGAATTACCGGTTGCCGTAAAACGGATTCGTTTTCTTCTGCCATATTCAAACTGTAGTACGATTCGGCGCCCAGTGGTGAAAACGCGGTGACCGCGATGTCTTCCTGCCCGCAAAAGCGGATCAGTTTCTCTTGGGTCAGTTGTGGATGCGATTCGATTTGTAGAACCGAAGGGCGCGTCGTGGCCCATGTCAACAATTCACGCAGTAACTGACAGTTAAAATTGCAGACACCAATGTTTTTCACCAGTCCGCTTTCGACCAATTGTTCCATTGCCCGCCACGTCTCCTCGATGGAAACAGGCGCGTATTCGATTTTTGGGTTGGGCGATTCAGGATCAAAGAACCACTCGGGCGGGTACCGGTCCTCGAACGGCACGAATCGAGTCGCGATTGGGAAGTGAACCAGGTACAGGTCAAGGTAATCCAGCCCCAGATCGTCGAGTGTTTTTTCGCAAGCCTGGCGGACGTGTTCGGCAGCGTGGTAAGTGTTCCATAACTTGGAGGTGATCCAGAGATCCTCGCGCTGACACGCCGCACTTTGCAGCGCCAACTTCAATCCCTGCCCCACCTGCTGCTCGTTCCCGTAGTCGCAGGCGCAGTCAAAGTGCCGATAGCCAACATCGACAGCGGTTTTGACCAGATCGGCGACCTGAGACCGATCGGTCTTCCACATTCCCAGTCCAACGGCAGGAAGTTGGGAGCCGTTTCCAAGTCTAAGTGCAGGGATCATTTAACAGTCTACTTTCCAGCTATTTGATGAAGGTGTTGAAAACGGGTGTCGGCGACAGCGCGATCCCGGCGACACGAAACTACCGAAATTAGAACCGCGATTCACGCTGATTGGATCGTGAAAACAATTTTCCCCAGAATAAACCTAATCCGGGAGGAAAGGAAGAAGCATGTTACAATGCTTGAAAATTTCGCCATGAGGTTCGTGAGAGAGTCGGGAACCGGGAGGGTAAACCATTTGCTTTGTTTCTACGTTTTAACTAGGTCGCGAATATGCCGGACAAACGCGCTATCGATTTTTCGCTGAAGGATATTCACGGGACAACGCACACGTTGGCCGACGACAGCGGCCACTGGCTGCTGCTGGTGTTCCATCGGCATCTTGGCTGACCGCCGTGCCGCGCGCACGTGACGCAGTTGCGTCAACAGAAAGATCAACTGGAACAACTCGACATTCGAACGAAGATTGTCACTTTTGACAGCGATGTGCTGGGGAGGCAATACGCTGCCGGGACCGCCATGCCGTGGCCGCTGTTATTGGACAGCGACCGACGGTTGTACAGGGCCTACGGTTTTTTGACCGGTTCGTGGTGGGAGCTCTCCCGGCCAGCGGCGATCTGGAAGTACCTCAAAGTGATCTGGGCAGGAAATCCACCGGGCAAACCGGGAAAGGACCTGCGCCAGCTTGGCGGCGATGTTTTGATTGATCCGCAAGGCATCGTGCGGATGCAACATATCAGTACCAGCCCGTTTGACCGCCCCACGGTTAAGTCGATTTTGCGACGGGTGGCGGACCAGTAACAGAAGAACTTCGCCTGACGTTTTGCCGGACGAAGCTCAAGGTGGGGGAAGTTCAGTTGTTAAGCGGTTGAAATTTGAAACTTAGAAGCGGAACGTGATCTTTGAGCTGCCGCCGCCAATCGAGAACCACGAGCCTTGGCCACCGCCACAGCCCGGTGCCGGACGAACGTAGGCTGCTTCATGGTGATCGTGGTCTCGGTGCAACTGTCGCCCGGTGTTTCCCCCGTAGGGTGTTCGGTAACGCAGGTTGGCAGGAACCCGATAGGTTTCGACATGCGTCACCACCGGTCGTTGTGCGTATCTGGCGTAGGGCGTCGCGATGACAGCAGGCTGTACCGTGGTTTGAACGACCACTGGCGTTGTCGCCCGCAGGCTTTCGATGTCGTCTCCGATATGACAGATCGCATCTTCGATACTGTTCAACAAACGTTTGACGTGTGCTGTGTGTCCCTTGATGAATCCACGGCCGTATGTGGCATTTAACTCGGTCACATCAAAAAGCGCTTCGATGTGGTGGAATTTGGCATTAATATTGGCAATGTCCGCCGCCATGTGATCCAAGTCACCCTCATTTTTTGCAATATCACGTAAGTGGCAGGCCAGCTGATCCAGTTCCGCCACGTCGCGCACTAGGTGAACGTAGTTTGACGTTGAACGATAATGCCGTGTCTCTTTCAGCAGAATTTTGGCTTTGTTGTGAATTTTTCGTGCCAGTGAATTGATATGATGATAGTCATCGGCAAATGCCTGGGCGGCGAAGGTGCCCATCAGTGTGCAGACGGTCAAAGCAATAATGCGGGAAATTGGTCGAGTCATTTCTGGCCCTTTCACATTCATTCGTACAGTAGATTACCGGACGCTCCGGCCCGTGGTCGAGACGTTGCCATTTTTCTGCTGCCTAAGAGGCATCGGCTTCGTCTTAACGATTCAACTCCAGTGCACCGCGAATGCCAAAAAAGGCCAACCTGAATTTCTTTTACCACGGAAGTCGCAAAAGCCCTTGGAACATTGGGAAATTTGCACCTTCATGTGGCAAATGCCGTCAATTTCCGCAATGATAGTGTTTTAGTCGCATTGCGATGGCGTGCTGATGTTGAGTTAAAATGATGACAGCCGTATTCTTTTCGATAACAGGCGTTTTGATGGCAGCAAAGCCCTGACGATTCTCCGGAACCCTTCAAATCTTATGAGCGACGAACCTACAATCGATGCACAACCGCCTGTTGATACTCCGGCGGAGCTCTTGGAGCCCTTGGCGGATCGCGCTTATATTCTTTGTCACTTCGCCGATGAAAGTTCCATCTACAAATCGTGGTTGGACCAGTTGCCCATCCCTTGGGAGGTTGTTTCGGGGTACACCACGGACTGGTTGCCGCCCGAAGACGCTGCGATCATCATCACTCACATGCACTATTCGTGGGAAGAGCTTTCGATCTTGCGAAAGCTGAACACCAATTTCGCTCATTTGCCCGTTTTGATTCTGTCCGACGGCATTCTGGAGTACCGCAACACGTGGGAGCATCCGGACCTGCCCGAAGGCAGCATGTTCCAACCGCTGTTCGGCAGCAAGCTGGCCTGCATTGGAAAAAGCCAGGTGCGATCGGTTGAATCGTGGGGCAACCCGGGACGTTGTGAGTCGGTCGGCCTACCGCGCCTGGATTCACTGTTGACCGGGCGGCCCTCGAAAATCCAACGCAAGGGACCGTTTCGGTTATTGATCGCTACCGCCAACACGCCGGCATTTAATGATCACCAACGTGCGACCGTCGTTAACTCGCTGACTCACTTAAAACGAATTGTTGACGCCAATGCGGTGATCAATGGACGCCCCGTCGAGGTCACCTGGCGTTTGACGTCGGGGCTAGATGAGGAGATTGGCCTTCCGACCCCCGATCCGGGTAAAAAAACCGCGCTATTGGAAATGATCGACCAGGTTGATGCGGTCATCACGACCCCGTCAACATTGTACCTTGAAAGTGTTCTAAAGAAGCGTCCAACGGCAATCCTTAATTTCCACAACACCCCATTGTATGTTGCGTCGGCATGGACAATCAGCGCTCCGGCACATGTGCGACAGACCCTGTTGGAACTGGAATCGCCACCTGAGCCCAAGATGCTGTTCCAAGAAGCAATGCTGCACGACAACTTGGAATGCCGGACACCTGCGACGCCTCGCCTGATTCAGTTGATCACCACAATGATCGAGGCCGGCAGAACCGCCAGGAAGGAGAACAGGGATGTGCAACTGCCCTATCGCGTGCTCAATGATCCGGAGAAAGGTTTCTTTCCGGTGTTGGATTCGTTCGAGCTCAATCGGCTGTACCCGCACAACGAAGTTTTCGAAAACGAGGATGTCGCACGGCTGCAAATCGAACTGGAGGCACTCACCAAACGCTTGGATTCTGCCCCGCTGGAGATCACCCGACTGCGAAACCAGTGTTTGAATTACTCAAAACTGATTGCCGAAATGCAGGAGACTCATGAAAGCTCCAGAGCGCTGGTTACCAAAATGATCGATCAGGTCGCGGCGATCAAAAAACGCAATACGGATTTGAAAGAGCGTTACGACACGCAACTGCAACGGGCCGAGGAAATCAATAAACGATACAAGGTGGCGCAGGTTGCTGTCCAAAACCTGAAAAAATGGAAAGATTTTCACGAAGAAAAAATGGCCGCTGATGCCGCCGGCGCGATCGAAATGCAAGCCGACATCCAGGCCAAAGCGGAACTGGAAAACAGCGATTCGGCTCCCGCCAAACCGGAAAAGGGGCAGCCGAACGCTGTTGCCGGCGTTGCCGCCGATTCGAAGTCCGGGCAGGAAAGCGCGACAGCAAAACTTCGGGCATCGCCTGATGCTGATATCCGAAACCAAGCCGCCAAGGATTCTACCTTACCGGATGCTGTTGACGGTTCTCCGGCGACCACCGAAACTGACAACTGATGATTTGATGCAATTCCAGCCCTCTGACGCGCCTGCCCCGACCGATCGACCCATGCAAACAAAAAATTACAATCCCGAGGCTCCTGTTGTTGTGGCGAACGTCTGCCCGCAGGCCAACTTATTGCTCCAACCAGTGCTCGACCAATGGTTTGGGGATTCGCATTACAGTCTCACAATCGACGAGACTTCCGACGCCGGCGACCTGATTCGCAGTGTCACAAGCGGTAGTGGAAAATGGAAAAAGAAGCTGCGATGCGTTTCGGCGGTCTTCGATCAACGGTTTGCCATGGGCGTGCCAGATTGTTTTCCGGCGGACCATCAGATGATATTGTTTGTGGATGATCCGTTCCGACTGATGGTGGCAGATTTTCAACAAAAATCCCGGCAAACTGACTTTTGGTATCGCGGGCAACGCATGGAATTTTCACAGCGTTTCCCCACGATCGATTCATTTTTTCGGCGTTATCCCGACTGGCTGTATGGGCGGTTCCCGGCGGACCTGACACTGGCCAATCTTCCACAAAAGCTTGGCTTCGAGTACCTGTTTACCGGATTGTTGGAGACATTCCAGAAATCGGTGAACCAGCTGGCGGAGATTCTCGGTCAACCGCAGGTGCAGCTGGCCGGCACGTGCCAGGCTGTTGAGCCTGTCGGCGGGGCAGAGTTGCTGCGGGCGAATTTTTACAATCAGTATCCTCTGCTGAAGTCCGTTTATGACTTCGTCGTCAACCATCCCTACAGCTCGACGCTTCGTGCTGAAGACGGTGCAAAGAAAAACCCCAATGTGCCAACTGGCTTGGCCGGGCCGCACTCCGGCATCGTCACAACCGGGAAAATGGCGTTGGCCGGCCAGGCGAATTCCCGTCCGAAATGATACAAACCAGACGCGGCGGAATTGAATCGCACCATTAATTTCCCAGCCGTTATTCGGCCGGTCTGATCCTTCCTGTTGCTGCCTGCCACGCCGTCGCTGTCCTGCCCCTGATTCTTTATTTGAAAGCGGATTCCGTGAAATTTGGTTTTTATTCCTGCATGAGTGGTATGCCCTGGGGGGGCAGCGAGATGCTTTGGTACAAGGTTGCCAAACGTCTTCAAGGCGAAGGGCACGAACTGGCCATCAATTACAAGTACTGGCCACACACCGCCAAAGAGCTGCTCGAGTTGGAAAGTAATGGGGCAACACTGTCGCTGCGCGGAAAAACGCCTTCAGTGGGAGAAAAACGTCAGTCGTTTTTTAGTGGGTTGTTTCGCCAACCGATTCCCCCGGATAATCCCGCCGACTGGATTGCCCGGGAACGCCCCAACGCGGTGTTAATCACACTCGGCTATCATCCTGATCCGATCCCGGTTGCCGACGCGTGTATTGAACATGGCATTCCCTACGGAATCAATCTACAGTGTGCCAGTGATTTCTTCTTCATACATTCCAACGTACTCGAAAATTTTCGTCGCTGGTATAAAAACGCCAGCCGAGTCTATTTTGTCTCTGACGAGAACCGGAACAAACTGAAAAACAACATCGCCCTAGAGTTGGAGAATGCCGAGATCATTGCCAACCCGTTCAACGTGTCCTGCGATGCAAATCCCGACTACCCCGACACCTCCGAAGCGTTTCGCGTCGCGGTCGTGGGACGCGTCCACTTTCAGTCCAAAGGCCAGGACCTGATTATCGATGTGCTGCGACGCCCCCACTGGCGGGGTCGCAATCTGAAGGTGGTCTTCTATGGCCACGACCAGGGGAATATGGCTCAACTTAAAGGGCTGGTTGAGATGTACGGGCTCCAGGATATGGTCGAATTTGGTGGCTATCTGTCTGATGTTGAGGAAATTTGGGAGCGTAATCACGCGCTGTTGTTGCCATCGCGATACGAAGGTGCACCACTGGTGGTGATCGAGGCGATGCTGTGCAACCGCGTTTCGATCACAACAAACATTGGCAGAAATGTGGAACTGATCGACGACAATGAAACAGGCTTCATTGCCGAAGGTGCCACGATCAACCTGGTCGATGACGCGTTGGAACGCGCCTGGCAAAAACGCGACCAATGGCAGGAGATGGGAAGGCTGGCCGGCCAACACATTCGCCAGCGTTACCCCGAAGATCCGGTTCGGGAATTTGCCGACCGAATCAAGGCGCTGGTCAAGTAGGTTTGGTTTAATCGATTTGTTCATCTGACCCGACACCATGAAAATTGCCATCTGCAACGAACTTTATCATGACCGCAGCCCATTGGCCGCGATGCAGCACGCGTCGATGCTGGGCTATCGTGGTTGGGAGATCGCACCGTTTACGCTGGCTAATTCCATTGATGATTTTTCCTCACGCGCTCGCAGGCAGTACGCTCAAATGGCCGCTGATGAGGGGCTTGAGATCATCGGTCTCCATTGGCTGTTGGCCAAAACAAACGGCTATCATCTGACTCACGACGACATCTCCATTCGAGCGGCCACCGCAGCATATCTGGGCCGGTTAGCCACGCTGTGCCACGACTTGGGCGGAAAGGTGATGGTGCTCGGTTCCCCCCAACAACGTAGCTTGCCTCCCCACGTCACCCCGTCCGAGGGAATCGATCGGGCCGCTGAAGTGCTGACACAGATCGCCGGCCAACTGGCCGACCTGGACGTGACGATCGCGATCGAGCCACTGGGGCCGGAAGAGACAAATTTTATTTGCACTGCTGCTCAAGCCCGGAGCCTGATTGAGGCGGTTGGGTCGTCGCAGGTGGAGCTTTTGCTGGATGTGAAAGCGATGTCAACCGAAAATCTTCCGGTCCCCGAATTGATCAAGGCAAACATTGGAAACCTAGTCCACTTCCACGCCAATGATCCCAACAGGCAAGGCCCCGGGATGGGAGCGGTTGATTTTCGCCCCATTCTTGAAGCGCTCGACCTGGAACGCTACAGCGGCTGGATTAGTGTGGAAGTCTTTGACTATTCTCCCGGCATTGAGAAACTGGCATCCTCAAGTATTCAATATCTGAGTAACCTGCTGCCAGCCTGATACCGTTTTTGGGTTTCGAGACGTCTTTTTATTTTTTTCCATTCTCCATTTTTCCCACCTTCTATTTCAATACAAAGGCTTTTTCCGTGAGTAGCACCAGCGAGATGACATACAAGCAACGCGTCGAGGCATTTTGGGGGTGGTTTGGCACCAACGCGGAACAGCTGGCGGACCATATTAACAGCGCTCAGGCCGATGACGGAGATGAGCAATCGGGGATCACCGGTGCGGTAACCGAGGTGATGAGCCAATGGTTGCCGGGGTTCAATTATGTATTTGGGGTCGAGGCTTCGAGGGGATGCGCTTTTACGCTTTCCCCCGGCGGAGATCTGGATCGGCGGTTTTTGGCTGAGTACTGGTTGTCGCGAGCGCCGAAAATGGAAGGCTGGCGATTTTTTTCCTCTCGGCAGCCGGGAATTGATGTGGAGTTCACGATCGAGATCGGCGGTCACAATTTCAATTCCATGGAAGCGCGGTTTGGACTGGAAGTGGACCAGGAAGCGGAAGTGATCGATGTGGTGGTTTGGCACCCGTCTTTTGTTGCAGACGGTGACATCAACAGTCAGGTTGCGTTCGTCTTTCTGGACGAAGCATTGGGAGAGGTCGGGACCGAGATGTGGATCGGAAAAATCGAGCTGATCGAGGCCGAACCCAAGGATCCTGTCGCTATCAAATCGCTGGCCAGCGAGGTCGTTTCTTTGGCCAGCATGCACCAGTGGGAGAAGTTGACACCAGAAAAAACTTACACCGGATACAGTGTGGAATCGCCCGGGGAGGGGTTCGCGCGTGCGGACACCATCGCTGGTGCCACCTGTCATTTTCCGTTGGTGGGTGAGTTTATGGAACGCGAGGGATTGCTAAGTAACGATCCGCTGGCATCCTATGGTGCGACATTTGCCTATTTGGTCATCGATTCGACAGAGTTTGATCCTGAGAATGAGGTTCAGCGGCGAGCGGAAATTGAGGAGCAATTGGACGATCTGTTGCGGGAGCGCGGAAGCGGTCGAGTTCTGGGAGGTGCAACGGGAATCCGCCATGCCTACATTGATTTATTTTTGGTGGATGGCGCGCACTCGTTGGAGCTTGTCCAGCAGTCAATGGAGCTTCAGAATCTGGCAACGCGATATCGTGTCGAACCTTTCTTTGACACCGCCACCGTTTAGATGGAAACTACGACCGAACACTTCAACGGCGGCTGGCAGTGTGCGACACCGTCGTGTTTCTTGATTTTCCTTTGTGGATTTGTCGGTGTCGGGTGTTGAATCGGACAATCAAATACTACGGAACGAAACGTCCAGTGTCTTATTTTGATTCGGTTTTGAAAATCAACACTGAATCAGCCTCCCCTTTCCAGGGCGATGTGAAGTAGGGTGCAGAAGAAGCACTCGCTTCAGAGTATTCCCCGGTTAAGGTATTGAACCACTGGATGGTTCCCTTTTTCTTCTTCCAACCGTACTTGGAAAGTTTCTCATGGGCGCTTGGTAAATAGAACAGGTAAGTGCCTTTCCCGTTGGCCAAACAGTAGGCACTCTGGTTGTCTTTGCGAGATGGCTTAAATTCCGATGGCGGGAAGCGGTCGCAGAAGTCAATCAAATGGCGGTAGTAACCGAAGGCAGGTTTGGGAGAGTGCGTGGCCAGTTCGAACGGATTGTGAATGATCACGTTCCACGCGGCACCTTGCCAGTAATAGGTCGAGTATGCACCCGCAAAGTGGATCAGCCAGTTCCGCCTGAGACAAGTCTTCGGATCGGAGTAGTCACCCGGAAAAACGACGTAGGGCGAGCTCTCGTAACCACCATGTTCGATGTTGAAAACAGGTTTGTCGGGGTGCTGGTTAAGTGTGTCCAGCATATCGTCGTAAATCGTCGCACTCCAGACCTGCCACGAGATAATATCAACCTTGTCTTTATTGCGGCGGCAAAATCCGCCATCGTGCACTGTCACCAACCGCTTGTAAGGGTCCAGTTTGCGAATCCGATCGATCCGTTCACAGCCGTAGGCTTCCGTACACCTAGCGTTGTTCAACGCTTCTTTGGAAACATCCCAAATCACATTCGGAAAGGCCTGATAGCGTTTAACGACATAGTCAAAATAGCGATTGTCCGCAAGACTTTCGGTGTCAGGCCATTTAACATTTTTGTTCCACACATAGATCATCAGGTGGGCGGTGATCCCTCGCTCGTTCATCAAACTGACGACCCGGTCGAAGCGCTGAAAGAACTCCACGTTCAGCGCGCTAAAATCAGGTTTTGGGTTCGTCCCCAAGAATGGGTAGATTTCATCTCGACCACCGAATTCATGCTCTGGATGGTTGGACAGCAACGGATCTTTGGGCCACTGAACATCATAGGAATAGACCGTTGTGACAACCTGATTGATCCGTTGTGCAGCAAGCAGGTCCAGCAGATGAGCTGTCTTGGGGGCGGCTTCCGGGTTGTCATAGTCCAACGCGAACAACCAATCGGCTTCGAATGCGAGCATTGCACATTCGGTACCGTCCTCGTAGAAGAAATTCTGAGGGTGGTCGGGGTGGATGACCAAACCACCGCGCTGCCGTGGGTTTTTGTTGGGTCCTACGGTAACCTGGCCGGCCAAACCATGAAGCGACTTCAGCGACGAAGTGGTCTTGAATGACCATTCTCCCTCCTCCGCCGCGGAGAAACGTAACACCCATTCATCACCACCGTTGTAGAACCCCTGGGCTTCAAGCGTGCGGTTGTCCGGCCCTGCCAGGAGCGCACTGAAGCTTTCTTCAAATGGTTGGGCGGTGGCTTCTGTGGCGACGAAGGCAACGTCGATCACCTGCCATTTTTCAGCAGATATCGTTTGGGATGACTCGAACTTGAGCCGTGATATCGTCTGCCCAAAGGTTGTCTGAACAACCTGCAATAGAAAGATGCAAAGGAGGGCACATACTAAACGGGCGGAAAAACCGCGAAGGACTGGACTCAAAATCATGGGGTTGCGTTTTCCGTATGACGGCTGATCGGTTCACAATTAACTCTGCCGCAGCCTGTTTTCCGGATGTGTTCCTGAACCCAAGTCTGCGATTGACAATTGTAGTCGAAATTCATCGTCGTCGAACAGCGGAACTTGCGTCCCAACCCCACTCATGCGCTGGCGGCCAGCAGGCGTCTTCCCTGTTCGGCAAATTCGACATGGTGATGCCGTGTGGCCCAAAGGAGCGTTTGGATCGCATGAAGTTTGGCACAGAGACGCAGCAAACGTTGTTCATCATCTGTCAGCCTCCGACCATAGCCATCCCAGAACGCTTCCTCTTGGGCAGGGCAGTCAAGCCAGCATTGAGACCAGTTCTTCATAAAATCGAACAGAAACAGGTCGGGACGGGCGTGCTCAAAATCCAGCACTCCCAGGCTAACGCGGGCTGGTTCGCCAACCACTGCATCCCCGTTTTGCTCCGCCGTCCAGATCCAGTTGCGATGCCAAAAATCCCGATGGCAAGGGACTCTACGAAATTGATTTGCCAGTGGCATCAAATCCTTCATCGCAACAACAACACGCGCAACCTCCGCGGCGGAAATTAATCGCGGATCCCATCCGGGGCCGGTGACCGCTCGCTGCTGCGCCAGTGTGCGCGCTAGCAATGCCTTGCCCAGCGGCATTGCGTCATTATCGACGAACGCCAGATCGTGCAATTTTCGCAAGAACTGACCGGCCTGAAACTGGAGGCTTTGCCGCCACGGTGTTGATAATTCCTGCCACTGACAGCAACATTCGCCCAGGTCTGACAGCAGTAGTCGCATGTTGTCTTCATCGGCCAACCGCAGTGCGGGCACGACGCTGTCGAATTGAGCCATCCAATTCCGGTACGCGTCGGTTTCCTGTCGGTATTTTGATTTGTCTTGAAACTGTTTGAGATAGTGCCGATCGCCGAAGGAATCAATCAGCAGGCTGACCTGCGTTTCTGAGTCTGACCATCCTCTATCAATGACCTCTTGCATCGGCATTCCAACAGCATCAAGCCACTGATGAAGCCGGTCGTGTACCCGGGCGTCATTGGGCATCGGTCGCTGGCCTCCCGCCAAACAGCAGTAAACCCTGCCGGGATTTGTGTTGGCCGGGGGTGGCGATTTTGTTTCCGTCAATCATCAGGCTGTCCATCGGGAGCGTCGACAGAATCCTCCGATAGTAGTCTTCAAAAACGGCACCCGAGATTAGCTTGCGATCCCGATTGGAGACGGGGGTGGAAAGCTCCACCACAGGATACTCATCGCGATTGAGCAGTCTTGTGCCTTTGGCGGGGGCCAAAATCCAGTCCCCGACATAGTGGTCAACCACCAAATCAGCATGTGCAATGGAAGGGTCGGGGGCGATCGATTGTCGCAATCTGGCAATGCGTTGGTTCATTTGGTCTGGATTAAGTTCGACAGGACCGGAATGTCCTATCATCGCAATCACGGGACCACGTGAGCCCGACAGTTTGCCCCACCACAGCGTTACCGAGGGAAACACCGTTGCAAAGCTGTTGGCGATTGCCTCGAATTCGTTCTCTCCCACCTGGTAAAGTGGCAGCCACTGGCAAAACAGTCCCCCCTCTTTCAGACGACGGGCAGCGACTTGGTAATGTTCGACGGTGTACAGATACCCTGATTCGCTTTCCCAAGGGACGAACAGATCCGACACAATCACGTCGAATTCTCGATCGTTCGCCAGCAAATAGTGCCGACCATCATCGCAAACCACCTCCGATTTTTCATGGCTGACAATGTTAAAATTGTATTTGCCCAATTCTGCAACCGCCTGCACCACTTCGGGGATCAGTTCCACCGCAACAATGTTTTTGACCTCCTGATGTGGAACCGCCGCACCAGCAGTCAACCCCGTACCCAGTCCTAAAAACAGCACATCCTGCGGATTCTTGTGCAGTAACAGCGGGAGGTGAGCCTGCCGATATTCACGGGCGTTGCTACCGGTTTTACCAAACCGGTAGTGAAGGTTCTGGCGGATCTTGTAGACTTCGTCTCGGCCGCTGCGTACCAGATCGATCCAGCCATAGGGCGAATTCCATCTGCGGATCGTTCTTTCGCCACCCCGTCTTGCGTTACCCGATTCGGTCGGGCTGATCAGCGTGATCACCGCCAATACAGTCCACATCCCGCCAAACGTAACAATGCGACGCCAACAGAGTCGTTCTTTCAGGAAAACCACTCCCATTGATAGTTGAAGAAGGCTGACACACACAAATGCAGCCCATAGTCCAACCAGCGGCAGCAAGACAAAACTTCCAACGATTGCTCCGATGGCTGCCGATACTGTGTTGGCTGACGTCAATTGTCCAACCACGCGGCCCGCATTTTGATCCATGCGGCCGGCGATTTGCCAAACCAGCGGCAACGCAACGCCCGCCAGCAGAACCGCAGGCCCGACAACCAACAACACTAGGCCGGTCGCTCCAGTCATATAGCTGACAAAGCTGTTGCCAAACCGAAAGTAATCCAGATCGGTGATCGTCACAAAAATGCGCACTGACAGAACGATATAGATCGCTGACGCAGCCAGCGTCAAACCGACGCGCTGTTGCATCTTTTTCAGGTTGCCGTTTGCAATCAGCCGCGCTGCAAATGCTGCTCCCAAGGCCAACGACAGAAGAAAAACAGCGACCACAATTCCAAAGGTGTAGGTACTGTTGTGAAACACCAGGGAGAACATTCGTGTGTACAGCACCTGAAGTGCCAGCGTTGTAAAACCGGTCACCACTGCGGCCAGTCGCAGCCGCCAGAGAAGCGCGGTTCGACTGCCCGTTGCCATTGCCTCTAGTGGCTCCATTGCCGCCAATGGATGCGCCGCTGCGCTGGATGCCGTACGGTGGAGCATTGTAATGCTGCTCGGCTCACTATGATCCCCCGGATCATTGACGCCGCAGCGACGTTTCTCAAATCGACTGATACTCACTGAGAGCGCCGCACAAACCAGCGACAGCGCGGCGGCCAGATAGCTACTGCCGCACACACCGCAGTTGATTATCAACCACAGCGTGGCGATCGTAACCCCTACCAGAGCGCCGGCGGTGTTGAGTGCGTAGGCGTTCGAGATGCGGCTGGCGTTTTCCTGATTGGCCGTTCCGTTGTCTGTCGCCAGCCATGCGGCCATCATTGGCAGCGTGATTCCCAATGAAATCGTGGCCGGCATCAACAGCAGGAAACTAAAACAGGCCCGGGACGAGATCTGCCAGAAATTCGAATCATGACTCAGCAATGCAGCAAACGTTGGCGATTCGGACCAACGCAAAATCACCGGAATCATGAACGCCCACAATGCGACGACCGCTTCAGCCAGTGCGTAACCGACCAGCGGATTGAAGCGCGCGCTCCAGCGGCCGCAAACCCATGCACCGATCGCGTAACCCACAGCCATGCCGGCGAAATAGCTGCCCAGCACCACCGACGCCGCGTGCACTGTATGCCCGAACAGCAGCCCCAATTGCCGCGACCACGATATTTCATAGATCAGCGCTGCAACCCCGGAAAGAAAGAAGACCAGATAGATCAGTCGTCGTGACCAGGGTTCCATCAATCAACTCTCAATTGGAAAACGCTTTTTTGACGAAATTTATTTCAGCCGCAACCTTGGCCACCCTCCCGGCATCGGACGAATTCTTTTCGAGCGTTCGGCATGGTGGCCAACGGTGCTGCGAATGATTGTCTGTGGCAGAGTTTCTGCACAATATAACGTCCATTCAGTTATTCACCAACGGTACGCAACCGCCGGCGGCAAGGTAGCCTTCGAGTGTTTGGGACGTTTCGACGATCGCGTCCCAATCGGGAACTTTTGCTGCCTGGTCGATGGTCGCCGCGTAGTGTGCGATCTCGGTCAACCCTACGGTGCCTGCGGTTCCTTTGGCCCAGTGGGCCGTTTGGTGAATCTGTTCTTGGTCCTGATGTGCAATTGCCTGCCGGAAGCCCTCCATGCGCCCCTGCAATTTCCCCAAAAATTTATGTGCAAAAGGCCTCATGACATCACCCAGACCGCTCAGGCGATCGTTGAGCGATTGTTCGATGTCGGCATCGATGGTGAGAGGGGCAGAGGAGGACGGATGGGTTACGGGGACCACTTCTACACCGCAGATTCGCGCGACCTTTTCCAGCAACAGATTTACGTCGATTGGTTTTGACAGAAAGTCGTTGCATCCGCATTCAATACACTTCTCCCGATCACCTGTCATGCTGTTGGCGGTGAATGCGACCACAGTTTTGGTAAACCCGAATTCCCGCAACATGGTCGTTGCGGTATACCCGTCGATTACCGGCATTTGCATGTCCATCAAGACAAGATCACAGTCG
This sequence comes from uncultured Pirellulaceae bacterium, assembly GCA_937967505.1. Lineage (GTDB taxonomy): Bacteria > Planctomycetota > Planctomycetia > Pirellulales > Pirellulaceae > Mariniblastus. The sequence continues at coordinate 55,593 of CALCJM010000008.1, read as the reverse complement.
CCGCAGTAGTCTGGTGCGGCACGATCGGTCAGGCGGCGGTAAGCTTCAGCACCGTCTTCAGCCAGCACGACCGTTGCCCCGCAATCGCTCAACAGCAACGCAATCAGATCGCGATTGGTTTCGGCGTCATCGGCATAGAAAACCGTTTTTCCGGCAAGGTTGACCCGCACCCCGTGACGCGGAAGCGGTTCCTCGAGCATCCCTTCGACCTCCCGGGCAGAGAGCCATTGCGTTTGGTCGGTGGCGTCGATTCCTGTAGGAATTCTGATCCGGAAGGTCGTGCCTTCATGGGGAACACTGCAAACCGAGATACTCCCTCCCAGAGAAATTGCCAGCTTTTGGCTGATCGACAATCCCAAACCTGTCCCACCAAAACGGCGGGTCACGGTCGAATCCGCCTGAACGAACGGATCGAATATCTTTTCAATTTGTCCCTTGTTCATGCCGATACCCGTATCGGCAACTTCAATCTCTACCATCTTCGGATCGGCTTTCTCTTCCACCACAGGGATTCGAACCGTCGTCGTCACGCGGCCCTGCCGGGTGAACTTGATAGCGTTTCCGACAATGTTGGTAATAATCTGTTTCAGGCGTTTGGGGTCACTCAAAATGGTTTTTGGCGTCAGCCCCTCAAACCGCACCAGCAGCTCATTTCCGTTTTGTTGTGCCCGTGCCTGAACCGAATCGACCACCTCGCGCACGATTGATGCCGGCAGGCACTGGATGCTTTCCACCTCAAGTTTTCCAGCTTCGATTTTTGAAATGTCCAACAAATCGTTCACCAGTTCCAACAGGTGCTGTCCGCTGGATTGAATCGTCTCCAGTTTTTTCAGTTGCTCTGCCGGATCCTTGATCGCGCCTCGGAGCATCAGATCGGTGAAACCGATTACGGCTGAAATTGGCGTCCGAATCTCATGGCTCATCCTTGCCAGGAACTGGCTTTTTGTGACGCTGGCGGCTTGGGCGTCGTCGCGCGCGGTTTCCAGTTTTTCCTTGGTCTTGGTTAGTTCCGAAGCGATGTATTCCAGTTCGTTGGAGCGCGCTTCGATTACCCGGGTCCTGTCGGCAACGCGTTTTTCAAGATCACGATTGAGCCCCTCAAGCTGGTTGAAGCCGTCGGCCTTCTCCAGAGCCGCCCCGGCAGCGCTGGTCAGGTAGTCAGCGATCCGAATTTCATTGGCACCATAAAATCCTTTGATCAGTCGGTTGCTGGCGTACAGGCAGGCGACCGTTTTTCCGTTGACCTGAATTGGGCTGCACAATGACGCATTTCGAAACTCTCCTTCATCTCCTGTCATTTTGTCCTGAATGACCGAATGCCCCTTGTGAACTGCATCAAGGACAAGCTTCAGGTTGAAATTGGCATCTTCATGCCCGTTTTGCCAGTTGACCTCCCACTGCGGTTGCTTTCCGGCGCGATTGTCGGCCTCGTCGTTGACATCATGATTGATATCGGAGGTACTGTCGGCATGACTGTCGCACACGATCATGGTCTGGCAGCCTCTCAACAGGTTTCTTGCCGCGTCGAGCGTCAATTTAAAGATTTGTTTGTCATTTACAGAAGACGAGATCTGTCGGCCGGCGTCCAACAGCGATTCGAATCGGTCCATCAGCGACATCGATCCGCGATTTTTATCGCCACGCAACTCGCTGTTGACGGCTTCGGTTTGGGTTTTGCCAACCGAAAGTATTTCTTCGTGATGGGGCCAACCAAATTGTTTCCCGCATTGGCCGTAAGCCACGCGCGTCAGTGCTGCTTCGTAGGTGGCTCCCTGGCGGTTTGCAATTTTCAGAGACTTTTCAAATGCCCTCCGGGCGCGTCTTGCGCGTCCCATCACCATTTCTGCCATTGCCATCTCTCGCCACGCATGAGGCAGCTCATTAGTGAAACGTTTGGCGTATTTTAGCGACGTACGCGCGGCCTGATAGAGGCGATCAGCGTCGTGGCTGCGTTGGTCGTTATTCGGGGAACGGCCTGTCTCCCACTGCATCCTGAGTCCCGTGGCCAGCCACGCGTAATTCGCCACGGTATAGGCATTGATTACGCCCGCCTTTTTCGCACACTGTATCGCATCTTCAAAACAGGCAACTGCATCGGTATACTCCTCCGTTGCCATGGCTCTGACGCCTTTGGCCAGCAATATCTGGCAGGAGCGCTGTGCGTCATTGATGGAACGACTTTCTTCCAGTTCGATGACAGACGCAGGGATTTGCCCCAGACTGGCGCGGGCCCAAACATCAATGATGTTGCCTGTTGACTGGAAGTCTCCCAGTTTCAGGGCCGATTCATAGGTTTGTTTTGCAAAATCCTTCGCGGCCGCGAAGTGTCCTTTACGCATCAGAGCAGCGGCCAACTGGTAACGCGCGATATTTACCTCCCAGTAGTCACCCGTCTTCAGTAAAACGGCTTCCGCTTGGCGAGCCTGATCGACACATTCATCCAACCGCGAAATGGAGTAAAGAAGGATACTGTAAAATCCGCGAGACTGTCCTTCGCCCCAGACATCTTTCAGGTCGCGTCGCAGCCGGATCGAGCGGCGGGCATATCGAATTCCCCGTCGCGCCAAGGGAATCAAACTCATTCCTGGCGCATGTTCCGACCAGATTTGCCCCAATTCTGGCGTTGGCGGGAATGTTTCTGCCTCGTTCATCGCCCTTAAGTGGGCAACAAAGACGTAAGCTTGGTCACGCGTGTACCAATAACCGCGCGACAGTCGGCTGTAGATGTCCCAACGTAAACGAACCGACTTTGATGCCGCACATTTTTTGCGGGCAATGAACCACCGCGGCAGCAAGGTGTGCATTGCCTGAACTGACAGTTCCTTCAGCAACGCCAGCACGCATAGAATGCGTGTCCCGGGGATATTGCCGCCGAGGCTGCGCAAGGCCGTTTCCAGTGCATCGACCGCTTCCTGTTTGTTGCCACGTTTAAACATTAGTTCTGCCAACCGGGTTGCAATGTCGGCGCGTTGTAGATCGTTGCTGGCGATTTCGGCGGCACTTTTGAACCAGACCTCTGCTTCAATGTAACGTCCGTCAAGCATTAGCGTATGTGCCAGCCGGGTCTCGATTTTGAAGACGCTACGGGGCCGGGATTCATCGACGCCACGTCTGGCAATCAACAACAATTCGCTGCCAATACTCAGGGAGAACGATTCAAGTGCGCGGTCGGCGGCCTCGGTCGCGAAAGGGTAAGCCTTGGTATACGCTTCGGCGGCGTCGTAGTGAAACGCAATATCGCTGGACTGCCAGCTGTGATGACTGGCGAGATAGTCGCCAATTTTTTGGTGAAGTTTTTGCCGTCGTTTAGGTGAAAGCCTGGCCAGCAGGGTCTCCCGGATTTTGTCATGCACGAATGCCAGTTTGCCATCCGGTTTTGCCCAAATTAGACGCTGCAGTCGGGCGCCGTTGACACATTCGCGCGACGCCTCAACGGTCAAATCGCACAGCGCAGCTACGATTCCGGCCTCGAATTCTTTTCCTGAAATTGCCGCCACTGAAAGTAACTGAAGCATTTCAGGTTGGACATTCTCCAGACGCTTGGACAATAGTTCGGCAGCACCCGACGATGCTTTGACGGCGGACATTTTGTCCGAATCGATTTTCCAAATTCCCTCGTTGCAATACAGTGCGCGGGATTCGACCATGCCGCGAATAATGGCCGATGCCATAAACGGACTGCCCGAAGAGAGACTGGTAGAGACTTGAATCGCTTCTTCAGGCAAACAGCCCGCCATCGATTCGATCAGGGCCTGGATTTCATGATCCTCCAGTCGCTGAGGCTCCAACATCAGGTCGGGGTTCATGGATTCGATCGTGCGACAGATGGCGGGATCGGTGTCACGCAAGGACAGAATCAAATGTGTATGTTGTGGAACAGCTGCAAGCAACTGTTTGAGAACTTCCATGGTCTGCGGTTCGAACCACTGACAGTCGTCGAACCAGATCAGGGCAGGATGTTCGATGCTGCCAAGGCAGCTGAGTATCTTGCAGAACAGCCCGACGGCGCGATTCTGGCCAAAATCTTTCAGGTCACTTTCTGCGGCTCCACCGCGATGCCGAGGGAGCGCGTCGCCAGCGGAGGGATCCACCAACCCGATGGTTTGGGCAAATTCTGGCAACAACCGTCGTACAAGTTCTTCATGGTGCGCCAATGTGTTGCGCAGTCTTTCGTGAAGATGAATTTGCGGTTTGAGTTGTTCGATGATCTGGACAATGGGTCCTCCCGGTTCTAGTGCGACCTGATCAAGGCCCTGGCTTCGATAGATCTGAAATCCGCAGCGGCTGGCAAACCGCAATGACTCAACGACCAGACGCGTTTTACCCATCCCGCTGGGACACTGTACGACTACGGCGCGTCCCAGTCCATGGGCAGAACTTTCCAGTTGCTGTTCCATCGCTTCGAGTTCGTTGCGTCGACCAACGAACGAGGGATCGGTCACCGTTTCCCGAACGTCAAAACGACCGGCGGCGAACTGGCTGCCCGACCGCTGTCCGGCCATGATCTGCGATGCGTATTCGAGATCCGCGATGACCGCTTCGGCAGACTGGTATCGGTCTCGTGGCTCTTTGAGCAGCATTTTTTCCACGATCTGGATTAACGTGGCTGGTGCCTCCGATCCGTCATTGCGCTGTTGAGCGTATGAAAAATCCGGTTCGGCCGTCAGATGCTGAAGAAGTATCTCGCCTATATGGCTTCCTTCAAAAGGCAACCGTCCTGTTAACAGCCGAAAGATAACGACCCCAATCGAGTAGAGGTCCGACTGCACGCCAACATCCTGATCGATCGCACCTGCAAGTTCCGGAGAGGCAATTTCGGCAAATCGCATCGACCATTTGGCAGGCCGAAACTCGGGATCAACAAACATCATTGGACTTGGACAAACCAGCACCGGACAGTCATTGGAGAACAGCAACTGCGACGGTCGCAGGTCCTGTTGTAGGCTGCCCGCCCGGTGGATCGCGCTGATGGTCTTCAGCAGCTCAATCGCCTGCCGGGTGATTCGTGAATACGTCCTGTCCGCATCTATTTCAGGAGGGTTGGTTCCGGTTGTGACCGTTTGAAGCGTCTCCATGGTGTCTGAAAACTCGTGAGCGCACCATACCCATTCATTTTCAACACCCCATTCCACGGGACGTTGAAATCCTTGGGTGCGGACCTGTGAGAGTGCCTCCAGCTGGCTGCGAAAACGGTAGAAGCCATCGGCGCTGAACAAACGCGCGGCCACCAAACGGATCAGGTAGACCTGTTCTCTATCGTGTCTTTTTACCAACAGGCTGCGGTGGTCGGTGTTGTTGGTGGGGATGAAATGAGCGTGCCCTACAGCGGCAAATTGTGCAGGCAGCCAACGTTCCGTAGCACCGGAATCTGAAGGTTGTTTGGTGGGTGAATTCATGATGATCGAAACGGACAGGGGGAGCGCGACAGAATACCAGGGTGAGGAATTCAAAAAGAGTCGCGTTCCCGCTGGCAGGCGGAAGACCGGAGACGGGTGGCCGGAGACGGCAGTCCGAAGCGCGACTTCTGATTGAGTTTAGGTTCTACCGATTGCCCTGTCAGTAAAAGCGGCAAGGGTTTTCCCTTCATCAAGCCACCGGTTTGAAGAAAAAACTTGAGTGCAGCGACGACTGTGGAAAGATGACGGCTTCTGTGACGGCAGAGCAAGTGTTCCCCTCCCTCCAAACAAAGGAAGCTTTATGAGAAACGCGACTAACGAACTCCTCAAACGTCAAACAAACGGCTGTGCTCAAACTTCCGGTCACCAACAGAGACAGCAGATCTCTACGGCGGTTGCTGTAGAATCCCAAGTCGTACGGGAATGTGACCCGGTGGATTTCCGTAATCGCACCGACCCGGAGATTGTCAATCGCCTGTTGTATGAGAGTGTGCCCGTGCTGTCGTTTACCAAATGGCGAATCGCACGCGTGGGGTGGGGCTACTGTGAGACGGTTTTGCCACTGAATGAAAGCACCACCAACCAGCACGGTACCCACCAGGCGGCGTTGATTTCGTTGTCTGCGGACTACACCGGAGGAATGGCGTTGACGACGATTCTTGAGGGCGTGCCGATTGCCGGGATACATCCGGCAGCCGATAATTCGGCCTCGCTTTGGCTGGCCTCGATGGATGTCAAGTATAGCAAACCAAGCACAGGGCATCTTACCGGCGTGTGCATTGTTCCGGATGAGGTCGGTGACAAATTGCGGAAACGTTACCGACAGGGCAAACGCATTCTGGTGACGCTTGAGGTGAGATTCGAATCCAACGGAGATGAGGTGGCGACGGCGAAAATGAAATACTTCGCGCAACCCACCGCTGCTTTAATGGATTGTTCCCGGTCAATCTCACCGCTGTTTTCCGCCAAAGTAAAAGCGTCGGCGCGAATGATTGCGGGAGTGCGTGCCGGAGGTGTTTCGGTAGCTTCAGAATCACCCCAGACCATTGAACGCCGGGACGACCCTGCGGACCACACCGCAGCGGGGCCACATGGAATGTTATTGGCCAACCGCCTGAAACGCGCCTTACCGCAGCTACCCCCGATGGTCCTAGCGCGGACCCGCCACATTGACGAATTGCTGGCGTCCATGACGGGACTCGATCAGATCGTATTCCTCGGAGCGGGGCTTGATATGCGATTGTTTCGCTACCTGGACTCTAACACCGATCACGCAGCGGTTCGATTCTTTGAGATTGATCTTCCTGAGATGCTGGTTGAACGTGAACGTGTGATTGCACAACTTGACCGGGCGGGGCGCATCGAACCGCAGCGCGTGTCGATCCCGGCGAATTTCTTAGAGGATGATGTGGAAAAATTACTCCGATACTGCGATGAATTTTCGTCCGAATTAAAAACCGCGTTCATCTATGAGGGCTGTTCGATGTATTTTGATGCACTGGTAAACGCCAGCTTGATCACTTCTGTCGCGCGGTTGATGGAACATCCGGAGAGCCGGCTATGGGCGGATTTTGTTAGCGCGGATGTGGCAGCGCAGACTGTTGATCACCCCGATATCCAGGCGTTTCTTCATTCGATGACCGAATTGGGAGAATCCTTCACGTATGGACTGGACGATCCGGTAGATCTGCTGTGCGCCTGCGGGATGGTCAGCGTCAAAACCGTGACCGCTCAGGATTGCGTGGATGCCGACAACGCGTCTTCCGAAGTTCTGACGCGCTATCGGTTTACAATCTCCGGGTCTGACGCTGGTCAGCAAAAAAATGCACGTGAGTGAATGGAGGTGGAAAACCCGGGACAGTGTGCGGCGATCCCGGGTTTTCCATGTAGGTGGGGGCCAGCACGTTGGTCACCCGTTGGATACAAGACGACACAGCACAACATCGCACAACACAAAATGGCTAATCTTTGCCAATCAGCTTCAGAAGTTGTTGGATGGTTTTGGTGTTGGCCACGTCGGCCCTAGTCAGACCTGCGCGACGGGCCTGCTTGATACCGAAACGCATGTCGTCAAAACCGGCAGGCTTGTGAGCGTCGGTGTTGATGACAATCGGAATGCCGTGCCGCTGTGCGGCGGCCAGGTAAACATCTTTTAAGTCCAACCGGATCGGATTCGCATTCAATTCCAGCAGTTTCCCGTGTGCGTTGGCGGCCTGAAAGACCGCGTCCAGATCGACATCGTAAGCTTCACGTTTATTCAACAGTCGTCCCGTTGGATGTGCCACCATGGTGATGTTGGGATTGGCAATCGCTCCAACGATGCGATCGGTGATTTGCTGGCGAGGCTGATTTTGTCCGTAGTGGACGCTGGCGATCACCCAGTCGGCATGCTGAAGCACATCGTCTTCGATATCCATGTCTCCGTTTTCCAAGATATCGCACTCGACACCTTTGAGGATCACAAACCCGTCGTCGGCTGTGGCATTGATGGCGTCGATCTCTTTCCACTGGTTCAGCAGACGTTCTCCGTCAAGCCCATTGGCCATGGTGACCCGTTTGGAGTGATCGGTGATGGCGATATATTTCAGGCCACGTTCCCGGGCCGCGCTGGCCATCTGTTCAATCGATGCGCGTCCGTCAGAGGCGGTGGTGTGCATGTGCAAGTCACCCTGGATGTCATCCAAGGTGATCAGTTCCGGCAATGCATCGGCGGCCGCCCAATCAAACTCCTGACGTGACTCACGCAACTCCGGTTCAAAGCAGGGTAGGCCCAGCCTTCGATACACTTCGGCTTCGGTTTTCCCGGCCACCCAAGTTTCACCATCACCGTCACCGTCACCACTGCCAACCTCGTAGACGCCCCATTCGTTGATCTTCAACCCCATCTGTTTGGCTTTCCCGCGCACCTGCACGTTGTGCTCCTTAGATCCGGTAAAATACTGGAGTGCCGCTCCAAAAGAATCGTCCGGCACCACCCGCAAATCCACCTGAAATTCATCTTCCAGTCGCACCGACATTTTGGTGTCCCCGCGTACGATCGTGGAGGTAATATCCTCGAAGGAGGCAAAGTGATCCATGACGCCGGGTGCGTCGGTTGATGTGGCCAGCATATCCAAATCGCCGACGGTCTCTTTTCCGCGTCGGTAGCTGCCGGCAAATTCCAACTGCCCGACGGCCTTGCAGGTGGCCATGTGCTGACGCAGTTTGGTGACGATTTTATCCGCCGCCGACCAGAGAATACGCTCGTTGGCTGCGACTGCGATCGCGATCCCTTCCAAAATTGCCTGTTCTGTTTTTTTTCCAAAACCGGACAACTTGCTGACCGCGCCGGCTTCGCAGGCGGCCTTGAGTTGTGCGAGATTCTCCACACCCAGCTCATGAAAGACCGCCGCAGCTTTTTTGGGGCCCATCTTGGGAACATTCAACAGATCCAGAACCGTCGCGGGAATCTCCTCCAACAGTTCGTCCATCTGTTTCAATCTTCCAGTCTGGCACAGCTCGATACACTTTTCGGCAACGCTTTTACCAATCCCTTCCAGTTTCACCAGGTCGGTCCCCTGATCGATCAGGCCGCTGATGGATTCGGGTAACTCTTTGATTTTTCGGGCTCCATTGCGATAGGCGCGTAGCCGAAATGCGTTGGCACCGGTAAATTCAAGTAGGTCAGCCAGTTGGCCGAGCACTTTTGCGATCTTTTCGTTGTCCATGGCGAGTGTTGTTTTATCAGTTCGTAAATTTGCGGTGCATTCGGTGACAGTACGATTAAGATACCCGTCGCCCCGGCCATCATAAACTATTCTGCATTTGCAGAAACCGTCCCGGGAAACGTATTTTTCCTCTCTATCCACAATGGCTGCACAGAAAACCATTTCGTCCTCAACATCTCTCACGAATTTTTAAAACCAGCAACTACCGCCACGATGTCGAGACTTCACGCGACCATTTTTATCAGCGCGATTTTGCTGTTCTCCATTCAGCCAATGATCGCGAAAGTGATTTTGCCCTCATGGGGCGGGACAGCGGCGGTTTGGACGGCTTGCATGATGTTCTTTCAGACGTTCCTTGTGTTGGGATACGGCTACAGTCATTTTCTGCGTCGCTGCCTGACTCCTAAAGTCGCTTTTTTTGTCCACGCGGGAGTGCTCGGCACCGCCAGCATCGTCCTGTTGGTAACGCCGGTAACTCCGGTGCCCATTGAGGGACCGAATCTAACGCTCTCCATTGTTGCGACCCTCGCTATCGCGATTGGGCTGCCGTATTTCTCGCTTGCGACCACCAGTTCGCTGGTGCAGGCTTGGCACCACACGATTCATAGCGCGCGTCTTTGGCAAACCTCACCGCGCCTCGGCCAGTCCACCTATCGGCTTTACGCGCTGTCGAATTTTGGATCGCTATTGGCGTTGGCCAGTTACCCGTTTTTGATCGAGCCTTGGGTGCCGCTGCGATGGCAGATGCCGGGTTGGACTTGGGCATTTATCGGGTTTTCGGCCATTTGCCTGTGGGCCGGATCGGCAACGATCCGGATCGAACAATGGGCGAATCCGGATTCGGGGCGCGAGGATCAGGAAATAAATTCAGCAGGCCATCGCGACCAACGCGGCAGGTACGGTTCGTTGTCACTGATGGTGCTGATAGTGCTCTGGTTCCTGTTGGCGTTTTGCCCATCGGTTTTGCTGCTGGCAACAACAAACCTGATGTGTCAAGAGATCGCGTCGGTGCCGTTTCTGTGGATTTTGCCGCTAAGCCTGTATTTGGTGTCGTTTATGATTTGTTTTGACCGTCCCGGCATCTATCGGCGGCGGTATTTTGCACCGTTGTTACTGCTGTCGGTGATCGCCGGTATCGGCATTGTCCAGGCACACATTTATGTTTCGATTGTGATCCAAGTGGCTGGGTTGGCCAGCGTTTGTTTCTTCATGGCGATGGTGTGCCATGGAGAACTGGAGCGGCTCAAGCCGGCCCCCGGTCAGTTGACGCTCTTTTTTTTAATCGTGGCCATTGGCGGTGCCGGCGGCGGTGTCTTTGTGGCGATCGTTGCGCCGCACCTGTTCGACAGCTTTCTGGAATTTCAGGTTGCGCTGCTGTTGGGGATTGGTCTGATGGTTGCCTGTATGTGGATCCATGCGACACGTGCGGCGGCGATGTCCAGATACGGATTCAGCGCTGCGGCCCTGTTGGTGGCGGCCGTTGTGCTGGCCAGTTTGATGTATCAGGTCAGCCCCGAGTTTCGGCCTGACGAGATCTTTCGTGATCGCAACGAGTACGGTCTGGTCCGTGTTTCCGAATCTGATGGCTATCGCAATTTTATCAGCGGCAATGTCGATCACGGCGGCCAGTTGGTCAGCGCATCCAAGTCATTTACGCCTACCGGATACTACGGCCCCTCCAGCGGTATTGGCGTGGCCATGCGGCGAATTGGTGAGTTGAAAACCGCGTTTTCGAGGGCGGACCGGCCGCCAGCGAAAGTGGCCGTCGTCGGAATGGGGATCGGGGCGATGCTGGCGTGGGGCCAGCCGCAAGATCAGTTCGTTTTCTACGAGCTAAATCCACTGGTGGAATCGATCGCGCGGGAGCATTTCAGCTATCTGGATTTGTTCCGGGGGCAGTCGGTGGTCAACATTGGCGATGGACGTGTGCTGCTGGAACGTCAATTCAGAGAATCAGGATCCGGGCAGTTTGACTTGATCGCGATGGACGCATTTTCCAGCGACGCCATCCCGCAGCACCTGTTGACGATCGAATGTTTTCAATTGTATCTGAAGCATCTGAGCGATGACGGGATTCTGGTTGCCCACGTGACCAATCGTTTTGTCGATCTCACCCCGGTGGTCTACACCGCCGCGCAAGAATTAGGGTTGACCACGTGGTACCGGGATGACACCGGCTGCGATGGTAAGCGCCAAACCACATGGATCCTGCTGTGTCGCCAACCGGAATTCAAAAATATCCCCTGGATGCGGGAGCTGGAATGCCAACCACAGAATACCGCCCACGTGCGGTGGACCGACGATTTTGCATCACTCAGCAGCGTTACTCGTTGGTCAACCAAAATTGACGTCGCTGAATTACAGGCCTCCCGGAGTGCCGTCGCGAAAGAGAAAGCGTTGCCCAAATGAGCGAATCAGCAGATCAAAAGAAAACGGTTGGTGAGAAAACAGTCTCTGTCAGGCGATTTCATTTTTCGGAACGGCACCTTGACCCATCAAAGGTGATGGACGTGGAGGATTCGGTCGCTATCGAAAGCCCGCTGGAGATACGGATCGTGTTCGGCACAGCCGGGGATCGCAAAGATCGCAGTCTGTCGATCACGATGCGTACACCGGGTGATGACTATCAGCTGGCTGCGGGGTTTTTGTTAAGCGAGGGGATCATTGAATCGGGCGATGAAATCGACAGTTTCGAGTTCTGCGGAACGGTAGGGACCGGAGAGACAATCAGCAACCAGCTGCGCGTGAATCTTTCACCCGCTGTCGGGATCGATATGAGTAAACTCCAACGCCATTTTTACACGACATCCAGTTGCGGTGTTTGCGGGAAAGCCGCGCTTGATGCAGTGGAGGCACAAAACGTGCTGCCGATTGAGAGCGCCCTGACGGTTGCCCCGGCATTGATCCGCAGTCTGCCGGATCAACTGCGTCAGCGGCAGGACGTTTTCGGTAGCACTGGAGGACTGCATGCGGCGGGGTTGTTTGACGCCCGGAGCAATTTGCTGGATCTGCGGGAAGACGTGGGCCGACACAATGCGGTAGACAAACTGATCGGACATCAGTTGCTGGTCAAAGCAGAAACCGCGCGCGGTGCGGCGGTGATGAACGCGTCGATTTTGGTGGTCAGTGGTCGCGCCAGTTTCGAACTGGTACAAAAAGCGTTGATCGCGCGCATTCCCGTCATGGTAGCGGTGGGGGCACCATCGAGTTTGGCGGTGGAGCTGGCCGCGCGATTTGGTTTGACGTTGGTGGGATTCAATACCGGTGAGAAATTCAACGTCTATTCAAAACCGGACCGGATCGCCGCAGCGTCTTAATCCGCCCTGACGGTAGCGTCCGCCAGTGAGTAGTTTTCAACAAAAAATTGTTCCCAACGTTTTTTATTGTATCCAAAATCCTTGCCGGTCATCTTCTTCAGCGTTGACAGTACCGAACCGTTTCTCATTTGCACTTGTTCGGTTTGTGGGCCGCCGCCGGTGGTAAAACTGTCCGGCCCAATTCCGCCAAAATTAACGTCGAGTCTTCCTTCCTCAATGGCACCGGCTTTGGGGACAATGTGCGTGGTGACCAATGCGTCGGTCAGACGCAGCATGACATCGCGCAAAAAGGAATTGTCACCGGGTTGAGCCAGTTCCTTGATCGCAAACGCAGCCTCGTTGATGACTCGGTTGTTTGGGTTGGACATGAATTCTGACATGCGTGTCATTGCCAAACCCTGGTCAAAATCGGGTTGCTGAAGAAGTGTTGCCGCCTGTTCCCTCAGTTCGTCGATGGGATCGTTTACGGAAAAGTAAACCAGCGCTCCGGTGGCCGCCCGGGACGGCACTCTGCCAAAAGCATCGATATACATGGCTCGCACGTTGGGGCGCGTCTCCTGCCTGGCGTGCTGTTCAAAAATCAGGTAGGCAGTCGATTCGGTGCAAAGTTGAAACAGACGCTGCTGAAGTTGTTGGTTAGCAACGCGCCCTCTTTTTACATCCCGCAGCCATAGCTTGAACTGCTTTTTAAAAACCGCATTCAATACGTTGGCCTGTTGATCGCCCTGGTCGATGCGTCGAAACAGTTTTGGTGTGATGGTCGCTCCGTTGCGTTCGTAACCGTATCGATCATACAGTAAATCTTCCAGCATCCACTGTCCGGAACCCACACGCTGGTAGCCGAGTAGTTTACGGGCTTTCAGGTCATCGGGATCGATCCTCAGAATCATCTCACGGTGGTAACGGATTTCGTCGCGAAATTTCAAACGTCCTTGGGGCTGATCCTTGCACCATTCAATAATCTCAAGATGCCAGGCAACGGTTTCCTGGCGGGTCCCCAAGTGCCGAAGGTACGCCTCGTTGGCCTCGTCAGACTTCAGCAGGCTGGCGATGCGTTTGCGTTCCAGCTTGACTGTCGCGCCCGATTCGGTTTTAAAAACCACATAGGATCGTTTTTCCGTTTGGGGCGTGCTCATAATTTTCACCCGCAGTTCTGCACCCGATCGAAGTTTGATTCGGTCCGGCAGTTCGTCGGCGAAGACAGGCAGTGCCGACAGCAGCAGCAGCATCAACGGGCCATAAGAAAGTTTAGGTGTTTTGAGCATTGTGCCGGCCGCCCTGTGAGCAGAAATGGAAATGACCCGTCTATTATCGACCTGTGAACGGGAAAGTCACTCACAGAAAATACACTTTTCCACAGGTTTGCTTTATAATAGACCGAATATCTCAGGATTATTCGCTCACACACGTTCTAAAAGTCATTCCACCCTTCAGATTGCCAATGTCCAGAATTACCTACAACAAAATGGCCAAACTGTTCAAGCGTCTGGAGACCAGCTACGGTGCCGGGATCGATCTGTTATCGGCGTATAAAAAAGAACGTGAGATCGGTGGTCCGACGGATCGTCTGAAAGCCAACCGGGTCGTCAACAGCCTGAAAGAGGGGACGGCGTTGGCCACGGCCATGAGGTCGCTGGATGGCTATTTTCCCGAACTGGCGATCGCGGTTGTGATGGCCGGGGAGGCTGGCGGGCGGCTGGAGGAGTCTTTCGGCAGGCTGGCCACGCACTACAAAGATTTGGTCGAATTTCGCAACAAGTTTTTGATCTCGATCGCGTGGCCGGCATTTGAGCTGGGGGCCAGCGTGTTGTTGGTCGGGATCATGATTCCCCTGTTGCACTACGTGATGGTTGATATTGGCGGCATGACCGAACCGATAGACTGGTTCGGCATGGGGAGCACTACGGGGAATTTGCTGTTGTACATCGCAGTGGTGACGATCTTTTTTGGCTCGGTGGCGTTGCTGGTTGCGGGCGCGGTCAAAGGCTGGTTCGGTACGTTGCCGATGCGAATCGCCCGGCGGACACCGTTGCTGGGCAAGACGATTGAATGTCTGGCGCTCTCACGCATGGCGTGGACCATGTCGGTTGCGGAAAACGCAGGCATGGACGCGTTGGATAATGCTCGTCTGGCACTGGGGGCGACCGAGAACTATTACTACGAATCATTGGAGGAGGAGGTTTGCGAACAGCTGCGCAGCGGCAAAACGTTCTATAAAACGTACCGTGCGACTGACGCGTTTCCGCAGGATTATTTGGACTACATTGACGTGGGGGAAACGGCCGGAGAACTGGCGGAAACGATGGACCGGGCCTCGCGCGATTTGCAGAACAAGGCCGAACAGAACATGAAAGTGTTGGGCACGATCGGTTTTGCATTGACATTTGCGTTCGTGGCGGTCGTCATTGGAGGAGCCGTCATCATGATGTACAAAAAAATGTGGATCGATCAGATCAACGAATTGCTACCGTAAGGCGGCTGGCAGTTAGGAATTTACTATCCGTTGGCGACGCTGCCAGCGTCGGAGCGAAGCTGGCAGCATCGCCAACGTATGCCTTCAACTGCCAATCGCCTAAACGACCGGCCCCTCAAGGGGGGCCGGTCAGCTTCAGTGGCGCGGTTCGGGTGAACTGGCAGATCGGGCAATCGGCGGCTATACTCTTTCGATGATCAAAAAACTGACTATCTTTGGCGTGGGCCTGATCGGCGGCTCTCTGGCGTTGGCGCTTAAAAAAGCGGGTTTCTGTGAACAGATTACCGGTTGTAGCCGAGACGAAGCTCATCTGAAACGCGCTGTTGAACTTGGCGTCATTGATGACTTCGAACTGGATCCTGAAGCCGCCGTTAAAGATGCTGAAGTCGTCTTCCTGAGCGTACCGATGCGGGCGATGGAAGCGGTGATGCAGAAATTCAAGAACGGCCTCTCACCGAAGGTGATTATTACCGACGGTGGCAGCAGCAAGGCCAGCGTCGTCGCGGCGGCCAGAAAAGTCTTCGGCAGTGTACCCGGACGATTTGTGCCGGCCCATCCGATCGCCGGCCGGGAGAAGAGTGGTGTTGAGGCCGCGTTTGAGTCGCTGTACCAAAACCACAAGGTGATTCTGACCCCGTTGGAACACACCGATTGCCAGGCGGTCGAAGTGGTGACGGCCATGTGGCAGGCCGCCGGTGCCGATGTTGCACGGCTGGGGGTGGAACAGCACGACAGTGTCCTGGCTGCAACCAGCCATCTTCCGCACGTGGTCGCCTACGCGTTGGTCGATACGCTGGCCGGGACGCGGTTTGTGGACGAAATCTTCCAGTTTGCCGCCGGGGGATTTCGTGACCTGTCCAGAATTGCGTCCAGCGATCCGACCATGTGGAGCGATATTTGTATCGAAAACCGGGCAGCAATTCTCGAAATGATTGAGGACTATGCGGCGTCGCTGGACCGGATCAAGGCGATGATTGAGAGTCGTGACCACCAACAACTTTTCGAGACGTTCGCCAAATCGAAGCAAACGCGGGACTCTTACGTGAATGGAAGCACGGAAAAACTCCCCAAAACTGCCCAGTAAACCTTTAGCATTCGTGCACATTTTGGTAGCTTTCGAGGTTTCCAGCCCACGGTGGCCTGCGAATATCCTCCACCTCTGCTTATTGGCCATCAGGAATTTCAGTGAAGTACGCCGCTATCGGACCCATTTCGATTCACCTGCCCGAGAGGATCGAAACCAACGCAGAATTAAGTGCCGACAATCCACGCTGGGACATGGATCTGATCGCCTCCAAGACCGGAATCTATCAACGACACATCGCCGCCGAAGGAGAATGTTCCTCCGATTTAGGTGTGAAAGCAGCAGAAAAATTGTTCGCGGAATTTGATATCGACCCGCAGTCGATCGATTTTTTGCTGTTCTGCACGCAAACGCCCGACTATCCGCTGCCCACGACCGCGTGTCTGATTCAGGACCGGTTGGGACTACCCACCTCTGCCGGTGCGTTGGATTTTAATCTTGGCTGTAGCGGGTTTGTCTACGGGCTGTCGATGGCCGACGGGTTGATACGCTCCGGTGCCGCCAAACGAATCCTGTTTATTACCTCGGAGACCTACTCAAAATTCATCGACCAGCACGATCGTAGTCTGCGCACGATTTTCGGTGACGGGGCCGCCGCGACGCTGATCGAGGCCTCAGACGCTCCCGCGTTTTCCGGGTTCAAGTTTGGAACCGATGGCAGTGGTGCCGATACGTTGCTGGTTGCCAAAGGTGGCCATCGCGCTCAACAGGATCGAATCGGCCCCCGCAAACGCAAACGCTGGAAAAGCGAGTTGTACATGGACGGGCCAGCGTTGATCAAATTTACCGCCGGACAGATCCCGGGGCTGGTGGATTCAGTCCTCGAAACCGGGAATCTCAAAAAAGAAGACCTTGGCTTTTTCCTGTTCCATCAGGCCACCTTCAAAATGCTGGACCAATTGATCACCATCATGGAACTACCGGCGGGGCAAATGCCGATCCGTCTCAAGGACGTAGGCAACACGGTTTCATCGACGCTGCCGATCCTGATCCACCAGTTGCGACAGGAACAAAAACTCGAACAGGGCCAGACACATATGCTGGTTGGTTTTGGTGTGGGATGGTCCTGGGCCGGATGTCTGTGGAAGGACAACTACGGCAGTTAGCCCTAGACCCTGCCACCATATCATCCCGCAATAACCTATCTCAACGCAAAACAGCGACCGACAATGCAGTCGATCGCTGTAAGGCGTATTTGATTGCGGCAAGGGCCTACTTGAACATTGCCAGTTCGACTAGGTCGATCAGCGCGATTTCGGTGACGTTACTGTTCGACAGCAGGACCGATTCAGATTTCACTTCAGCGATTTCTGCCGCTTCCGTTACGAAGAATGGGTTCTTGACCCAGGTGGTCTGGTTGTCAATTTTCTTGGCCTCGGCCTTCTTCACACGCACGGGCCGCTTCTTGGGAGCAGACACTGGTGTTGAAGTGGCGTAGGGATTTTTGATGGTTATCGGATGCGAGCCCTCGACCGGCATGTTCAGTTCAACCGGGGCAATGCCCGGAGGTGCTGCGAAGGGGCTGACGCCGTAGGGGCGGCGAACAATACCGCTGTAGTAGACAGGTGGGAATTGTGCAAAGTAGGGTGGCTGCGAGATGCGGTCAATGACGCCACGATTGCGGTAGCCAAAATTGCCGGCGAAGCAACCACCACCGTAGATATTTCCCTGTTGGCGAATGGTCTGGCGAACGCCGCTTCCAAAACCGTAGCCGTTGTTGTAACTTTGAGCGGAGGCGTCAGCGGTGGCAGTCGTCATCAATGCCACGACCGCAATTGCCACGATGAGCATGCGTTTCATGTGATTGTCCTTCAATGGATCGGAGGATGTGGGTCGGTGTTGCAGTTCCAAAACTGGAATGTCAGGCGAGATAGGTCAATTTTTCCCCTGATCAAACGCCCACTCCCACACTAAACACAACCCGCGACGATGCAATACACTTTGTCAAATGGATGCCACTGTTTTTTATGTCTGTCCCGATGTCTGACCTGTCACAATTGACGCAATCGTTAAAATCCGAAGCGTCTGCACTGGGGTTTCAAGTATCAGGGTGTGCGCCGGCGGTAACCCCGGGCACCTTGGGACAGTTTCAGGTGTGGTTGCAGCAGCAGTTCCATGGCGAAATGGAATATCTGGAGACGCGTCAGCAAGCCTACAGTCATCCGAACTTTGTGATGGAGGAGTCGGTCAGCGTGCTGATGTTGGCCATGCCCTACCAGACGCGCCAGCCGGTGACCGGACGCCAGTTGACCGGCCGGATCGCGCGATATGCATGGGGGCAAATGGATTATCATGATTTGATCCACAAACGCTTGAAACAGCTATGTAAGCAAATACAGGTCCTGCTGCCGGATGCCAGAACCCGGGGGATCGTCGATACCGCTCCGTTGCTGGAACGGGAGTTCGCGCGCACTGCGGGGATGGGTTGGGCCGCAAAGAACACAATGCTGATCAACAAAACCATCGGCAGCTACTTTTTTATCGCTGCGGTGTTGATCGATCAGCCCCTAGAATGGGACGACGCGTTTGAGTCCTTCCACTGCGGAACCTGCACCGCCTGCATTGACGCCTGTCCGACGGACGCATTTGTGGCACCTCATATTTTGGACGCCAATAAATGCATCAGCTACCTGACCATCGAACACCGCTCGCCGATCGACGTTCCGCTTCGCAAACAGATGCAGAACTGGATTCTGGGTTGCGATATATGCCAGGAGGTCTGTCCTTGGAACCGCAAAGCGCCACTGTCGACCGAGCCTGCGTTCGAGCCGTTGCCGGGGCACAATCCACTGGATTTGCCTGAGCTGTTCCAGTTAACTGACGATGAATTCCGCGCCCGATTTCGCAAGACGCCTCTCTGGCGGCCGAAGCGACGGGGCATCCTGCGCAACGCCGCGATCGCGCTGGGCAACGGAGCGGATCCGGAATCTATCGGGGCATTGACGCGAGGGATCAACGATGAAGAGCCTTTGGTGCGTGGGGCAAGTGCTTGGGCGTTGCGGCAGATCAATCATGCCGACGCTACCGCAGCCTTGGAAGCAAGAAAAAAAGTTGAATCCGACGGCTATGTTTTGTCAGAAATTGAGGGAAGATATTAAGCTCAACGATCTGGCCAAAATGGTTGGCACGCGTCGTTTGTTGTGCCGCAAAATTTGGACCCGCCACGGAGCATTCTCGGCGTTGAGCGTTCTCAGCGTTGAGCGAACGTGGCGTTGAGCGAACGCGGCGTTGAGCGAACGCGGCGTTGAGTGATCTCGTAAATGAACGATTTCACAAATCAGAAAAGTTATGGTGCGCGACGTAAAGTTGCGGACCGTCAAAGATAGTAATTCATCACCCCACCACCAAGGAACATTTCCAGTGTCTGACAAGAGCCTCTTTGATCTATCCGGAAAAACAGCGTTCGTCAGTGGCGCCAGTCGCGGATTGGGCCAGCAATTTTCGATTGCGCTGGCAACCGCCGGTGCCGACATTGTGATGACTGCACGTAACGCGCACGACCTAGCCGAAACCGCAGCCATGGTGGAAAGCCTTGGCCGCAAGGCGTTCCCGGTGGCTTTGGAGGTGCGCGATCACGACAGTATCAAATCTGCCGTTGCCCAAGCGTGGGAACAGGCTGGAGCGATCGACATTTTGGTCAACAATGCAGGCTGCAACGTTAGAAAACCGGCGCTTGACATCACCTGGGATGATTGGAACCTGGTTTTGGAAACCAACCTGCGAGGGGTCTTTTTTGTGGCGCAGGAGCACGCGGCCCGGATGGTCCAACGCAAATACGGGCGGATCATCAATATTGGTTCGGTCACATGCGTCAATGGTTATGCCGGCCTCGGGCCGTACTGCGGAAGTCGAGGCGGAGTGAAGCAATTGACCATGAGTCTTGCCGATGACTGGGGGCCGCATGGGGTGACGGTGAATTGCCTGGCCCCGGGCTGGTTCAAGACCAAACAAAATGCGGTCATGTACGAAGATGAAGGATGGGTCGATTATTTGTCGGATCGAATCCCGCTGAAGCGGCCCGGCTCTCCGGGGGATCTTCACGGTGCGGTGGTGTTTCTTTCTTCGGATGCCAGTGCCTATATGACGGGACAAACGTTGCTGATTGACGGTGGGATTTCCACCGGAGCCGTGCGGGCGATGCCGCGCTGAATCGGTCGCGACAACCGGTCAGAATCACCGGTCGCGCTGGTGTCTGTCCATCTCGTAGCGCCCGTCACGGCCGTCGTTACAGCAGCCGTCGGCAGCGTAAAATCAGTGCCTCCCGCGCCTAAGGTGGCGGTTGAGCAACGGTTTGTGCGTGTGCGATGCTGTGCGGTTCTGGAGAAAAACCACTTTAGCCTGCGTGATCGAACGACGGAAAAAGGTTATGCTTGATGATACAAACAAGTTTTGTGGAGGCCACAACGATCCACCGTGTCCTTCAGTAAACACCCAGTCCCAAGGATATTAAAAAATGAACCTCTCCAAATTCGTCATCCCCTTCAATCTTGCGGTCGCATTTTCTGCAATCGCCACAGTGGCTCAGGCCCAAACGTTTATTCAAAGCGGAAACTTTCAGGGCGGTGTGGTCCAACAGGTTGAAGTCATAGCGCCCCAGCCTACTGAAGAACAACTGGCCAAGCCCGGGATTGGTGCAGATTTGTACGACACCGGATCCAGCCCCGGCGTGCGGTCGGTGTACACCAACGGTCCTGCTCAAAAGGCCGGATTGCAATCGGGCGACATGATCACAAAAGTCAACGGCAAAGCAGCCGGCACGGTGGCCGATCTGAATGCCAAACTGGCCAGCATGGCTTCTGGGGATGCGCTGACACTGACGCGCAGCCGCGATGGGGAAGAGCAGGATCTGAGCGTTTCCCTAATGACTCTGAACGAAATCATGCAGGCAAGCATCGTGCCTGAGCCGGGGATTTATGATTCTGCCATCCAACAGATCGAATCGCGCGTTGCAACCATGAAGCAACGTATTAAAAACGCCCAGCAGGACCTGGAAGACCTCACCAAAGGGCTCGCCGACCAGGAAAAACAGCTGGGCGAACTGAAGGCCAAGGCAGAGGCGGCCGCCGCAGCAGCAAAGAAGAAAAAGTCAGAAGAAAAACCTGCTGCTGCCGGTAGCGGAAGCAAGTAAGCGTTTTTAAGTGACCGTTTTAAAAAAATAAAAAAGGCGGCGGTTCAATATTGGACTGCCGCCTTTTTTTTGTTTTATCGTCAATCCGATGTGATTCACTTTTCCCGCACTACAGATTCCTGGAAAATAAGGAAGTGATAGCCGGAATCGTCGCTGGTGACAAATCCGCCGGTCGTAGGGATGTACTTTCGTATCAGGTCGTAATCCGGAAGTTCGTTATCCTCCAGCAAGTCCTTGAGCCCCTGAAAGTACTCCGGGTTCTCTTCTGCCTGTTTGGCTATCGATTCCATGGTTTGGTCCGATCCAATCGCGCGTCGCATTACATCCAGTTCCCGTGCCGAATCCGAAAACAGCATTGCTGCGGGCACTTCGGACTTCAACAGCTTGGTCATCAATTTGGTCTGCCGTTGGAAATCAGCATCGTCCACCAACGCATCGCGGTCGCCATTGGAAGTCTCGATCGCCATCCGCACAAACTCTTCGCAGTCACCTAAAATAAGATCATCTCCCAGCACGACACAGGACGGTGTTGGCGGACGCATGGTGTCCCGTATTTGTCTACGGCGTTTGTTGGAAATCGGTTGTCCGTTTTTTTTGCGCCGCTTCCTGCGCTGTTCGTCTTGCCGCTCCCAAACGTCACCCATCGTCCAATAGCGGATTCCCTCGTGTTCTACGGGTGACCACAGGTCTGCCGCGTCCTCGCGCGTCAATTGGCGTTCGACAAATTCATCGAACGCTTGTGGATCTTTCAGTTCAACAGCCAGCACATTGCCAATCGAATTGAAATGATCGCCCTCAAGAATCGGTCGAATCATGCTTGTCCGTCCGGTGAACTGGTCAATCAGATCCTTTTTAAACTCAATTCCTGGTGCGTCCCGCAACCCTTCTTCAAATTCATCAAATGAGCCCTCGAACAGTGTGTTGCTGATCTCCTTGATGCCGACGTACATTTGTTGAATGTCCCAACTGGTGGTCATATACGACCCCACATTCACCGGCACCCAAGGCTGCGGTTGGTACTGGCCGGGTTTGAGTGCGATTGCGTCAAAGATTCCCTCTCGTGGCGAGGCCAGCATCATGTGGCCATGCATAATCGATTCGTACCCATCGGTCTGTGAGTAGAGATTGCCGCCAATGGCCAGCAGGCCATCCAATCCAAACACTGGCAGCACCGCGACAGCGACCTGCAACCCGGTGTTGCCTTTTGCGGAGGCTTTGAAGATGGCAATGGGGTCGATGTAAATCTTCATGTCAGGAGGGAACTCATCGGATGTCGAACAGCGATTACTGATCGTGATGAATTTCCGGTTTTGGGATAGCGGTCTGACCTTTTCATGTTCGCCGCCGCTCCAACGTAGAAGCATCCCTTCCAAAACATTTTTGGATGTTGATCCAATCATCACCCCCGCATGGCGAAAGAAGAAAACCGGCGTCCCATTGACGAGCGCTTTCTCCATTTTAATTTCGAATTTGGTCGGTTCGTCTTTGATTTTGTCCTCCGATTGGACAATCTCGCGCACCCGACCTAACGCCTTGTCAACGGCCTCGTTTTCATCATCCAATTCCATCAGCACGACGACCGCCATGTCCTTACGACGCGGGGCCACCAACGCAACGGTCATTTCACCTGACGGCAATGAACGTAACTCGTCCAGTGACATGCCGACATCGTCCTGTACCCGTGAATATTGGTCTGTCGCGTATTCGTACAACTGATTTGCCAGCGGGGCGATACTTTCATCCTCCAGCATCTTCGCCCCCAGACTGGTTTTGAATTTTTCAAAAAGATCACTAAAGCTGGTGACCTTGGCGTATGCGATCGTCGTTTCTGGAAGCAGCTGCTCCGTTGGAGGACGCTCGGGAAGCTGTTGGGCAAACATTGAGCCGGATAGCAGCACAAATACCGTGAGAAATACCAACGACAAGGTTGGTAAAAAACTCACGCGCTGTCTCAGTGGAAACGTGTTGCAGAGGGATGGCGGGGGCGTCATAACGCTGTCATTTCTTATTGGAGATCGAATCGTGAATCAATAGTTCTAACCCGTCGCCGAGGCCGATGGTTTCCTTACGTTGGACCAAATTGGTTAAACGGCGGTAAAATTTTCCGATCACGGCATTCCTGCGGAGTCAGAATCGTTAAATATAGGTGATTTCACCTTTAAGTTGTCCTGCGAACCGATATCAACCGTGAGCCGGAATGTTGTTCTTGCGCATTTTTTATCACCCGGATAAACAGAGTTCAATTCTGATGATTACCGTTTGTCGAACGATTGCTTGTGTATTGCTGCTGGTGTTCACGTGTTGGATCACCTCTCAGGACGTGTTGGCCCAAAACATTCCCGGTGTTGGAGGAGGGCAAATTGGCGGCGGCGGGCAGGATTCCGACTTTGGACTGGGGCAAGATCCCGGGCAGGGGTCGCAACCGCTTGGCTCGGACGATGGCGGTGGGGGAGGATCCGGCGACGGCGGGAATTCGTTGGATACCTTGACTGCTGAGGATGCGGACCTGTTAAGCGGCGTCGATTTGACGGATCTCAGGAACCAAGGATTTGTTGGAGCCACCGGCCAGGCGATTCAGGATCAGGGATTCGTGGGCCCTCCTGGTGAGTCCTCCGGACCTCCGCTGGCAGATGGGGCTTCGTTCGGAGGTGGTGTGAATGGTAATAGCAATGGCGGTGGTGGCGGCGGCGGAGGAGGAGGTGGTGGCAATTTTGGCGGCAACCAACAATCCGGTTTCGGAAGCTTTGGTCAGCAGAAGGGGTTTGAGGTCATGCGTAAGGGCGTGCGTACCAAGCTAACGCCAAGGTTTGCCGCGCCAGATTACAGTAGTGGCCAAATCGCTGTTCGGTTCAATAACCGGATTCGTCGTCAGCCTGTCGTCGCAGGCGACGGATTGAGGTTGACCGTGTCAGTCAACGACCGCGTTGCCACGGTGACCGGAGTAGTGCAAACGTCCGCAGAGCGCAACCGGTTCATTCGCCAGTTACGTCTGGAACCCGGGATCGATCGGGTGATTGATATGACAGAGTAATTTGCCGTGCCGTCAGAAATTCGCTGCGCTGTCAGAAATTACTATCCGTTGGCGACGCTGCCAGCGTCGGAGCGAAGCTGGCAGCATCGCCAACGGTAAGCTTCCAACTGCCAATCGCCTAGGGTGAACTTCCTCGTGCGACCTGCTTCTTCGTACAACGGATGCCCGGGGCCGTCGGGGCACCCCCAGCTTTTCAACTACGATGGCAGCACTGCGTTGTGGTAGATATCTTGGACATCCTCGCAGTCGTTCAGCATATTGATAAATTTCTCAAATATCGGCACATCCTCTTCGGTCAAATTGGCATCTGCCTGAGGAAGGAAGGTGATTTCCTGCACCTCGAGTTCGATGTCCGGGAAAGCTTCCAGCAACGCCTGTTTTGCCTTGTAGAAGTCATTGGTCGCTGCAAACACGGTTAACTGCCCGTTCTTGCATTCGACATCGTCTACATCGACTTCAGCCGTCAGCATCGCTTCGAGCACTTCGTCTTCATTGTCGCCCTTGAAGGACAGGACGGCCAGTTGGTCAAACAGATGGGCAACAGAATTTTGCGGACCAAGTTTGGATCCTGTTTTGGTGAAGCAGTTCCTCACATCGGTAATGGTACGGTTGGCATTGTCCGTCAGGCAATCAACGATCACCGAACAGCCACCCGGGCCAAATCCCTCGTACCGGGACATAGAAAAATCTTCGCCGCCGGCCCCTTTGGCTTTGTCGATCGCTTTGTCGATCACATGAGACGGCACCTGATCGCGTTTGGCTTTCTCAATCAGGCTTTTCAGCGCCGGGTTGGCCTCGGGGTCAGGGACGCCGTTCTTGGCCACCACGTACAGCTGCTTGCCGTACTTGGAATAGACTTTGGACTTCTGGCCTGCCGTCTTGAGGATGGCGTGCTTTCGGTTTTCAAAACTTCTACCCATGACATTATTCTCGTATCACATTGACTGTGGCGGTGCGAAAAATCGGGAGGCGATCCAGCAACGCCGTATTTTGGCAAATTTCGTCCGATCCGTCCATTGGATTGCGTGCGATTAAATGCGATTGCTCGTGATTGGCCGCAGCCCGCCCCCCCCGGGCGCTGTCAGGTTTGGTGGCGCGTTGGCGCAATAACGCTCCGCGTTGGATTGGCTTGACGCCACCCTTATCGGCTCGCAGAGTGGGGCGTTCGCGTTTTCGCGTCAGCGGAATCCTGACCCATCATCGGCCCTTCAGGGACACGCGACACTCACGATTTTCGAACCACATCGACACCGTCTCGCCCACGGTAGGTCATCAGCAACGCTCCTGATGCTCCGCACGCATCAAAAATGGACTCGAAGAATCCGTATTCACCCGGCCAGGGAAACGCGAACAGCAAATCAAAATCGTCTATCGCCAACCCGATCTGCCGATAGATATCACCCTGATGGGTATCGACATGCTCCACCTCGGAGGCCAACTCTTCCAGTTGTTCCATGTCGCGCGGCAGGAAACTGCCGCAGTAGAAATCCACCCCGGAATCCAACTCCTCCGCCAGCAAAACCGACTGCTCGACCAGCGCCGGCTCGATTTCGATCCCGATGGCTTCCATGCCGTGATCGTTGGCAAGCAAGGTCACCACGCCAAACCCGCTGCCCAGTTCGCAGAACCGGTTTCCGGTCAACAGGTGATTCTGCTGTAGCCACGAGATTCCTTGGTCTACCAGGTGGAAATCACAGTTCACGAAATTTTCGATCGTCTCTTCACTGGAGAGCATAAAATCCGTGATCCGGTCATGACCCAGATCGATCAATCGCCTCGCACTGGATGAATTCTCGATCTGGCGAATCGAATCAGGTACTTTAATTTGCGTGAGCGACACAATGTTCATACTCCGAGATTCGTGCTGTTAATTAAATTTGCTTGGATTCTAACAGACTTTTTTGTTGAATTGGGCTGGAGAATTGAGACAATCTGCTCCATGAAACCACCTCACATTTCCACATCGAAATCGTCAAACGAGTCGAAATCGTCAAACGTGTCGAAAGCCATGAAGTCAACGAGCTTGGCGCTGGCAAAACCTCCGTCGCGTTACGAGCGTTATCGGCCAATCATCGAATACCTAGTATCGCGCCAGCGTTTACATCCCGACGAAGTCAAAGAAAATTTCTGCGATGAACAACCGGCGTTTATCACCCGCATCGTCAACGAGCTAAAGGCACAGGGTTGGTTAATCTGTGATGGAAACTCTGGTGTATGTCACTGGAACGGGGGCAAGGGTGATTTCTCCGTGTCGCGGTGGCTGGATGACAAACTGTATGGTACTAGGATCAAAGCTTCTCCCAAGGAGGATCGGCCGCGCGAGCGTTTGCTGAGCCATGGCGTTGACCAGTTGCGTAATGCGGAGCTAATTGCGATTCTGGTTCGGTCGGGCCGACCGGGCGAATCGGCGGTCATGGCTGGTGAAAAAGTAGCGCGAGCGTTTGCCCATCGTCTGGAGAAACTTCCCGACGCCGGGCGCGCCGAGCTAACATCGATCAGTTCAGCGGTGGTGAAAACCGCGTACTGTCAGATAATGGCCGGCATTGAACTGGGACGCCGCGTGGTGGCCGCCAGCGGCGAACGCCCGGCAGTCAAGATCGGCGGAGCGGACGATGCGATCGCATTTTGCCAACGGCATTTCTCCCGTTTGGCTGCTGATACGACACACGAGGAATTTCATATCGTGACACTGGATACAAAACATAAAGTCATCCAGTCGCATTGCATCACCGTTGGAACATTGGATGCAAGCCTTGTTCATCCGCGCGAGGTCTTCCGGGCGGCGATCAAAGATAGTGCGTCGTCAGTAATTCTGGTTCACAACCACCCCTCGGGCGACCCCACGCCCAGTCGCGAGGATATTCTGGTCACCGAACGAATGACCCAGTCCGGAGAACTTTTGGGGATCGATGTGCTCGACCACATTGTGCTGGGGCGGGTAGACGCGATCAGTATTCGGCAGCGTGGTTGACACTACATCAGCCACTGGTACGCCACCATCGCAGCGGCCGAGAGAGTGCAAATCGAAATCACTTCCAACAACGAAGCGTTTTCGCGCGATTCAGGCAGTAATTCCACGAACACCATATAGAACATCGCGCCGGCGGCTAGGCCAAGCCCGATGGGCAAAATCGGACGGAAGCTGAGTACAAACAGGTAGGCGGGCACGGCCATCAAGGGTTGTGGGAGGCTGGAGAAAATACTCCACAGCGATGCCTTCAGCTTCGAAACACCACGCGGAATCATCACCAACGCGATCGCAATGCCCTCAGGAATATTGTGAATCGCGATCGCAGTAGAAATTAAGGTGCCAAACCCCTCGCGCCCGCCGAAAGAAACGCCAACACCGATGCCCTCGGCAAACGAATGGGCCGTCATGATGGCCATCAGCATCACGATCTTGCGCAGGTCCGCTTTGTCCAGCGACGCGACCTTCGGTTGGTCGTCATCTTCGTCTTCGGGTAATAACCATCCGGTGATGACTACCAGCAGGGCTCCAAGGAACAATCCGACAACCGTGCGCGGAACGCTTAACAGCCACGCTTCCCAAATCAACCCGATGCTCGCCCCCAGCATTAATCCTGCAGCCATGGCGTTGCCCAACCCCAACAGTCGATTGCTGACCGTCCTGACAAACAAGAACGGGATAACTCCCAATCCGGTGCAGACCGCAGTGAGCGTAGCGGCAGCCAGTACGTACCAGATTGAGATGGAAGCGTCAGGCATGGTGGTGGTGTTGAGGGAGGAATTAACTTCCGCGAATTCTAACACATCCCGAACGAGGCAACATTGGGCTTTCAGATTCCCACCATGATCGCAGCCACCGATGGCCGCCCGGGCGGTGCTTTCCACGTCAGCGCGCGGCCCGTCCGGAGGTATTTTGGCTGTTACCGGAGCCGCCAACCGGGTGGGGTAAAAATGCAGTTCCGGGGTGCACCGTCGCTTTTTCCCGCGTGATTCCCGATTTTGTCCGTGGGCGTGTTGACAGAAAGAATCAATTTTTTGAAACTGAGAGAAAACCGGACCCGGGTTTGGGTTGGGTTTTGCCTTTCAGTCAAAACACATCAAGGAAATACTTCCCCATGTCAGAAACGATGATTGAAACCATCGGGCTGAATAAATTCTACGGCCCTTTTGCTGCGGTACGCGATGTCACATTTGCGGTGCCCAAAAAGCAAGTCTGTGGTTTTCTTGGCCCCAACGGTGCCGGGAAATCGACAACGATGAAACTGTTGACAGGCTTTATTGCCCCCACCGACGGCACCGTCAAAATTGCAGGTTTTGACATGGAGACCGATCGGATTAAGGGCAGCCAGTTCATTGGCTACCTCCCGGAAAACGGCCCGCTTTATGAGGAAATGACACCTCGTGGAGCGCTTAAATACCTTGGCCGTGCCCGTGGCCTGTCGGCGGCCAAACGATCGGATCGGATGGAGTTCGTCGCGGAAAAATGTGATCTGGGAGAAGTTTGGAATAAGCCGATCAGCAAACTTTCACGCGGATTTCGCCAACGCGTCGGCATGGCCCAAGCGTTGCTGCACGACCCCGAGGTGTTGATTCTGGATGAACCCACCAGCGGGCTGGACCCCAACCAGTTGGTCGGAATTCGGCGGCTGATCAAGGAATTGGGAAAAACGAAGACCGTGTTGCTTTCGACGCACATTTTGCAGGAGGTCGAGATCCTCTGCCAGCGTGTGGTTCTGATCGACAAGGGAAAAATTGTCTTCGATGGCGACCGCGATCAGATGGGATCGCGTGAAGCAATGGAGAACGAGTTCCATTCGCTGACCAATTTCGCGGCAGTGTAAAATCGGGCGTTCTGTCCGTGTTGGAGAAAAGACAGAGGGTAGGCATCGCGGCTGCGATCTGGTGACCCGTAAGACAGTGCGTGAATGCTGCCGCCGCGTTTAACAGCCATAATAAGCGATTCACCACAACCGCAGCCACGGTAATCACCGTAGCAACCGATGAGACAAATCAAGAACCTTTCAGGAGTCGGATTTACAATATGAGATGGCACGTCATCGCAGCCGTTTTTTGGCGCAACCTACAACAGTATTTTGCCAGTGTTCTGGGGTACCTGTTCATCGTCGTCTTTGTCACGTGTTGTGCGGTGCTGACCTTCAGCCCGCAGTTCTTCGCAGACAATCTCGCCAATATCGATCAACTGTCGCGTTTTTTCCCGTTGCTGCTGTTGATCTTTGTCCCTGCGATCACAATGGGGGTGTGGTCCGATGAAAAGCGTCAGGGCACTGATTCGATTCTGTTTACGCTTCCGGCTTCCGATTTTGATATCACGCTGGGGAAATACCTGTCCGTCGTGGCCGTGTATACCATCGCGCTGCTGTTTTCCGTGACACAGCTGTTCGCCCTAGAAGTGCTGGGCGATCCCGATTGGGGCGTGATCGCTACCACCTATCTCGGTTACTGGCTCGCGGGTGTCGCCCTGATCGCCGTGGGCATGTTCGCTTCATCGCTCAGTGATAGCCCAACGGTTGCATTTATTTTGGGTGCGTTGTTCTGTGCCATTCCAATCCTTGGCGGCAGGTATTTTGATAACAGTCTGCTGATGGAACGGCTGGGAGTAGATTGGAATCTGAGCGATTTCACGTTGGGGCTGATCCCGTTATCCAATGTGCTTTATTTTCTCGGCCTGACGGTTTTTATGCTGTATCTGAACCTAGTGGCGATCAGCGAACGACGCTGGAAGCCGTCCAGCAAAGCGGAACTGCTGTTCCAATATGTGGTGCGCGGGATTTGCCTTGCGGTGGTGTTGGTGTCCGGTGTTTATTTGTTTAACTCAAACGGTGGGGCGAGTTCCGCCAAGGTTGACTTGACTGCTGAAAAGCTGTTTACGCTGGATCAGGCCACCATCGGGACGTTGGACAAAATCAAAAACGATGACCAGGTGATTCAGATCGAGGCGTTTGTGAGCGACGATCTTCCGCGCAAGTATGTCAACACGCGTAAGCAGCTGTTGGGGATACTGCGCCAGTACGCGCAGCAGGGCGGCAATAATGTGGAAGTGAGTGTATTTGATGTGGCGGCCAACAGTCGGCAGGCAACCGACGCGCGCGGGAAGGGCATCGAACCTGAGTCGGATCGATCGGAAGAAGCCGGGCGGATCATCGAACGCGCGGTGTATTTGGGCGTTTATATTTCCAGCCCCGAACGGACCGTTACCATCCCTTTTTTCGAAGACAGCGATTCGATCGAATATCAACTTAGTCGCTCGATTGCCACCGCATACAAACGTGGCCCCAAACCCACTCTGGGGATTCTGGAGACCGACGCGTTTTTTGGCGGCCCCGAGATTGAGGGCCAACGATTGGACTGGGCCTATACCACGACGCTGGAGGATTTGAAAAAAGACTACGATGTCAAACAGATCCAGGCCGCACGATTATCGGGTTATTTGAATACAGATGATTCTGCCGGCGGACTCAAGGCACCGGATGTAATGCTGGTCGCCGACCCGGCCAGCCTGGACGCACCATCAACAAGTGCGTTGGTGGAATATATCAACGCCGGAAATCCCACGATGATTCTTGGCGATCCGCTGCCATTCTTCTGGACGTCCCAGGCACCAATTCAATTGGGGATCCTTAACGCTCCCCGGATGCCACGCGTAAACTCCAGATCGCGCTACGCCGAGATCCTCGCCAGTTCACAAATGCCCAAGGCTGACGGTGGTTTTGCCACGACGCTGAACAAGGCGCTGGGCATCGAATGGAATACAGGACAAACCTCGTTCAGCCTGATTGATCCTCACCCGAACTTTCGCGGCGACTGGCCCCAAGAGCGTTTTGGCCCCAGCTGGCCGCGCGAGTATGGACCCTATGAAAAAGCGTTTAATTTTGTCAAAAACCAAAGTGACAAAAAAGGAACCCATGCGATCAATCCTGATAATCCGGTTACCCGTGGATTAAAGGAACTGCTGATGATTTATCCCGGTGCAATCGCCAAGGCCGAAGACAGCAAGCTAAACTTCGAACCCCTGCTGACAACGGGGCCAAATTCGGGTGTGGCTGACTGGAACGCGGTGACTGCCGATGACAGAAACTTCAATCAGTACACGATGTCGCTAACGCGCGTCATTAAACGGACCCAACCGGCGAAAATTGATGATCTTGAACATGTGCTGGCCGCGCGAATTACCGGCGAGGGCGACAGCAAGGTCAACGTTGTGTTTGTAGCCGATCTTGATTTTGTTTCCGATCTGTTCTTCAGGCAACAGGAAGCGCTTGGCCAGAAATTGGACAACCTGTCATTCCTGTACAATGCCTTAGATGTGCTGTCCGGTTCGGATCAGTTTGTGCCGCTGCGAAATCGTCGTGCGACACCACGAACGTTGACCCGACTGGAGACCATTTTTGACGGATTCCGCGCTAAAAAGGCCAAAGCCGACCAACTACGGGAGGAACAGCTTCAGGCAGAACTGGAAAAGGAGCAGAAACTGCTTGATGCCGACACCGCAAAAATACAAACCGATCAATCCATGGGGCTGGGTGAAAAACTTCAACAGACATTCCAGCGCGCGTCGGACTCTCAACGCAGGTTCGAACTGACCGAAGCGCGGCTGTTACGGGAAAAGGCCATCGAGGATGCCAAAAGTAAAAACGAAATGCAGGAAAATATCTCCAAACAGGAAAGCATTACGCGCTGGCTTTCAGTGCTAATGGCCCCCCTGCCGGCGTTATTGTTGGGGACCCTTGTTCTCTGGTATCGCCAGACAGGTGAGCAGCGCGACATCGCCGATGATCGACGCGTCGCCTAACCGGCACACCAGACTGTTTTTTCATTCAATCGATTACACAGATAGCATTTAGACGAACTGATGAAAGAAGCAACCAAAACAATCTGCTTCGTGGTGGCCGCAGTCGCAATGTTGACCGCAGCCATCGCCAGCAATTTCGCCAACCGCCCGCGCTTGGCCACGGATTTCGAAACCGTAGGACAATCGTTTTATCCTGAATTTACCCAAACGGACGTGGCCCGTTCGCTGGTGGTGACCTCGTTTGACCCGCTGACGGTGACGCGACAAACGTTTGAAATCAAACAGGAGGACGGTCTGTGGCAGATCCCCTCTCACGAAGGCTATCCCGCAGAGGCGGCCGAACGGCTTGGCAAAACATCAGCGTCGCTGATGGGGTTGACGCGCGATTCGCTGGTTGGACGGCGGACATCGGATCACGAGAAGTTCGGTGTGATCGATCCGCGCGATGAGGATATCGTAAACGTGGAAGCCGTTGGGCAAAGCATTACGCTACGGGATGCCAATGACGATGTGTTGGTCGATCTGATTATTGGAAAACAGGCGACCGACGACGGCGCACGCACCACTCCCGGGCAACTGATGCAGCAGCAGGAGCAAACTTACTACTATGTCCGTCGCCAGGATGAATCCAATGTTTATCGTATTGCGCTACAGATTGACCTGTCGACAAAATTTGCGGACTGGATTGAACCGGATTTGTTGCAGATCTCGCGCGACAAGGTTGTGGCAGTTGATCTGGATAATTATCAAATCAAAGAAACCGCCAGCGGGGTATTTGGACAGACAGTAACGCTGCAAAAAGAGGCCGGAGACAAAATATCTCTGACCCGCAAGTCCTCCACCGATGACTGGTCCATGGAAGGTCTGAAGAGTTCAACAGAAGAACTCAATGCCGAAAAAGTTGGCGCGATTGTTGGCGTGCTGGATGAGATGGCGATTGCTGATGTGAAACGCAAGCCAACCTACGAGGGACGGATTCTGATTGACGAGGATTTGAATTACAACCTCACGCCCGAACAGGCAAAGATGGCGACCTCCGTCCGAACACAGGAAGACTTGAACCGTCTGTCGATGGAACAGCAGCAGGAGTTCCAGCAGCTACAGGAAGGGATTGCAACCGCCACACGCGATTTACAGTCAAAGGGTTTCAATCTTGGTTCGATCGGTGGCAAACTGGAATTGGTGTCGGCTGGAGGCGTTGTAAAAGCCGCCACTTCAGACGGTTTGCTGTACACGCTGCATGTCGGCAAGGCGAACGCTGACCAGAAAAAAGAAATTGAGGTCGCCGGTGCAGCCGAAAAGGTTGAAAACGCTGATGGCACTCCGGAAGGTACAACAGGCGACGAAAACGCTGTAGCTGATCCGGTCGATTTAGCCGATGCCCAAACCACAGAAGCCGGCGATGCGGAAGAATCGGATACGGAGGCCGAATCTTCAGAGAACCGGTACGTGTTGATTCGCGTCGCATTCGATGAGTCTTATCTTGGTGAGGAACTTGTAAAACCGACCGAACCGCTCGCGCCTGTCAAGCCGGAAGGGTACACGCCGCCGGAAAAGGACGACGACAAAAGTGATACACCGCCTGCGTCGGGCCAGACCGGCGATGCTGGCGACGATGATACCAGCGACGATAGTGCGGACGAAAGCGATGCAGCTCCCGCACCTAAAGGGGCCGATCGCGACGAGAAGTTTGTGGCCTATGATAAAGCGTTGGCGGAGTACGAGGAGGCGAAGATTGACTATGAGGTTGCCGCCAGCGAATACGAACGCAAGCAAGAGGAGCGTGCAGAGCAGGTCAAGCTGAGCAAACGCAAGGTGGAGATACTCAAGCAGCGCTTCGAAAACTGGTATTACGTCGTCAGCGGTGAGAATTTGAGTACGTTGCAAGCGGATCGCAAGACGCTGGTCGTGCCGCAGGAGCCGCCCGCCGCGCCGCCGGGTGGAATTGGTGGAATCCCCAACACATCGTTCCCCAAAATCGAACTCGGCAATGGCGGCGCTGTCGATGGGGGCGATGGGGTCGATGGTGATCGCGTTGGCGATGTAACGAAACCCGAGACCAACCAGTCACCGCCGTCGGTAGCGGCCCCACCACCCTCTGAACCAACCACAGAATCAACAACAGACGAAGCTCCCGCCACCGAGCAAAGGCCGGTCGAAAAATTAGATTCGGATCCAGATTCGAAGGAAGCGCCCGCTCAACCTGCCTCGATGAAAGAAGCAGCTGCCGAAACAGCGGTTGCCAAGCCGGATACGACGGCCAAACCTGAAGAAGCAGCTGACGAGGGAGCGGAATAGAAGGTCGTGTTTTGAACCGCTGAAATAACCTCCCCTCTTCGCCGGTGCTTCAAGTCCGTGCGAGCTTCAATAAAATCCATTGGCCAGCTGGTATGGGGATAAGAAGGTAAACCTTCCGCTGCGGTTCACATGCCGATCCTGCATCGTCAACACTATCCTGTCGGTCCTTTAAAAAATCCAAGATTCGAGCGCCTCAATGATATTTTCCTCTCGCCGGATCCTGCGTTTTACACTCTGCCTGATCATTGTGTTGGGGGGCGGTTTTTTATCGGCGGCCCACGCACAGCGCATTAAACTCAGCGCCGAGGGTGTCGAACGCAAAGCTGCACACGAATTTCTGTTTGGTGAATTTGCCAGAAAGCATCAGGCAATTTACAAGGGCAAGGGCGCGAGTCGAAAACTGGACGAAATCATTCTGTTGAAAAAACGGGTTGAGGTGGAAGGTGATTTCAAGATTGAATTACCTCCTGGCGCTCAGCGTGTCGCCAGCATGTTTCGTTACTTCCTGATTCGGGGCGAGAATCTGGACCGCATTGGGGGCATGACGTTACTGCCGTATTCCTCGGACGGTCACATGCATGTCAGCACCAAAGAATCGGGGATCTATCGCGTGCAAATGCCTGCGCTGCCGACGCCGTCAGCTGACATGGCCCCGATGGTGATCGCAGCGCACGCCCAGGGCAACGCCGTCATCACGGAAGTTGCCTTTAATTCGCAGGGCCGATTGAAAACCACATTTGATGACTTACCCTACCGCAATTTGGGTGCGGAACATCCACGCGAAACGGTGAAAGTGCAGCTCGATCTCCAGCACGAACTGTCGATCGAGGGGCATGTTGATTTGGAACGCCAGAAATTCTTTCGCTTCTATGCCTTGCCCGGTATGCCACACCCCAGCTTGGAACAGTGGGCGGCGGATCGAAACTTCCTGCCTGGCCGTCAAATCAACAAACTGCAATACTCGCTGGTCAAGGGATTTTCCGCCAAAGAGCCGAAATTGACCGAGGACAAAGCGCGTCCGGGCCATGCCGATCTGTCTTTTTTTAATCAACATAAAACGCGCGTGTTCCCGCCGAACACCATTCCTGTGTTTCGCGACATTGACTACGCGGTTTGTTTCGATCATTACCCGGATTTCATGTCGATTCCGCAGGTCGGACGCGGTACGCCGAAGGTCGAATATTTTGATGCCGCAGCAGAACTGGTCGCGGCATACATTGCGGACCAGATCAACGACTCGGGCCGCGCGACGCCGTTCTACGAAGTTAAAAATGAATCAACGATCAAAGCCGAGTGGGATTACCACTGGAGAAAGGACGTTGATTCTTGGGCATTGCTGGCCGACCTGCATTCGCAGATCGCCGATGCTGTCCATCAAAAATCCCCGGAGGCAAAACTTGGCGGACCGAGTTCTGCGTGGATGCAGTTGCAGGTTGATAATTTTGGATTGTATGAAAAACAACGCAAGTTCATCGATCTAACCAAAGGAAAACTTGACTTTTACTCGCACCATTTTTATGAAAATCGCGGCACCATCGGAGCGTGGGAACGGCGTGGCAGTGATTACTCGGGATATTTGCTGGGATCGATGGAAGCGATTCTGGATATGTTTCAGGCGCACATGCGGGGTATTGATAACGTGCGACCAATTCTGATCACGGAATGTGGTTCGCTGCAACCGGGGCGCGGGCCAAGCGATTATTGGCTGCGATTGAGGTCCTTCAGTGCCTTTATGCACAAATCACTGCGCCGACCGCACGAAATCGAACTGGCGGTGCCGTTTGTATTTTTGAATATTCCATGGAATTCGCAAAGTGGCGATGCCGCATTCATCCCCGCTCAGGGCAGTCCCAATAACGGCCCCATCGAAGGATTCGAAAAGACTCCGGTGCATCACTTTTTCGAATTGTGGCGTGACTTTGACGGTCGTCGGTTGCCTGTTCAATATAAGCGTCCGTTTCTTGATGTGACGGCCGTGCGTCGTGGTAATTTAATTCACGTCGCGTTAACCAACATGGGCGGCAGGCAATTGAAGGTTGATCTCGGCCGGATCACAGGCGAATCGATCAACGCAAAATCTGTGACGCAAAAGCGTCTGTACTATCAGGACGGCGAGGTCAAATTTGACCCTGCGGTGACCTATAGCGATTCTCGCGCAATCAAGGTCGATGTGGAAGAAACGACGGTTGTCACGATTGAACTTGACGCCCCAACAGCAATCGCAGGA
Source organism: uncultured Pirellulaceae bacterium (assembly GCA_937967505.1). Lineage (GTDB taxonomy): Bacteria > Planctomycetota > Planctomycetia > Pirellulales > Pirellulaceae > Mariniblastus. The sequence goes on along the minus strand of CALCJM010000008.1, from coordinate 19,155 downwards.
ACCGTTAACCGCGCTTACTGGTTTGCCCCGGAAACGGCAGTGAAGCATGATGCGTTGACCAATCGGGAATTTACCATCCATGTCCTTGGCCATGAGGATGTAAAGAAATGTGTGCTGCGTGTCGGCCTGCACCGCGTTGGCGGATTGAAACGCAAACTGGAAGGGACGCTAAATGGCAAGCCATTTAAACTGAGCGTCAAATGGGCGCGAGAAATGAATAATTTGTTCGCCACGGTAGACGTGCCTGTTCCAGTGAAACTGTTGCAGGCAACCAACACGATTCAGCTCAAGTCGCATAAGGGGTTGACGCTAACCTCCATGCATTTAAGCACCGACAAGTACTGACGGAAAATCGACTGATTTGCAGATCCCTCTTTTCTGGAAAGCCTGCAATGCGCTATCCCGCCCAATTATGCGTTTAGAAATTCAAACTGAAACGAAAATGCTTGGGATGGACGGCATGGGCAACGCGGATTTCTTTCACGTCTACCTAGAGGGTGTGAAGATCACCGCGCAGGCTGCGCGGTTTGACGCTTCATCGTCAGCGATTACGCTGAAGCAGTGTGAATTCTGCTACCAATGCGGTGTTCCCTCGATTGCGGCAAGGAAAATCGCTGACCACAGTGTGGTTTGGTTTTCAAACCCGGATCTTGAACAGACAGATGACGTGGCTCCCGAAGTGCTTCGCATCTTCAATCTGATCGACTATGAAGCGGCACTAAATAGTAGCACGTCTGATTTGCCCTGCCTTTCGCCTGACGATTTACGTCACATCATTGCGCTTGAACAATTTCCTGATTGGAAAGAGTTTCTTTACTGCCTGCCAGAGATAGATGGTGATGAAACTGGTGCTGACACCATGGGATTAATCGTGGAGTCAATATCCAAACTGTCGGTTGCTCCTGTCATCCAGAGCGTATCCAAATTGGAGACCATTACATTTGGGTTTGACATCGACAATCTGTTGGAAACCAAAATTGATTTCGTAATGCTGTCCGGTGAGGTTGCGTTTCGATTTCAATCGAATCCTCACATGCCGTTATGGCTTAAGATTGAACCAGGCCCTGGTATCTTCGTTGCTCTGACAAGTCACCTGGATAACGCAAGACGCTGATGGCGCGTGAGACACTGATGTCGCGACCAACCCTGAGCCACTAAATTTCAGGAAGAATTCGTTTTTGTTGGCACTGCTGACCAATCGTTTGGGAGCCTGTTGGCTCCAGTCAACGCTTTGGAGGCCTCTTGTTGTCGGGGTAGCGGATTTTGCTTATCTACGCTGGATTGTTCCAATATTTCGTACCTTCTGCCGAACTAGAGCCTGAATCTGCCTCATAAATGGGTAATAAGCCCACTTCGAGGGCTGATAATTGTCCAAAACGGACAATCGCAACCCAAAATCTCGAAAACTGGAGACCCTAGACGGCATCGATTTATCCGTGACCTATCGTTTTCCGTACTCTCTATTAGTTGTTGTCGGGGTTGTTGTCGGTTGTTGTCACCGGAACTTTTCCGTGCAGCGCATATCACCTTTTACCCAATTCAAATTATCAAACCATCCGCAACATGGATTTCTTCCAACAACTCTTTTCCGAAGCGAACTTTCTCGCCACGGCAGCGATGATCGTCGTCCTGCTGTATTGGGCGATGATGGTTTTCGGCGTGGTTGGAATGGATATGTTTGACATCGACGTGGATGTCGATGCAGATGTCGGTCTGGATATAGATATGGACATGGACGCGGATATTGAAATCGACGGTAATCTAGCGACCGCCGGTGGTGCGGACATCGATGGTGGAAGTTCTACCGCGTCCGCAGCGTCCGGAGTCCTACGAGGGATTTTCGAATTTTTCTATCTGACCGATGTGCCGGTGGCGATTGTAGGGTCAACGTTTGTGTTTGGTTACTGGGGCTCCAGTTTAATCCTGAACCACCTGTTCAACCCCGCACAAACCTTTGGTGGATCTCTGCTGTGGGTGATTCCCAATACGATCATTGGTCTGACGGTAATGAGAATTGCCGTCCGGCCAATGGCAAAAGTCCTTGCGAAATCTGCTCCGGAAGACACCTCGCGCCGTCATCTAATTGGTGCCATTGGTCGTGTCACTACCAGCGCGGTCAACGAAACGTTTGGGCAAATCGAAATCAAACCGGACAATGAGCCGGAGGTTGTTTACAACGCCAGAACTGTCAAAGGGCAGAAACTGGTCAAGGGAGACGCAGCCAAAATCATTTCTTACGATCATGAACACAACACTTTCCTGGTCGAATTAACCAAGTGGGAGAATTAGTCTGATGAGCGGCACCATGTTTTTAGCCAATGCAATTTTCGAAAGCACTTTTCTGGAGATCGTTTTCTGGATCGTAGTCGTTGCTGCTGCCTGTGGTATTGGCTATGTCTCCTTTTACATCAAGTGCCTGCGCAAGGTCCCGCAAGGGACCGCGTTGATCCGGACGGGTTCCGGTGGAACGCATGTCAGTTTCGACAAAGAGATGGTTGTGCCGGTGCTGCACATTGTCGAAATGATGGACATCTCGGTGAAACGCATCGAGATTGATCGCAGCGGTGAAGATGGTCTGATTTGCAAGGACAACATCCGTGCCGACATCAAGGTTGCCTTCTTCGTCCGGGTCAACAAAGAAATGGATGATGTGAAACGGGTGGCGAACTTTCTTGGTTGTAAACGCGCGTCGGATATTGCTTCCCTGCGGCAGGTGTTCGAACCCAAGTTCTCTGAGGCACTCAAGACCGTTGGAAAGCAGTTTGATTTCGTCGAACTGTACAATTCGCGTGAGGAGTTCCGCGAGCAGATTTTGAATGTCATCGGCAAGGACCTCAATGGGTATGTTCTGGATGATTGTGCGATTGACTATCTGGAACAAACCGACCTAGAAAAACTGAATCCAAACAACGTGTTGGATGCCGAAGGTATCAAAAAGATCACCGATCTGACGGCCAAGGAAGTGACTTTGGCAAACAGCATCACGCGTGAGAAAGAGAAGACACTCAAGAAGCAGGATGTCGAGGCCCGTGAGGCGATTCTTGCTTTGGAACGTCAACAAGTTGATGCCGAAGAGAAACAGGAACGCGAGATTGCCGAAATCACGGCGCGTCAGGAAGCCGAAGCAAGTGTGGTCAAGGAACAGGAACGTCAACGTGCCGAACTGGCGCGGATTCAGGCCGATGAGGAAATCGCGGTGGCCGAAGAAAATCGCTTGCGGGCGATCATTGTGGCCGCCAAGAGCAAGGAACGAACCGATGCGGTAGAAACCGAACGCGTCGCCAAGGACCGTGGCCTGGAAGTTGCCGAACGCGAGCGCGTTGTGACACTTGCAGAGATCGACAAAGAAAAAGCGATCGAAGTCGAAAAGAAAAACATTCAGGATGTGATCAAGGATCGCGTCATGGTCGAACGAACCGTGGTTGAAGAAGAGGAAAAGATCAAAGACACCAAAGAGTTTGCGGCTGCCGAGCGTAAGAAGCAGGTGGCAGTGACTGCCGCGGAACAGCTGGCCGAACAGAAGTTGGTGCAGGAAGTCAAGCAAGCCGAGGCCGAGAAGCAGGCGGCTGATTTACAGGCTGAAACGATCGTCGTCCGCGCCGAAGCCGATCGCACCGCAGCCGAGAAATCCACCGAAGCCAAGAAAATGCTGGCCGAAGCGACTCAGGCTGAAGCCGCCGCCCCGGGACTGGCCGAGGCACAGGTCACGATGGAAAAAGCCGCAGCAATCGAAAAAGAAGGAACGGCCGAAGCGAAAGTAGCGGAAATGAAGTTTCAGGCCGACGCCAAAGGCATCACCGAGAAAGCCGAAGCGATGAAGTTGTTTGATGGTGTCGGGAAAGAGCACGAAGAGTTTAAACTCCGACTGAACAAAGAAAAAGAAGTCGAACTGGAAGCCATCACGGCCCAGCAAAAAATCGCCGAAGCTCAGGCTGCGATGATTGCCGAATCGCTGACCAATGCAAACATTGACATCGTCGGTGGAGACAATAAATTCTTCGACAGTATCGTCAATTCAATTACTGCCGGAAAACAGGTTGACCGTCTGGTGGACAACAGCAACGTTCTGACAGATGTGAAGGGCACCTTCTTTACCGGGGACCCAGGCCAGTTTAAAGACGAGGTCAGCCGTTACATTGACATGTTCGGGATCACCTCCGAAGACATGAAGAATCTGTCTGTGGCGGCTTTGATTGGGCAGATGATGGGATTGACTACTGATGCCGCAGTGTTGAAGAATCTTCAGTCGATGATGGGAGCGGCCAATCGGGCCGGTGTCGCCACGCAAAATGCCGGCCAGGTGATTGCTGCTGTGACGCAGTGATCACGCCACCGCCTCCATCCATCAAATCACCATCCCTGCCGGCCCGTCACCGGCCGGCAGTCTGTGCCACGAAATTTGCATGTCAAACGAACCTGAACAATCTGATAAATCCCCGGAGATACGTACACAAACGGACGATCCGGATGCACCGCAGTTGGAACGTGGCACATACGAGATAATCCAAAACCGTCTGCAATCCTTTGCGGCAGATCTGCGCGAACGCATCGGTTTTCTTAATGATGAACGACGCCAGGTCTTTGGTTCTATCCCGACCGAGCTGATTTCGACACAACGCATCACGACGGCCAATAACTGTGTGGCGCAGGATATCGTCTCTATCGGCGACCAGTTCGTCTTTGGGTATAACGTCCACATGGGCCTGAAAACGGTTACCGAACTTGCGGATGTTTTTGGTGTATTCCGATTTTCTGACGGAGCAATGCACGAACAACCGCTGTCGCTGTTTGACGACAGCGCGTTTATGACAGATTTTTCGGGGCTGTACAAATACTACAAGGACACGCGGTTTCAGCGTTTTCATCTGGCCGGTCCACACCTGTACCTAGTCTTTCAGGTCGGAAAAAGCCACGATGATACCAAAGCGTTCAAGTTCCTGATCGATGGTGGTACGCTGAAATATATCGATAACCGCAGCGATCACGAAATCAAGCTGCCGCCTCAGCATGATTTCAAATGGGTACGAACTCACCGCGACCTGCATCGCGATGGCGAGCACCCGCATATTTCGATCGATGATCGCGTATTTGTAGAAACCGTTGGCGGCGACCTCACAATCAAGATCGAGGACAACACCGATGATGGTTCAGGAATCTACGAAGAACCCGTCGATGACCCGGACCAAACGCTGGACGATGCCGAGTACTTTTACTCGATCGTCGGCAATATCATCCTGTTGAAGATCAAGCCGTTTAAAGAGAATGCCTATCGCTATTTGGTGTTTAATGAAAAAACGCAAACGGCCCGCCGGCTGGATTCGATCGCTGACGCCTGTGTGTTTTTACCTGAAGATCACGGCCTGATTTTTTCCAATGGTTACTACCTTCAGACGGGTGTCTACAAGACCTTTGAAAGCAATATTTCGGACCTGAAATTCGAGCGGCGGGTCGCGTCCAGTAACGGTGAAGACTACCTGTACGTGTTTTACAATCCTGCCACCGGCCAAAAGGTGTTGCTGTCCTATAACATGATCGAACAGGAGGTTGCGACCCCGATCGTGTGTAGCGGTTTTTCCATTTTTGAAAATGGGCAGCTGATCTATTTCAAATCTGACGAAGACCCGCAAAAGCACCATGCCATGCAGGTCTGGCAAACTCCATACGTTGGCGAAGATTTCCAACTTGGCGAACAAACGGACTCGTATGTCTACAAGATTGGCAACAAGGAAATCGTTCGGGCGATGTCAGAATCGCACGAAGTGCTTAACCTGATTGATCAGGATGATTCATATACCAATCTGTATGTGGACCTAGTCAAGAAAACGACGGACATTCTCGATTCTTATTTTTGGCTGGCCGATGAGAACACCTTTCAGCTGGCCCAACCGCTGACATCGATTCGCACCGCCGCGACCGCTGCGGTCGATGAGTATGACAAAGTGGTCCGCGTCCGCAAAAGCACTGCCGGGCAATTTTCAACCGTCTCCAAGGCCGCCACCGATGCGGTGATGAAAGCAACCAGTCGTCATTTCGCACACATTGATGATTTTGTGCGGTCGCTGGCCGAATTGCGCGCGGTTCGTGGTCAGGTGATCACGCTAAAAGAACTGAAATACGTCAATCTCGAAGATGTCGCAGCGTTGGAAACGAAGGTCGCCGACAATGCGCAACGCCTTTCCAACCGCTGTGTGGAATTCCTGCTGAAGGAGGGAGCGCTAACGCCCTACTCCGATCGTGTTACTGCCCAGATGGAGCAAATTGAGTCGCTGTCCACTGGCGTTGAGGCGCGGAAGTTGGATGAAGAGATCGCTGTGGGGGCCGGCGAACTGGAAATGCTGATCGAGATCGTCAGCAATTTGAAAATCGACGACGCCAACGAACGCACTCGCATCATCGACAATATTTCGTCGATCTATTCGTCGCTGAATCAAACGCGCGCCACGTTAAAAAAGAAATCGCAAGCGTTGTTGTCCGTTGAAGGTGCCGCTGAATTCAATTCACAGTTGAAACTGGTCTCCCAGGCGGTGGTCAACTATCTGGATGTCTGCGATGCCCCCGAGCGCTGTGATGAATATCTGACAAAAATGATGGTGCAGGTGGAGGAACTGGAGGGGAAGTTCGCCGAATTCGACGAATTTATTGTCCAGTTGGCCGAGAAGCGTGATGAGATCTACGCAGCGTTCGACACCAAGAAACTGCAATTGGTGGAGGCACGCAACAAACGGGCCACGGCCCTGATGCAGGCTTCCGAGCGCATCATTAAAGGCGTGAGATCACGTGTTTCCAATTTTGAATCCGTTGACGAGATCCATAGCTATTTCGCGTCGGATCTGATGATCGACAAAGTGCGCGATATCGTAGACCAACTGGCCACGATGGGCGAATCGGTCAAGGTAGACGATGTTCAAAGCCGCCTGAAGACGGTGCGCGAGGACACCATTCGTCAGTTGCGTGACAAAAACGAACTGTACGTAGATGGCCAGAACGTGATTCAGTTCGGCAAACATAAGTTTTCGGTCAACACACAGCCGCTGGATCTGACAACCGTCATTAAAGACGGAAACATGTTCTTTCATTTAAGTGGAACGAACTATTTTGAGCCGATCACACACGAGGAGCTCAACGCGACAAGACCGGTGTGGGATCAGCCGGTGGTGTCTGAAAATCGGGATGTGTACCGTGGGGAATACCTTGCGTATCTGGTGCTGCAAGCGATCAAACGCGGTGAAATCACTGTTCCAAAGACCTTGGAATCCGGGGCTGCCGATCCACAGGGCGAACTGTTGCCGCTGGGACAACAGTTCATGGCTGCTAGGTACACCGAAGGATACATCAAGGGCGTTCATGACCACGACGCGGCGTTGATTCTGCGTCCGTTATTGGAACTGGACCGGGATCTGGGATTATTGAAATACTCAACTCAATCACGCGCCCTAGCGATCGTATTTTGGAACTACAAAACACAAACCACTCAGGATGTCGGGAATCGTGAATCCGCATGGGGACAGGTCTGGAAAAACAAACTGGCCGTGCTAAGTTCCGCCCGTGCCGTTTTCGGAGAGATCAAAGATCGCCATCATTATGTGAAACAGTTGCGAGATGAAATCGTGGCCGTTAATGAAGTTCAACATTTTGGCGATGCGCGATTCGGGGACGAATCGGCCAACTATCTGTTTGACCAGTTCTCGGGCGATCTGGCACTGATCTGTAGCGCCGGTGCACATTCGATCGCAGAATCCTTCATGCAGTTTCTGAAGAAGCAACAGGCGACAGCGCAGTTTGAAGCGATCAACGATGTCCCGCTGCCCGTGGCGGCGCGATTCCTGGCCGCCAAACAGTGGATTGCCTCGTTTGTGTCGCAGGAAGGACTGGACCAGCGGTACGTCGATGAGGTTGCCGCACTTTTGCTGGATGGCAGCCTGGACCAGCGTGTCGCATCCACGGTGAAACCTGACTGTGATGTGCAGGGATTGCTGGGAGATCATCCGCGCGTCGAAGGCAAGACGTACCATTTTGACTACAACGAATTTATGGTTCGGCTTGAAAGATTTGCAACCACAACGGTGCCTTCATTTGAGTCCTACGTCCAGCTGAAGAAGGATGTCGTCGATCAACGGCGGGCCCAGTTGAAACTGGATGAATTCAAACCGCGCGTGTTGACGTCGTTTGTGCGAAACCAGTTGATCAACGATACCTACCTGCCGATGGTCGGTGCGAACCTCGCAAAACAAATTGGTGTCGTTGGGGAAGATAAACGCACCGATCTTATGGGGCTGCTGTTGCTGGTGTCGCCACCGGGGTATGGCAAGACGACGTTGATGGAATATATCTCCAATCGGCTGGGCATTACGTTTATGAAGATTAACGGCCCCGCCATCGGTCATCAGGTTACCTCTCTCGATCCTGCGGAAGCTCCCAATGCTGGCGCAAGGGATGAGGTCAAGAAGCTGAATCTTGCACTTGAGATGGGAGACAATGTGATGATCTACCTGGACGATATCCAGCATTGCAATCCTGAGTTTCTGCAAAAGTTCATCTCTTTGTGTGATGGGACCCGTCGCATTGAGGGTGTCTTCAACGGACGGACACGGACTTATGATTTGCGTGGTCGTAAGGTGGCTGTGGTAATGGCGGGAAATCCGTACACCGAATCAGGTGAGAAATTCCAGATCCCGGACATGCTGGCCTCTCGCGCCGACACTTACAATCTGGGTGACGTGATTGGTGATAACGCCGGATCGTTTGAACTTAGCTACCTTGAGAACTGTCTGACATCAAATTCGACATTGGCAAAGCTGAACGCGCGTTCCCGCAAAGACGTTTACACCGTGATCAAGATGGCGGAGGTCGGTGACAACCAGCCTCAGACGCTAGAGGGAAGCTATTCGATTGAGGAGATCAACGAGTTTGTCGCAGTAATGAAAAAATTACTGGTGGCACGTGATGTTATTCTGAAAGTCAATCGTGAGTATATCGATTCGGCAGCTCAGGCTGATGAATATCGGACTGAACCGGCGTTTAAATTGCAGGGATCGTACCGTGATATGAACAAGATCGCTGAACAGATCGCTCCGATAATGAACGACAAAGAACTGGATACTTTGATCGACGCCCACTACCTGAATCAGGCTCAGACACTGACATCCGGGGCTCAGGCAAACCTGCTGAAGTTACAGGATTTGACCGGGAAACTTGATGGGGAAGACCTGGAACGTTGGAATGGCATCAAACGCACTTTCCAACGCAATTTAATGCTTGGGGCTGCTGGCGATGATGGACCATTGGGCCAGGTGATTGCCCAGTTGACCGGTTTCAGTGAAGGCCTAGCCGAGATTCGTGGTACTTTGGACAAAGGCGTGCAGCAGTTGACCTCCCAGCCCGGGACACATGATTTTGAGGCCGCGACGATGGAGCAAATTGGCAAAGCGGTGGCGGAACTGGCGGATTTCAACAAGACTTTGGCCGAGATGAAATCGATCATGGCCTACGGTGGAATTGCGGGGACGGGATCAGGAGGGCCGGTAGAGAATCGGAAGATCGAGGTCGTGAACAAGGTGCCGGGCATCTTCCTGAATGTGATGCGTGACCAGTTTCGCGTGTTGCAAACATGGGTGGACCCAATTATCAAACTGTCGGAAGTCCTCCCTGAGGCTGACGATCTGATGCAGGCGATGAAGAAGACGCATCGCAGCTACGACAAAATGCTGAACCAGATCAAAGAGCGGCCCGAAGAGAAATAGTCCTTGACGTTCCAATTTTGATTTTCTCAAATGACGAACCCGTTGTTTCGTATCTTGAAGATCCAATGGTGCGACGTTGGCGATGCTCCCAGCTTCGCCCAGACGCTGGCCGCGTCGCCAACGGGTAGTAAATTCCTAACTGCCTGTCACCTAATACTACTGATGCTTGGCGGAGTGCCCGTTGCCGGTGATTTGCCACAGGGGCTACCCCTGCGTAGCGTCACTTTGCCGGGTATCCAAAATCAGCCTGTTGGGTAGTGTGTTGTGACGGGTAGCCTGTCGGTTGCACTTGGGGTTGGGGGGTGGTGGGGGCAGGCCATGCCTGACGAGACCAATCGGCGTGGGATACCCGGTTGTGCCGGTTTGGTTCGGTCGCCATTTGCCCGGGGGTTATCTGACTGAAATCAACGTGCCCCGTCTTCGTCTGTCGAAAGCTAGGAGCATTTTCAACGGCACTCGTACCCATGTGAGGAGCAGCGTGGTGGATCGCCTGTGTTGGGACCAACGGTTGCTGTGCCGGGTAGTCGTCGAAAACTCTCTGGGATTGACTATCGCGTTTGTTAATGTGAATCGATGGCGTGTCGCACTTTACCGTGCGACTGAAATCAACCTGCTGGTGTATTAATAGTGTCCCCATAATTCGTTGCAGCGAAACCTCGGCAACTTTTAACTCCTGCTCTGCCTGAGCATAGACGTTTTCCGCCTGTGACAGACGCTCCTGCGAGTCAAGCAATTGGTCTAACACGGTTGTCGGCGACTGTCCGTCGGCAAGATCGCCCTCGATCAGTGCAAACGACTCCCACCGTTTTTCGTTCTGAGTCAGGTCAGCCCGTGCGGCCACGACAGCAGCTTTGGCCGCGTTGAGTGTTTCATAGGCAGAACTGACCTGCCGTGTGGCAACCTGAGATTCCGCGATGACGTTTTGTATTACGCTTTCCAGTTCGTTTTGCAGACGTTTGAACTGTAGGTTGCGCTGTTGCAGGCGACTGCGAGCGGCGCGGTTGCGATACGGCAACTCAAATTCCAGCCCGACGCTGTAACCCGGTTTGACTTGACCAAACTGATCCTGAAAAGCGTTCAGGATGCCCGTATCGCCTCGCAGACTGCTGACGTAAGCACCCATCAACAGTGAAAGTTGAGGCAACAGTTCGTTGACCGAGACGTCGCGTTGCACGCCCGCAACGCGAATACGGCGAATGACTTCGGAGATTTCGGGCCGGTTCTCCAGAGCGGCGTAAACCACCTGCTCAAGCTCCAAGTCAGTCGCCTGGGCGAATGGTATTTCGGCCGGCAATAATTCGATCGACTGGCTGGCCTGCCAATTTTTATCGGCGATACGTCGGCGGATTTCTGTTTCGGCGTTGCGTACGTCGCGGAAAGCGTTTGCCAGTTCTGTCCGACGCGTCAGGACCGCTGATTGGGCGCGTGCGATCTGCGCGGGCAGTGAATCAAGGCCTTGGCGACCTTTAAGTCGATCCAGCATCACCTGACCGCGTTGCACGTTGCGTTTCTTTTGCAGATAGATGCTGCGTTGCAGGTAAAGATCCCAGTAAGACGTGACCATGCCTTCGAGTTCTTCTTGAAGGTCGGCCTTAAAAGTATCCCATGCGGCGCCGCCGGCAGATTGAGCGATCAAAATCTGGGCTTGATTGACGTATTGCCCACGGCCACGCAGCAGCGGTTGTGTAACGTTCAGGGCAAGCGTTGCGGTCCCCTGGTCCTGGGGGGTAAAAAAGTTGGAATTGCTGTTCTGGAAACCAATGCGTTGTGAGAGGCGATAGTCGGCACCGTTGCGAAGCCGCCTGCGAATGCCCGCCTCGGAAGTTAAAATATTGTCCTTCAGGAAAGGCTCGCCGCCGGTTGTCAGCGTGTTGCCGACAGGATCGACGCGATCCTGGAACTGGGATTGCAGGAACGTCACGGGGTCAAAATCGGCATCCGCTTCAACCACTTGTAATTCGCGAATCAGTGGCGTTTTGCTGACGGCTTTAATGCGGGGGGAACTGCGTAACGCTTCCAAAACCAGTCCGTTGGTATCGACGGGACGCGTATTGTTTTCCGGGTGAAGTGGTTTGGCCACCAAATTTTTCCACCACGCGACCTGGTCATCCGATGAATCCATCACCGTCGGAAGCACTGGAGTATTCGTTTGCGGCGTCATCATTGGAACCGGATTTCCGGAAACCACTGGCGGTGTCCACGTCTGCGCTGTTTCAACTGGTGCGAACTGCTTGTTTGCGTTTGTTGAGGGGGGCTCGGGACGTATGTTCTGTGTGTGTGCAGGTGCCTCTGGTGGGAGCACGGGTAGTGCGTCGGACGCCATTTCTGGCAGCGCGTCTGGTATTAGATCAGGCAGCGCGTCTGGTTGGGTCGGGGGCGTTTCGTCTTCGTCCGGTTCGGCAGGCAGCACATCTGCAGGAATGTCAAACGTCATTTTCTCTGGTGGCGCGAACGATGACGGAGCCTCGTGAGGTGCGGGAGCGTTCAAATCGGGAAGGGTGAATTCTCCGGGTGCGATTTCACCGGAATCATCCGGTGGAAAAGATTCCAAGTCGAGGTTACTGACATCGTCGTCGCGGATAAGTTCAAAATCGGCATCGGCACTGCTTGATGTGGCAGGATCAGTGGTGCGATGTGAAGTGTTGAAGGCCCGGATGGAGTTGCTTCTGACGGCTGGTTGGCCGAACTGTTGTGCCACGCGCGCGGCAGGTTGGTCCGTCGAGGCGGTGTTGTTTGGGCCGGAGGCATTGATGTACCGGTAGGCTTTGTTGAATTCGCTTGCGAAGGAATTTTGGTCAATCCGTTTTGGTGCTGTAGCACTCATGTTGCGGGGGACTGTTCCTTCACGCATCTGTTGCCGCTGTAGCATCGCTTGTGTCGTGGACATCTGGTCGGCACGTTGTTTAGCATCGTTAATGGACAGCGGGTGTGCTGCGGTACGGTGGTTGCCAACACCAATACCTTGGTTTGAGCGTGTCTGGTTGGGGGCAACCGGGTTTGAGTTTGTCTGACTGGTTGCCTGCGGTGCGTTTGCGGTTTGCGGTCCGCGATTCCACGTTTGTTGTGATGGAGCAAAGGGACGAGCGTTGCCGGGGATCGGAGTGGGGGCGTCCAATTGATACCGAGGCAGGTTGGTATCAATTTCAGGTTGCTCTTCGACGACCTCCAAAATCGATCGCTCTATTTGCTCGCGCCCTGCGGGTTGTGCCCAAGCGGTTTGTTGGTTTTGGGAGGCGTTGCGGTTACGGGGGGCCAGCGCGAACGTTTTGTTGTTGTCAAAAGCTTTGATCCGCTCGACCAAGCCGGAAGTGATCGCGGTTTTCTCACCGATCAGCCGTTTCAACGAAAATCTGCCCTCCGGTGCAGTGGGGGCAGTCTGCTGAATCGGAGAGGAGATCGTGGTCGTTGATTTTTGGTTTTCAGCCCAACGTGAAAACAGCGACTGGCTGTTCTGGGGGTAGTCAAATGACTGCGCCCCGACAGTTTTGACACCTCCTAAAGTGGAGGCTGCCATCAGTACTGCCAGCAATGTAGAACGATAAAAGCGCACGTGTAACTCCGTCAATTCAAAAAGGTAGTACAACCCTCAAGACTTACCATCGCCGTTTAATCGGAGCATCGGGAGTCGTTCAACCGCATTCGCAAAGGAATTTTGGTGGTCCAGTGGAGTAATCGGAATAATCGTCAAACTTTCCCAGGGCATACCCGGCTGCTGTCAGATGAGCGGCGATCAGTTTTTTTGGTGAAATCTTGGCTACAGTCCCGTCTGGCTTTAATGGAAACTTATGTTTCGGGGAAGAAACTCATTTATCAGGCTTCGACGTCCTGTCAGACGACGGAAAATAATGCCCCATTTACGTACAGCTGCGCGCCTTGCGATCACGACCGGACTTCTCGCCGGAGTGATGGCTTGGATTGCGCTACAGCTACAACTGCTCCCCAACGGCGACACCCTAGAACGCGACGCGCGACTACACACGACGCAATCGGTTGCGGCGGCTCTTTCGTCGGTGGTACGCGGTTCTGTCGTTGGTAAGGGGAAAAACTTGGTGCGTTTAAAAGAGACGGTTGAAACCTGTTTCCGGCTGAACGACAGCATTGACCAGATCACGGTGGCCAGCCGCCAGGGAAAAAAACTCCTGCAAACTGCCAGCAAATCGAATAACGCAGCGGATTCTGCAACGCAATCGTCGATAGATCTCGCGCGTCGCACACTGGCGTCATGTGATATCCATAAAAATGGGCGGGTTTGGGGGACTCTGAATATCTATTTCAGAAATTCACCAACGGAAACGACCTATGGTTTTTTCCAAAAAAGCTGGATCGCACTTTTGTTTCTGTCTGCCACCGTTTCGCTGGCATGCTGGGTGCTGTTCAGTAATGCATTTCGTACGCTGACTCCTACAGACGGGATTCCTCAACGTGTTCGTTCGGCACTGGATACCCTGACCGAGGGTGTTGTGCTGCTGAAGCCCAATAGAGTTGTCGCACATTCCAATGGTGCGTTCTGTCATATTATCAATCAGGGCCGGGGCGCGAACCCGCTATCTCCCAAAACCTTGGTGGGTAAAAAGCTGGAGGACTTTGATTGGCAACTGACTGATGCCGAAACGCTTCCGGGTTTCGCGTGGGATCAGTGTCTGGAAACGAAAAAGGCCATCGTCGGCCAACTGGTCGCCCTGAAAACCCGGGCTGGTGTTTCCCGATTTTCGGTGAATGCATCGCCCATTCTGTCCAACAAAGGGGCGTGTCGAGGTGCTCTGATTAGTTTCGATAACGTGACCGAAATTGAAACGCAGCGTGATGCATTGGAGAAAACCGTTCAGACGGTCGAACGACAGAACGAACAGCTTACCTTTCTGGCGTCATATGACCCAATGACGAAATGCTTTAATCGACGTGAGTTTTTCAATATCTTCGATAAAACGTGGGAACAGTCGACCCCGGAAGACTTGTCGCTACTGATGTTGGATGTGGATCATTTTAAGGGGATTAATGATTCGCATGGACATAGTTTCGGAGACCAGGTGTTGATTCATGTGGCTGAAAAGATCCGCGACGCGGTCGGGGATCTGGGTACTGTCTGTCGTTACGGCGGAGAAGAATTCATTGTGTTGATTGGCGACTTGGAACTCGAACAGGCGTTGGCGGTCGGGCACAAGATCAGAGAAGCGATCGAGTCGTCCCCTGTCGATGATACAGTTGTCACGATTAGTGTTGGTTTTTCCAACCGCCAGTTCAAGGCCATGGATCAACAGCACTTGCTGGACCAGGCCGACCAAGCACTCTACGCAGCCAAACGCAGCGGTCGAAATCGCGTGGTACGATTTGATCAGTGTCCTGCCGAATCCGAACTGGAAGCAGAAGCCCGTGACGTGGTCATCGAAAAGATCAAGTCTGAGGCGGAATATTCTGCCGTGATTGGTCTGCTGTCGTCTTTGTCATTTCGATGTCATGAAACGGCCAACCACTCGATTCGTGTGGCGAACCTGGCGGTCGAAATTGGCAAAAGCTATTTGGATCGAAAGGATCTCTATCGTTTGGAGGTCGCGGCACTGCTGCATGATGTAGGAAAGATAGGCGTACCGGATTCCGTTTTGTACAAAACGGATACGCTCACCAAGCAGGAATGGCAGATCATGAATCGTCATGATGAAATTGGGTTGCAGATTGTGCAAAACACCATTGATTCGGCGGAAATTTTCCAGATCCTCAAATGTCGGCACTACGGTTTTTCTAGGTCGAGTGCCCGCAAGGGACAAACGGTTTTTGGCGCTGACATTCCTGTGATGTCAAGAATTCTCTATGTCTGTGATGTGTTCGATACGCTGGTCAACGGGCGCGTCTATCGGGAAAGAATGCTGATTCCCGAAGCGCTGGCAGAGTTATTAAAGTGCAGCCCAGAGCAATTTGACCAAGATATCGTCCGCTGTCTGGTTCAACATGTGAAAGACCATGGTGCTGAAGTCACGCAGCCCGAAGTTTCCACGAGCGTCGATCCGCGATCTGCGGTTGCCATTGGCAGTCATATTGAGGTTGTCTATCAGGCATTGGAAGCTGGAGACTTGGGAGCGCTGCGTGAGACCAGTCGAGTTCTGCGAACGCAGGCCAGCAAAGTGTTTGCTCACGAACTGGTGGATGCCACGATAGATCTTGAAGAGGCTGTCAGTGAAGGGTATTCGGAAGAAGACATCTCAAGAATTGCCGGTGAGTTGATCGGATTGTGCCGGGAAACACGTCACTCGTTGATCAGCGTGGCAGGATTGGTCAGACGCGAGAGTGAGATCAAAAGCTGCGAAACGGCCACCGCAAGATGAAAAAAGTAAATGATCAGGCTGGCTGATGGCAGGTGAAACGGAATGTTCGGCACAGTCGGCGCAGGTCTGACATTCAATTTGTAACCGCAATTCTATTTTCCCGCATGGGCTTATCTAAAAGCTAAGCTTTCACGCGCTCTCTTGCGCGCTCGACGGGACGGCTTGGGGGAAACCCGCACAGCGGTCGCCGCGAAAATACACTGCCTGTCCACTACAAGCTGCTGTTCAATAGAAGCTGCGCGATCGAACCTATGCGTCGACTTAAAAACATCGCTGAATACCTTGAAGCCTTGCTCAAGAAATGCGAGCGGGAAAAGACACTGAATCTTCAATCCCTTGAGGATCGGGTGTTATATAGCGCTGTGCCGCTACCGGTTGATCTGGCCGTGGTGCCGGCTGATTCGTCGGAAGTCCAAAATGCGATTGAATTGGAACACGGTGCGACGGCGACAAACGTAAGTTTGACTCTCGATCGCCTAGACACTTTGATCTCCAGTGAGATGTTGCCGGTTGCTACACCGGAGGTTTTGTCGGCAGAGACTGATCATCCGTTGGCAGTGTCAATTCCAACTCCAGATGCGGGCTCAAACGCCATCACAGACGAAGTGCCCGGAGGCGTGGAAGAAAGTCCAGATCTGGCGACCACCCCGGACGACGCTTCCTTGGTGTCATCGCTGCATCGTACTCCCGACACACCTGTTGCCGCAGGCAAGGTCACCCAGGTCAGTCTGGGCGTTGGTTCCAATCCGACATTGGAGGAGGGTGACTATCTGGAGATCCTGGATACGTCTCTCAGTGCATCAGGAGTTGCGGGAGAAACGATCGTCTTGAATGCTGCGTCGTCCGGCGGCACCCTGTATCAGAACGGTGATGTGGTTTCCATCGGTGACGAGATCCTCGTGCAGGCCCTGATAGAGGGCGATGTGATCTTCATTCCCGATCTGAATTTTTCCGGCAACGTGACGTTAAATTTCGAACGTATCGCAGGTGGCGTAGCAAGTTCCCCGGATAATTATCTCGTTCAAGTGACCGTTTTGGGCACTGCCGACGATGGAGTGGCCATTCTGGGGGACGAATTCAGACCCGTTGATGCACCCGTGGAACTTACCAGCTCAGGTAGCGAAAGTGATGTCGTCGCCTTGGAGGATGGTGGCTATGTGATCGTTTGGAATACAAACGAAACCGATCCTGACATCCGCACCGTAAGGGCTCAACGATTTACCGACGATGGCTTGCCTGTGGGCGGTGAAATTGTCGTCGCTCCCGGCCAGGGGGGAACCTCGTCGCCCAGTGTCGCTGCGTTGGCTGATGGTGGTTTTGTGATTGCATGGCAACACGGATATGGTGTTGAGGCAGACATCAACGTTCAGCGCTTCGATGAGCGTGGGGACCGGGTGGAACTGGATGGGGTGATGGCGTCAGGCAACAGTGTGGATCTCATCACCAGTATCGGTACCGAACAGATTCAGCCAGCAATTGTAGGTACATCTGATGGTGGTTTTGCAGTGGTCTATCAGTCTCAGGCGGACTCATCTGCCGCTGGTGAACGTGACCTGCAAATGGTGTTGTTTGATGCCGATGGCAGTCGCAGTGTCGAAATTCAGGTCAATGGGGCAGCAACTGCCAGTCCGGAAGAAGAACCCCGGATCATCGAATTGGAAGACGGCAGGTTGCTGGTCGCCTGGGTTGACCGCAACGGTTTGAATGTAGTACGTGGCGCAATATTTGACCCTGTCGGCAATGTTATCCGGGAGCCATTTGAGATTGGTGGTTCGGTTCTGTCGGACACAGGATTTGAAATTACCGCCATAAAAAATAATGGTTTTGCTGCCACCTGGCAAACGCGCGTCATAGCACCCGGGAACAGACGTTTGGTCAACGTGGCTGTTTTCGACGCCTCTGGTATTTTGCAAAACCAGCGGGCTGTAGACGTGCGAAGACCTATGCAGGGAATCTCTGCGATCGCTGACCCGACCATTCAGGCACTGGATGATGGCACGCTGCTGATTGGAATTCAACGTTCGGTTCCCGGAAACCCGCTTGATGTTTCAGTCACGCGATTGAGCGAGTCACTGTCCTCATTGGGGGAGCCAGTGATCGTGCATACTGAAGACGCGGGTGAGCAAACCGACCTGAGCCTGGCAGTATTGGGCAATGGTCGATTGGTGACAGTGTATCAATCCGATTCTGGCGTTGCGACACAACAATCGGTTATGTCGGTCAGCACCAATGGCTCGTCCGTCGCAGACCTTAATATTTCGCCCGTGATCTACCCTTTGGCCGTTAATGTCTCCAACGGTACCAGTCAGGACGCCTTGGTAAGTGTTTCAATAGGTGGGTTGGTTGCGGGAACGCAATTGTTTGCCGATGGGGCACTTCTGTATACGTATGCAGGTGGGGAAGACTTTAACTTCACAGCAAACGTTGACAGCGAAATCGGTCTGTCTGCACCCGCCAGGTTTGTCGGAGCTTTGGCGGGCCAGCTATCGGTTACCACGGTTCACGGAATGAGCCAACCTACCGTCGTGTCTGACTTCCAGTTGATTGTAAACAACCCCAGCCTCAATGGGGATGTTGGCATCAGTGGAACAGTCGCCCATGATACCAATATCGATGGATCGATTGAGGATGATACGGGGCTGGAAAATGTGCGGGTCACACTTTTTGAGAAAATTGGAGGCAATGGCGGTCCAAGTCGATTCAGGACGGTCAGCTTTACGACGACCGACCACAAAGGGGAATACTTCTTTGAAGGGCTGAACAGTGGAGACGAGTACCTTGTGTCGGTGGATTCAAAAACAATCGAACTGCCCGGCACCGCAGCCGCCAGTGCGTGGGCTCAGCAAACGTATTCCAGTGCGGGTGGCATCACGAGTGATTTTTTTCTGGACTTGGTTTCTGTTACTGCCACTGACGGTTTTTTAATTGGCGGTGCGGATGCGGCAGTATCGGACACATTCGATATTAATGGTGGAAACCAGAGCTTGCGAACGATACAGCACGCTAACTACTTCACCGCAGTCGATGGCAGTTCAGCTCTCGATAATATTGATTTTGGTTTTAATTTCAACGTGGTTAATAATCTGACCAGCGGCAGT